>NZ_JAKFEB010000047.1:0-20015 GCF_036677305.1 Brevundimonas sp. | reverse complement strand
AGGGCGCATGTCGCCGCGCGAACCCAAGCCTGGATTCCGCTCGTTGCTGATCATTTCCACACTTGGGCGAGAGTCCTCGCCGGACGGACCTATGGGCAATTCCACCGCGCGGGTGTCAACATGGGCGACCCTCGGTGTCGGACCCGGTGTGAGCGACACTGGCCGCCTGTGTCGGATGAAGTATCAACGACGATGACAGGTGTGTCAGCGGCGGCACATGCCTCATAGCTGAACTCACGAGTCCCTTTTGGGGGACGCCCGCCAAAGCTCTCTTCACTCACTCCTGCAGGTCTGACCAACGAACCTCGACACAAAGACCGCCCAGGGAAGATGGAGACAGCGCAAGGCCTCCACCGGAGGCTTCAGCCAGCGCCTTGGCGATCGAGAGGCCTAGACCGTGGCCGTGCGCCGTCTCATCCAGTCTGACGCCTCGCGCGGCGGGGTCCAGGGCGAGGTCGGGAGGAATCCCCGGGCCGTCGTCCTCGATCAGCACCGAAAGTCGGTCGGGGGCGCGCCGGGCGCTCACCACGACCTGCCGGTGGGCGAATCGTGTCGCGTTCTCCAGCAGCGGGCCCAGCAGTTCGGTGAGATCGTCGGCGTTGAGCGGCGCCTCGACCGCCTCCGGAACCGAATTGGTGAAGGCCACCAGGTCGCCGCGGTCCGTCTGCTCCAGCACGCTGACCAGACGGTCGACGATATCGCGGACGCCGCTTCGACCATCCTGTCCGGTCGCCGCGACGCGGCTGCGAGCCAGCTCGGCCTCGGTCGTGGCGATCAGGGCGGCGATCGCGCGCTCCAGGCCATCGGCGATCCCGGGCTGACCCGCGTCACGCACACGGCGCGCCTGGGCGTTCAGGGCGGCGAGCGGGGTCTTCAGCCCGTGCGCCAGATCCGAGGCCCGGGATCGCGCCCGCGTCAGGTCGGTGTCGCGAGCTTCGGCGAGGTCGTTGATCGCTTCGGCGAGGGGTTTCACCTCGTCCAGCCACGGCAGGACCAGACGGGCCGAAGAACTGGAGCGCAAGGCGGCGAGCTGCGACCTGATGCCCGCCAGGGGCTGGAGCCCGAGATGGACCTGTATCCACGCGGCCGCGAGCAGGAACAGCCATAGAGCAGCCAGGAAGAGCGCAAGCTCGCGGCGGAACTCCGCCTGGGCGGAGGCGACATCCGACGCATCCACACCCAGCTGGACGACGACGTCAGGCCCGCTCGCATCCGGGCGGATCATCCGTTCCAGCAGAAAGACCTCCTGGCCGAATGGTCCGTTCGCGCGGCGTAGTTCCCAATCCGCCGTGGAAGGTTCTGCTGGCGGTGATGGCAGGGCTTCGTCCCAGAGCGAGCGCGATCGCCAGGTCCGCCCGTCAGCCGCGACCTGCCAGTAGAAGCCGCCGGCCGGGGTCTGCAGCCGCGGATCGCTGAGGGGATCGGTCAGGGTGATCCCGCCCGTCGGATCGGCGACCACCGCCGCGACAAGGCGCCAGGCGTCCCGAGTCAGTTCCTGCGTCATTCGCCGTTCGAGATGGCGTTCGAACAGCAGGCTCATGAACAGCCAGGCCACCACCAGCGCCACCAGGGTTGCTGCTCCGGCGGCGAGCAGCAGGCGGACGCGCAGGGAACGGGTGATCACGACGGCGCATCCAGCAAATAGCCGAACCCGCGCCGGGTCGTGATCACGCCCGCGCCGAACTTCTTTCGCAGCCGCGCCACGATCGCCTCGATGGCGTTGGCGTCGCCGCTCTCGGCGGTCCCATAGAGGTGATCGGCGATCTCGCCGGAAGAGACAGCCCGGCCGGGCTGATGAGCCAGCAAGTCCAGCAGGCGAAACTCCAGTGGCGAGAGCCGCGCGGGCGCGCCGTCGAAGGAGGCCGCCATCCGGGTCGTATCGAGCCGCAGCTTGCCGACAGTCACCACGCTGGAGGTCCGGCCCGCGCCGCGCCGGAGCAGGCCGCGCAGCCGGGCGACCAGCTCGCCCATCTCGAACGGCTTGGCCAGGTAATCGTCGGCGCCCGCTTCTATGCCCTCGACCTTCTCGGTCCAGTCGGATCGGGCCGAGACGATCAGGACCGGAAAGGTCCGGCCCGCGGCCCGCCATCGGCGCAGCACCGACAGGCCGTCAAGTCGCGGCAGGCCGAGGTCCAGCACGACGGCCGCATAGTCCTCCACGTCTCCGGCATACCAGGCGGCGTCGCCGTCCGAGGCGATGTCGACGCTGAATCCGGCCGCCTCCAGCGAACGCTTGAGGTCGGCCTGGATGTCCGGATCGTCCTCGACGACGAGGCAGCGCATTCAGTCGTCCTCGATCTCCAGCACCGAACCGTCTCGGGCGTTCAGCTTGACCTCCCGGACACGGCCCGTCGAGGTCAGAACCTTCACCTCATACCGCCACAGACCGTCTTTCCGCTCCAGTTCGACGTCGATGACGTCCCCCGGCACGTGACGGGCGACGACGGCGAGGATGCGGGCCAGGGGCAGGATTTCGCCCCGCCGCAAGGCCTCGCGCGCTGCAACGTGGTCGTCGTCGTCCGACGCGGCGGACACGGGGCCGGCTATCGCGGGCGTTCCGGCCACGGTCGCCGAGAGTGCGAGAACAGCCAGGCTGATCACAAGGTTTGATCGGGTCATGGCCTCACCTTGCGGCGTGTTCGCTGACATTTCGCTGACGGTCGAGCGCGGCTGTTTGTCAGGCCCAGACGGGCACAACGGCTGCGTACAGTGGGGACTGAAGCATGCCTATCGGCAAACGGGTTCGGCGGCAGGGGATCGCCTGGAGTCTCGCAACGGGGCTGGCCATTGGTTTGAGCCTGGCGGGCCAGACCGCCTCGGCGCAGACGGCGGAACCGGGAACCACCGCGTATGGCCCCGAGGCCTTCGCCGACACCGCCCCGGCCACGGCGCACGACATGCTGCAACGCCTTCCCGGTTTCACCATCATCGAGGCGGACGCCGACGTTCGGGGCTATTCCGGCGCGCTGGGCAATGTTCTGATCGACGGCGTCCGCCCGGCCAGCAAGCGGAACGACATCGGCGACCTGCTGTCGCGCATTCCGGCGGCCGGGGTCGAGCGCATCGAACTGATCCGCAGCGGCGGGAACGGCGTCGACATGGCGGGCTATCCGGTGTTGGCCAATGTCGTGCGGCGTCGCTCTGCTGCGCCGGACTGGGCGATTGAGGCCGGCGTGCTGGTTTCCACCGACGGGTGGATCCAGCCGGGACTCAAGGCGGAGTACGCGCGACGTTGGGGCGAAACGGCTTTGGAGCTGTCGTTCCGGGCCGAGCCGGAGCTGGACGACGATAGCGGCGCCGGCCGGATCGTCGAGACGACGGCCGATGGGATCCTCGTTGAGGCGAGTGCGCTGGATACCTTCGTAACGCAGCGGGAAATCGAAGCCGCGGCCGCCTTCCGGCATCCGCTCGGCGGCGGCCAGTTGATCACATCTGCCGCGATCCGCTCCGAAAAGGTCGAGGGCGACACCATGATCACCGACAGCACCTCCGGCGCTGATGATGAGATCGTGGTCGAGGACGAGGACTACGCCGAAGCCGAGGTCGGCGTCCGGTTCGCCCGATCGCTGGGTGATCGCCACTCCCTGGAGGTCATGCTGACCCAGCAACTGGGACGGCTGGACGCCGTGGAACGGGAGCAGGCGGGAACCGACAGCGACACCTTCTCCGAGCTGACAGACACCGGCGAAACCATCGCCCGGATCGAACTGGGCCGCGAGCAGTCAGAGACACTCGCGTTCACGGCAGGGCTGGAGGGCGCCTTCAACTTCCTCGAAAGCCGGGCGCGGCTGGAGGAGAATGGCTTGCCCGTCGACCTGCCCGGCTCGGACGTGCGGATCGAGGAACGGCGCGGCGAAGCCTCCGTCGGCGCGATCTGGAAGCTGGCCGGCGGCTGGCGGGTCGAGGGCGGTCTGCGGGTCGAGGCCTCGGCCATCGCCCAGACCGGCGACAGTCCGCTTGAACGCAGTTTCGTCTACGCCAAGCCCCGGGTCGTCGCCACCTGGGATGCCGGTCCAGATGACCGGCTGCGACTGTCATTGGCCCGAGAGGTCGGGCAGCTGGATTTCAACGACTTCGTCGCGTCCGCCTCGCTGAACCGGGACGTCGTGACCGCCGGGAACGCCGCGCTGGAGCCTGACAAGTCCTGGCGGCTGACGGCCGGCTGGGAGCATCGGCTCGGCGCGGATGGGTCGATTACGGCGACCTGGACCCATGACGAGATCGAGGATGTCGTCGATCGCATCCTTGTGGTCACGCCCGACGACGTGTTCGACGCGCCGGGCAATATCGGATCGGGCCGTCGCGATACGCTGGCGCTGGATCTGGTTTCGTCGCTGGATCGTCTGGGCCTGCCCGGGGGACAGCTGCGCACGTCGGTGTTGTGGCGGACCAGCGAGGTGACCGACCCGGTTACGGGAGAGCGGCGCGGCATCTCCGACGAGAACCCGGTCGAAGGTTCGATCGGCGTGACGCAGGATATCCCCGCGCTCGGACTCACCTGGGGCCTCGACATCGAGCACATCGCGGAACGCTCGGTCGAATATCGTTTCGACGAAATCACGCGCGAGTCCGAAGGCATGGGCTGGACGCTGAGCGTCGAGCGGCGGATCGGCGACCGTTGGCGTCTGCGCGCCGAGGCGACCGACCTGTTCGGTCGCGGCTTCCACGAAACCCGCGAGAAATACGACGGCCCGCGTTCGACCCGGCCGATCGAGGAGATCGAACGCCGCGACCGCGAGACCCCCGGCTTCGTCAGTCTGACGCTCCGTCGTAGTACGGGCGGTTAGGCCAGCCCGGCGCCGGGTCGTAGCCGTAGTAGCCGCCTCCGCGCTTGAAGCGGGCCAGCCGTTCCAGCTCCAGCGGATCGGCCTTGGCGTCCCACGTCTTCACGCCGTTGGTCAGATCAGCCGGCGTGAGCACCAGCGGATCCCACACGGCGTCGCCCAGCACATCGTGCAGCGTAAGGGTCACGGTCGGCGTCGAGCCCGTCATGTCGAACTTGAGCAGTCCGACATTGACGCTGCGGACCCAGGTGTCGCGGATGCGGACTTCCGGCGTCTGGCGCGTGTTCTTGTTCGCCGGCATCTGCGCCAGCGGCGACGAGCAGAAGTCGTAGATGTCGTAGCCGCCGCTCTCGGATCGCGGGATGCAATTCAACTCGCCCATGTGGCTGTCGCCCGAGATGCACAGCACGCCGCCGATGTTCCGGTCGCGGATGAAGTCGAAGATCTCGTTCCGCTCGGTCAGGAAGACGCCCCAGCTGTCGCCGCCCTCCTCGTTCTCGGCCGCCGAGAAGCCGCCGCCCGAGACCAGCACCTTGAAGGGGGCCGCCGATGCGGCGAGTTCGCGCTTGAGCCAGGCCTTCTGTCGCGCGCCGAGAATGGTCTTTCGGGCGTTGTCGACGGTGTCGATCGGATCGCGATGGTAGCGGCCGTCGAGGAAGAAGAAGTCCACGCCGCCGTACGACTGCCGGAAATAGACGCCCGGGTTGCCCTCCTCGCCGTAGGAGGGGTTGGCCCAGAAGTTCCGGAACACCTTCAGGGCGCTGGCCTTGTAGGGACTGCGGCCGTCGGAGTTGTTGTAGCCGAAGTCGTGGTCATCCCAGATCGCCAGTTGCGGCCTGGACCGGAGTAAGGGGGCGAGTCGTTCGACGACCCGGCCGCGGCCATAGAGGTCGGCCAGGGCCGCCGGCTCGTCGCTGTCGCCGTAGATGTTGTCCCCCAGCCAGAAGAACATGTCCGGATCGAGATCACGCACGACGTTCCAGATCGGCTGTTCGGCGTCGTACTGGATCCGGCAGCAGGAGCCGAAGGCGATGCGGAAATCCGCCGGCCCGGCAGGAGCGGTTCGCGTCCGGTAGGCGAAGGGCTGATGGCGGTCTCCCTCTCCCGCATAGACCAACCGGTACCAGTAGTCTGTGTCGGGCTGCACGCCCTCGACACGGAACACCAGGCAGCAGTCGTCCTCGGCGCGCGCGGTCAAGGTCGGGCCGTCCAGCGCCACGTCGAAGTCGCGGCTGGTCGAATACTCGAGTTTGACCGGAAAGGTGCCGGAGGCCCGGACCCACACGGTGAAATGGTTCGGTCCAGGCGCTCCGACCATCGGTCCCTGCAGCGCGCGCGGATAGCCGAAGACCTGGGCGATGGCGCGCGGCGCCGCGGCCAGAAAGGCGGCCAGCGCCGAGCCGCCGAGGAAGTGCCGACGTGCGGGTGTAAGGCGAAGGTTCATGCGACTGCTCCATCACACGCGGCGTTCAGCTGACGGATCAGGGCGTCGTGCACCCCTCCGTTCGAAACGCAGACATTCCCTGCATGCAGGTCCAGCGGAGACCCGTCGACAGACGTCGCGAGCCCGCCGGCTTCCTCTACGAGGATGATGCCGGGACCCATGTCCCAGGCGTTCAGGCAGCGCTCCCAGTAGGCGTCCCATCGACCCGCCGCGACCCAGGCCATGTCCACGGCGCAGGCGCCGGTGCGGCGAATGCCGGCCACCTCGCTGCTCAGCAGAGCCATTTCGCGGGCGAACACCGAATGGTCCGGCTTGCCGGCGAAGGGGATGCCGCAGGCCAGGACGGTCTCGATCAACGCCGCGCGCCGGGAAACGCGAATCTGCTGTCCGTTCAGCCAGCAGCCCTTGCCGGTCTCGGCGACATAGAGCTCGTTCAGCACGGGGATGTAGGTGACGCCGGCGACGACCTTGCCCTCACGGGCCAGGGCGACGTTCACGCCCCACAGCGGGCAGGCGAACAGGAAGTTGGTGGTGCCGTCGAGAGGATCCACGATCCACTGCTGGCCCTCGTCGGGTCCGCCGCCGGCTCCGCCCTCCTCGCCAAGGAAGGCGTAGCTCGGCCGCGCGCGCCCCAGAATGCCGCGGGTGGTCTGCTCGGCCTCCTCATCGGCGATCGACACCATGTCGGCCGGTCCGGTCTTGGATCGGACCGTCAGTTCGGACAGTTGGGCGAACCGCTTCTCAAGCCCCTCACCCGCGGCTTTCGCCGCCTCGATCATGGCCTTCAGGTCGTCGGATGGATCAAGCAAGGCGGGTATCCCGGGTTACGAAATCTAGTCCCTGAGGCGGGTCCGCCACAGGCTGGCGGCGAGGATCATCGACAGGACGGACGCCCCGACCCAGACCCAGATAACCGGGCCGAAGTCATAGATCTTGTCCTCGCCCACGGTCGTCATATTGGCCTCGATCAGGAAGCCGGAGACGTTTTCCTGGATGGCGGCGCCGATGTAGCTGAACACGCCGATCACCCCCATGGCCGCCCCGGCGACGCGCTTGGGCGCGACGTCGACCGCGAACAGACCGCCCAGCGACGTCACCAGACCGGTCAGGCCGATCCCGAACAGCACCATGGAAATCGTCAGCGACACCATGTTGTTGGGGCCGAAGAAGAACAGCAGCAGGCCGGCGAGTTCGCACAGGGCGAACAGCAGGTTGGCGGGCGGGCGCCGGGAGCCGAACACCTTGTCGGACAGGTAGCCGTAGCCGATGGCGCCGCCGATCCCCGCGATCGTGCTGATGAACAGCAGGCTGGCCGCGGTCGGCAGGTCCATGCCGCGAGACTCCTGCAGGTACAGGATCCCCCAGGAGTTGATGGCGTAGCGGGTGACGTAGATCAGGGCGCTGGACACGGCCAGGATCCAGATCTCCGGCAGTTTGAGAATCGACAGCTGGGTGCGGAGAACCGTGGACGGCTCGACCCGCACCGGGCCGGTGTAATGGTCATTGCGCCAGTCGGCGACAGTCGGAAGGCCCATCGTCCGCGGCCGGTCCTGCATCAGCATCCAGGTGCACAGGGCGACGGCGATGCCGATCAGGCCCGGAATCCAGAAGCCGGCGCGCCAGCCGATCCATGTCACGACAGCCCCGACCACCAGGAAGGTCGCGCCCTCGCCGATGGAGTGGGCCGTGCTCCAGATGCCGTACATCCGGCCGCGCTCGCGGTTGGAATACCAGGCGGTCATGGCCACCACGCCACCGGGGGCGCCGAAGCTCTGGAACCAGCCGTTCAGGCCCCAGATCACGACCGCCGCCCACAGCATGTTCACCGAGCCCATGGCGATGCAGCACAGGCCGGACAGCAGGAAGGAGGCGGTCAGGAATTTCCGCATGTTGGCGTGGTCGGCGAAGAAGCCGTTGGTCAGCTTGCCCAGGGCGTAGGTCCAGAACAGCGCGGAGCCGATCATCCCCAGTTCGGACGGGGTGAAGACGCCCTGATCGATGAGCGGCTTCTTCACCACGCCCAGCGCCAGACGGCAGATGTAGATCAGGCCATAGCCCAGGGTGATCGCCAGCATCACGCGGAACCGGTTACGCCGGTACAGGGTGTCGATCAGGCCCTTGTCCGCCATCTCGGGCAGGTCGGGTCCGGTGGCGAAGAAGCCCAGCAATCCACGCGACATGCGATAGCCCTCCCAGGGTGGCGGGCCGGCGTCATGCGGCGACCTCGTTGAGGATCAGCCTATTTCAGCCGTCGCAGAAATGGAAGAAGAATTCCAATCTATCGCATGGTTGGAATTACAAAACTCTGATCGCTGACGCCGCTTCCGTCCCTGCGCGGCCAGCGCTGGGTCACGGTCTTGGTGCGGGTGTAGAAACGCACGCCGTCCAGACCGTACTGATTCAGGTCTCCGAAGCCGGAGCGCTTCCATCCGCCAAACGAGTGGTAGGCGACCGGCACGGGGATCGGCACGTTGATCCCCACCATGCCCACCTCGACCTGGTCGGCGAAGGTCCGCGCCGCGTCGCCGTCGCGGGTGAAGATGCTGACGCCGTTGCCGTACTGGTGCTTCGACGGCAGGGACAGGGCCTCCTCGAAGGTGGCGGCGCGCACGATCTGCAGCACCGGACCGAAGATCTCTTCCTGATAGGTGCGCATCTCCGGCGTGACCCGGTCGAACAGGGTGGGGGCGAGGAAGAATCCGTCCTCATGCCCCTGCAGCGAGAAGCCGCGGCCGTCCACGACCAGTTCGGCGCCCTCATCGACGCCCATCTGGATATAGCCCTCGATTTTCGCCTTGTGGGCGGCCGAGATCACCGGGCCGTAGTGGGCGTCGGCGTCGGTGGAGACGCCGACCCGCAGGCTTTCGATGGCGGGCAGCAGGGCCTCGCGCAGCCGCTCCGCCGTGCCTTGGCCGACCGGAACGACGACGGGCAGGGCCATGCAGCGCTCTCCGGCCGAACCGTAGGCGGCCCCCATGAGATCGGCGACGGTCTGGTCCATATCGGCGTCGGGCAGGACGATGCCGTGGTTCTTGGCGCCGCCCATGGCCTGGACGCGCTTCCCGTGCAGCGCCCCGAGCGCATAGACCGACTGGGCGATGTCGGAGGATCCGACGAAGCTGACCGCCTTGATCGAGGGGTGGCGCAGGATCGCCTCGACAATCTCCTTGCCGCCTTGGACCACGTTGAGCACGCCCGCCGGGGCGCCGGCCTCCAGCATCAGTTCGGCGAGGCGCACGGGCACGGACGGATCGCGCTCGGAGGGCTTGAGGATGAAGGCGTTGCCGCAGGCGATGGCGGGGCCGAACATCCACATCGGGATCATGGCCGGGAAGTTGAACGGGGTGATGCCCGCCACCACGCCCAGCGGCTGACGCGCCGACCAGACGTCGATGCCCGGACCGGCGCCCTGGGTGTATTCGCCCTTCAGCAAGTGCGGGATGCCGCACGCGAACTCGATCACCTCCAGCCCGCGCATGATGTCGCCCCTGGAGTCGGCGATGACCTTGCCGTGCTCGGCGGACAGCATGTGCGCCAGTTCGTCCATGTGGACTTCCAGCAGGCGTTTGAATTCGAACATGACCCGGGCGCGGCGCTGTGGATTGGTCGCCGCCCAGCCCTTCTGCGCCTCGACGGCATTGGCGATGGCGCTGTCCAGCTCGGCGGTCGTGGCCATCTGGACCCGGGCCTGAACGGCCCCGGTGTTGGGATCGAAGACGTCGCCGAACTGGCCGGAGGTCCCGGCGACCGGACGGCCGCCGATGAAATGGTCGATGCTGCGCATGGGAGAGTCCTGGGGAGGGCGGTCAGTTCTTTGGCTTCACGATCCAGTCGTGGGTCGGGTCGTTTCGGAAGATCCAAGCGCGTTTCGGCCCGGCCATCACGTTCAGATAATAGACGTCGTAACCGTGCGGAGCGCCGACCGGGTGGTAGCCGCGGGGCACCATGACGACGTCGCCGTTCTCGACGCTGACGGTCTCGTCCAGGCTGCGGTCGTCGGTGTAGACGCGCTGCACGGCGAAGCCCTGCGGCGGGTCGATGCGGTGGTAGTAGGTCTCCTCCAGCGCGGTCTCTTCCGAGGGCGAGGCGGTGTCGTGCTTGTGCGGCGGATAGCTGGACCAGTGGCCGCCGGGGGTGATCACCTCGACCACCAGCAAGCCCTCGGCCGCCTCGGTCTCGGGCAGGATGTTGCGGACGTAGCGGGTGTTGGTCCCGGTCCCGCGCACCTCACGGGTCATCCGCGCAGCGTCGATCAACCGCGGCTCCCCCTGGCCGACGCCCGGCGCGGTGCAGACAGCCAGCTCGACTGCGTCCTGGGCGGTCACGGCATAGCCGACGCCCGCGGGAACATAGACCGCCCCCGGCGCTCGATCCTCGAACGGGGTCCGCCGCCCGCCGAGCCCGTTCAGTCTCAGCTCGCCCGCCACGACATCCGCCGTTCCGGCGACGATCACGAGGCAGGCCTCGCGGCCGGCGTCGCCGCCCTCGAAGGTCTGGCCGTTCGAAAGCCGCACGACGCGGAAGCCGACATGCTCCCAGCCTGCGCTGTCCGGCGTCACATTCAGCACCGTGCCGTCGGCGGCGGGCGCATGGGGCCGGACGCGCAGGTTTGCCATCAGCCCAGGCCCGCCTCGGCCGCACGCATCTTGAGGGTCCTCAGACCGAGGTCGGCGTAGGCCTTCGGTTCGGCGACGGACGGGTCCTGTTCGGCCTCGATTACGATCCAGCCGGAGTAGTCCATCGCCTTCAGCGCCGACATCACCTCCGCGTAGTCGATGCCGCCGTCGCCGGGGACGGTGAACATCCCGGCCAGCACCCCGTCGAGGAAACTGGAGCCGCCCGACCGCGCCTCGCTGAAGGTCTGCCACCGCACGTCCTTGCAGTGGACGTGGACCACCCGTTCGGGATGGTCGCGGATGATGGCCAGGGAGTTCACCCCGCCGAGGGCCGCGTGACCCGTGTCCAGCGTAAGCCCGACCGACGGCCCGGTGTTGGCGATGAAGGCGTCGACATCCCCGGCCGTCTCCACGACGGTGCCGAGGTGGTGGTGATAGGCGAACTTCAGGCCGTGACCGTTGATGTAGTCCGCCACCTCCGTCAGCCGTGCTCCGAACTGCTTCCAGCCGCCGTCCGCCATGCGCGGCGTCCCCGTCAGGGGCGTGGCCCGGTCGCCGTGTACGGCGTTGGAGGTCTCGGCGAAGACGAAGACGGTCGAACCCATCGCCTTCAGCAGCGCCAGATGCGGCTGCAGCGCCGCGATCTCGGCGTCTGCGTCCTGCGCCAGCAGGGACCCCGAGTACCAGCCGCCGATCAGGTCGAGGCCATAGCCCTCCAGCAGCGGCTTCAGCGCCGCCGGATCGCGCGGGAATTTGCCACCCAGTTCGACGCCCTCGAAACCGACGTCGCGGATGTCCGAGAGGATCGACTCCAGCGGCGTGTCTCCGCCCAGTTCGGGCATGTCGTCATTGGCCCAGGCGATCGGGCTGACGCCCCAGCGGATGGTCATGACAGGTCTCTCTTCATACGGATGCGATCCTCGTAATCCTTGCGGGCGGCGTTCACCTGCGGTCGGTCCGACACTTCGGGCACCGCCACGTCCCACCACCAGCCGCCGGCCTCGGTGGTTTTCAGGGGGTCGGTGTCGATGGCGACAACATAAGTGCGGTCTGCGGCCCGGGCGCGGCCCAACGCGGCCTCAAGTTCGCCGAGGGTCGCGACCTGTTCGGACAGGGCGCCCAGGCTGCGGGCGTGGGCCGCAAAATCGATGGCGGGCAGGGTCTCGTGCGCGCTGTCCGCCAGCAGGTTGTTGAAACCGGGACTGCCGGTCGCCTGCTGCAAGCGGTTGATGCAGCCGAATCCGCGGTTGTCGAGCACCACGACGATGAGCTTGCGGCCCATCATCACCGAGGTGGCCAGCTCGGAATTGAGCATCAGGTACGAACCGTCGCCGACCATGACCACGACGTCGCGGTCCGGTTCGGCCATGCGCACGCCGAGACCGCCGGCGATCTCATAGCCCATGCAGGAGAAACCATATTCGACGTGGTAGCCGCCCGGCCGAGCGGTCCGCCACAGCTTGTGCAATTCGCCCGGCAGGCCGCCGGCGGCGCAGACGACGACGGCGTCGTCGTCCATGGCCCGCTGGACGGCGCCGATGACCTGGGCGTCGCTGGGCAGGGTCTGGGCAGGGTCGCCCGCCGTCGCGGCCTCAACCGCTGCGCTCCACGTCGCAAGGGCCGCGGCCTGTCCGGGATCGTTCGGCGCGCGCCAGCCGGCCAGCGCTTCGGAGAGCGCCGAAATCACCGTCCTGGCGTCGCCGACGACCGCTTCGGCGCTGTGCTTGTGGGCGTCGAAGGGCTGGATATTGACCTGGAACAGACGTCGATCCGGGAACAGGCTGCGCGAGCCGGTGGTGAAGTCCTGCAGCCGCGTGCCGACGGCGACGATGACGTCCGCCGCCTCGGCCGCGGCATTGGCTGCGGACGAACCTGTCACCCCGATGGATCCGAGGGACGCTGGGTGATTCCAGGGCAAGACGCCCTTCCCTGCCTGGGTTTCCGCAACAGGAATGCCCGCGGCTTCGGCAAGTGCGGCCAGCGCGGTCTCGGCCCGGCTGTAGAGCACGCCGCCGCCCGCGATGATCAGCGGCCGTTTCGCTCCCTTGAGCGCCTCGACCAGGGCGGCCAGTTCGCCGCTGTCCGCCGGCTGGCGCCGTTGACGCCACAGTCGCCGGTCGAAGAAGGCGGCGGGATAGTCGAAGGCTTCGGCCTGCACGTCCTGACAGAAGGCCAGGGTGACCGGGCCGCAGGTCGCGGGGTCCATCATCGTCGCCAGCGCGCGAGGCAGGGCGTCGAGGATCTGCTCCGGCCGGGTGATGCGATCGAAATAGCGAGATACGGGCCGGAAACAGTCATTGGCCGAGACCGTGCCGTCGCCGAAATCCTCGATCTGTTGCAGGACCGGATCCGGTCTGCGGCTGGCGTAGACGTCCCCGGGCAAAAACAGGACGGGCAACCGGTTGACGTGCGCCAGGGCGGCGGCGGTGACCATATTGGTCGCGCCCGGGCCGATCGACGTCGTGCAGATCATGGCCCGCTGGCGGCGCATCTGTTTGGCGTAGGCGATGGCGGCGTGCGCCATGCCCTGTTCATTGTGCGCCCGCCAGGTGGGCAGGACGTCGCGGTGGGCGTTAAGCGCCTCGCCCAGCCCCGCCACATTGCCATGACCGAAGATGGCCCAGCAGCCTGCGAAATAGGGAACGGGTTGGCCGTCGACGACGACATCCTGCGCGGCCAGCCAGCGAACGGCGGCCTGGGCGGCGGTCAGGCGAATGGTCGTCACGTTACCCTGCCTCGCGAACAGTCGCCGACGGCGCCTGCGCCTTGGCGGCGCGCCAGGCGTCGACCAGCACCGCGAACCGGGCCGACAGGTCCTGGATCGCAGCCTCGTCGTCCATCTGGCCCGTGAGCCACTTCTCCGCAGCGTCGGCGAAGATGGTCCGGCCCACCGCAAATCCCTTGACGATGGGCGCCGAAGCCGCCGCCGCAAACGAGGCGATCAGTTCGTCCTCGGGCGCAGACAGGCCCAGCAGGAGAACGCCGCGGCAGCGCGGATCGTTCTCCGGGATCACCCGATCGACATTGGCCCAGGCTGCGGCGTCGTCGGTCGGTTCCAGCTTCCACCAGTCGGGCTTCATGCCGAGATCGTAGAGCCGCTGGATCGCGCGCGAAACCGTCTGCGAATCCACCGGTCCGTTCTTGGATGCGATGATCTCGACCAGCAGTTCGTGCCCGGTCTTCAGACAGGCGTCCTGAAGCCGCAGCAATTGCCGCTCCTGCCGCTCGCGAAGATCAACGGGATCGTCCGGATGATAGAAGGCCAGGCATTTGACCACGTGGTTCGGCGGCCATGTCGCCAGCTCGGTCGCGACGTCGGCCGAGCTCTCGAACACCAGCGGACACGACCCCGGCAGTTCGATCGGACGGCCGATCCAGTACGGATGGTCCGCCGCATCCTCCAGGCCGCGCATGCCGAAGCGGCCGTCCAGCAGGACGCCGAACCGGGGATCGCCGCCGGCCAGCCGGTCGACCGCCTTGAGCGCCAGCGTCTTGAACACCGCGATCCGTTCAGGATCCGCGCCGATGCGCTCGCACAGTTCCTCGAACTGGGACCGGTGATCCATCGCCAGGACCGTCAGCTCGTCATAGTCGCGCGTCCGGGTCGAGGTGCGGTGGATATGCTCCAGCTCGACATCGTCGCGCAGGCGGAACGGCCGGCGGCGCTCGCCCAGGAAGCTCTGAAGCTCCTCCCAGGTCGCCATGGCGGGCGCGCAGCCGTGCCGCGAGACGACGATCGCGCCGCACGCGTTGGCGTACTCGCAGCAGGTCGCCAGCGGCTCGCCGCGCAGCCAGCCGCGCAGGAAGCCGGCCATGAAGGCGTCGCCCGCGCCGAGCACGTTGAAGACCTCGACCGGGAAGCCCCGGCCGACCACGCCGTCGTCGAGGCTGTCAGGAATCGCACCCGGGAAGGCCGAGCATCCCTGGGGGCCGCGCTTGCACACCAGCAGGGCGTCGGTCTGTTTCCGTATTTCGCGCAGGGCCGCGATGGTGTCGGTCGTTCCGCCAAGGATGTGAACCTCCTCCTCGGTGCCGACGATGAGATCGCACAGAGGCAGCACCTGCTGGAGTCGCGCGGTGACGGCCGCGTCGGCGACGAAGCGGTTCTCGCCCCGGTCCCGCCCCGTCAGTCCCCACAGCACCGGCCGGTAGTCGATGTCGAACACCACCCGGCCCCCACCTGCGCGGGCGAGGTTGCACGCCCTGATCGAGGCGTCGAACACCGCATCCCGGGACAGGTGGGTGCCGTTGATCAACACGGCCGCCGCGCTCTGGATGAAGGTCGGATCGACGTCTCCCACGTCCAGCGCCATGTCGGCGCAGTTCTCGCGGTAGAAGATCAGGGGGAAGGTGTCCGGATCGCGGATGCCCAGAAAGACCAGGGCGGTGAGCCGGTCGGGATCGGTGATCACCCCGTCGGTGACGACGCCCTCTCGTTCAAGCTGTTCGCTGATGAACCGGCCGAAATGGTCGGCTCCGACCCGGGTCAGCAGGCCGGCGTTCAGGCCCAGCCGTGCGGCGCCCACGGCCGTGTTGGTGGGGCTGCCGCCGATGTATTTGGCGAACGAGGCCATGTCCTCGAGCCGCCCGCCGATCTGCTGGCCGTACAGGTCGATGCACGAACGGCCGATGGTGATCAGATCGAGTCGATGTTTTGACCTCGCCATCGAGCCGTCTTCCACGCAACCCCCGACCGCCCGTCGCCGCCAGATAATGTAACGTATATTCTAACGATGAAACGTCCGCAATGTCTGTTTCATTTCGATCGGTGTTTTCCCGACGGTTTCATCGACGAGCGGTTTCGGGTGGTCTGAGCCGTCGAGAAGGCGAACGAAATAACCAACGCCTGGGCCAGACACATGGAGGCGGACAGCGACCGGAATTTCCGGATTTCGGCCTCGCGCACCTGCAGCACCAGACTGGCCGGCTTGGCGACGGGGCTGACCAGACTGTCGCTGATGGACAGCACCTTGCAGTCGCGGTCGACCGCCGCCTCGATCAGCTGGACCGCCTCCTCGGCATAGGGATGATAGCTGACGGAGATCAGCAGATCCCTGGGCGTGATGCCGTGAATCTGCTGCCGGGTCATGCCGCCGAGGCTGTCGATAAAGACCGTCTTCTTGTCCACCTGATGCAGCGAATAGGCGATATAGGCGGCGACCGGGAAGGACCGTCGGAAACCGGCGACGTAGATGGTGTCGGCCTGGGCCATCATCTTCACGGCGGCGGCCATGTCCGCCGAGCTGACGATCTCTCCCAGGTTCTGCAGCGCCAGGGTGTTGCCTTCGATGAACTCGGCCAGCACCTGACCGGGATCGCCCACCGCCTTGCCGTCGACCGTCTCGCTGAACTGGCGGACGCGTTCGCCATAGGCGAGGGCGGCGTTGCCCGACAGCAGGCCGTCACGGAACAGGCGCTGCATCTGGGTGGCGCCGTCGAAGCCGAACGACTTGGCGAACCGGACGATGGCCGAAGGCTGCACGCCGCTGCGGTCGGCCAGAACCGCCAGGGTTTCGAGAGCGACGGCATTGGGTTCGTCCAGGACGTACCGTGCGATCTGCTTCAGCCGTTTGCTCAGCGACTCATACCGGTCGAGGATGGCGCTCCGCAGTTCTTCGGCGGTGGTCGGGGGCGTCACAGGCTCTGCCATCTAGCGTCGTTCCGGTCGTTTCATGCAGCCTAGCGGGGTCGCCCGCTCCGCTCAATGGAACACGCGCCGCACTTCTGGAAATTCTATTTCATTTATAGACAGAATATCGGTTCCATGCTGTGAGCAAGGTGATAATCGTCGGGGATGACCATGGACAGAATTGATGTGGCGCTGATCGGCGCCGGTCGGATGGGATCCATCCATGGGCCCAACGCCGGCCGCCATCCGGGCCTTCGCCTGAAGTATGTGATCGATCCGCGGCCCGAGGCGGCGGCCGCCGTCGGCGCGCCCTTCGGCGCCGCCACTGCGACGATCGACGAGGCGCTCGCCGATTCGTCGGTCGGCGGCGTGCTGATCTGCAGCTCTACGGATCAGCACCTTGAACACGCCCTCGCGGCGGTCGCCGCGGGCAAGGCGGTCTTCTGCGAAAAGCCGCTGGACCTCGACCTGGCCAAGGTCGTCGCCGCCGCGCCGCAACTCGCCGACGCCCGGCTGGTGCTCGCCTTCAACCGTCGCTTCGACCCGCATTTCGCCGCCCTGAAAGCCAGGGTCGACGCCGGCGCGGTCGGTCGTCTGGAGAGCCTGCATCTGGTCAACCATGATCCCGCCTCCCCGCCTCCCGGGTTTATTCCGACCAGCGGCGGCCTGTTCAAGGACTTCACCATCCACGACCTCGACCTCGCCCGCTGGCTGCTGGGTGAGGAGATCGCCGAGGTCTACGCCGCCGCCAGCTGTCTGGTGGATCCCGAGATCGGTCGGCTGGGCGACGTCGACACCGCACGCACGGTGCTGAAGTCGACCTCGGGTCGTCTGTGCGTCATATCCAACACCCGTCGCAGCGGTTATGGCTACGACCAGCGGATCGAGGCCTTCGGGTCCTCAGGCATGATTACAGCCGGCAATGTTGCGCTCGACACCGTCCACACCCTGACCGAGGCGGGCGCAACCGCCGCCCCGATACACAACGGTTTCCTGTCGCGCTACGGCGAAGCCTATCGCGCGGAAATGGCTCACTTCGCCGAGGTCGCCCACGGCCGGGCCGATCCGCTGGTCGGCTACGCGGATGGCGTGGCTGCGCTGGCGCTTGCCGAGGCCTGCGATCTGTCCGTCCGAACGGGCGATGTCGTCAAACTCGGAGAACTGTCCCATGCATAGGATCGCCCTCATTGGCGCGGGCCGTATCGGTCGCATACATGCCCGCAACGCGGCGCTGAATGACCGTCTGACGCTGGCCGGGATTGTCGATCCGATGGCGGATTCGGCCGCGTCGCTCGCGGCGGAATGGAACGCGCCGGTCCTGTCGCTCGATGAAGCCATGAACGACCCGTCGATCGCCGGCGTCATCATCGCCAGCTCGACCGACACCCATCTGGACTACAGCATCCGCGCTGCCCGGGCCGGCAAGGCGATCTTCTGCGAGAAGCCCATTGACCAGGATCTGGATCGCGCCCGGTCCGGCGCGGCCGATCTCGCCGACGCCCGCATGCTGCTGGCTTTCAATCGTCGTTTCGATCCCAATTTCCAGGCGCTGAAAGCGCGTCTGGACAGCGGCCAGGTCGGCGGCCTGGAGTCCCTGCAGATCACGTCCAACGATCCCTCGCCTCCGCCGCCGTCCTACGTCGCTGTGTCGGGCGGCCTCTTCAAGGACATGGCTATCCACGATTTCGACATGGCCCGCTGGCTGTTGGGCGAAGAGCCCGTGGAGGTCTACGCCGCAGGCAGCTGCCTGGTTGATCCCGAGATCGGCAAACTGGGCGATGTCGATACGGCGCGGACGGTGCTCAAGACGGCGTCGGGCAAGCTGTGCGTCATCTCGAACAGCCGTCGCTCCGGGTTCGGCTACGATCAGCGGATCGAGGCCTACGGCTCCGGCGGCATGGTGCGGGCCGACAATGTGCTGGAAAGCACCGTGCAGGTCTGGACCGAGACCGGTGCGGCGCCGGACCGTTTCCAGAACTTCTTCCTGGAGCGCTACGCCGAGGCCTATCGCCGCGAGATGACCCACTTCGCCGACATGCTCGACGGCGCGAAGGCGTCTGTCGGTTATGCCGATGGCGTCGCCGCCCTGGCGTTGGCCGAAGCGGCGGCGGAATCGGTCAAGAGCGGACGGGTCGTCCGCCTCTAGCCGGCCAACCCGGTCCCTGCATTCCAGACAAAGAAAAGCGGCGGCTCCGATCGGAGCCGCCGCAGTTGATTCAGGACGCCAGGAGAGCGTCTAGAAAACCGCCCGGAGGGTGAGGGTGATCTTGGGCGAGGACGCCTCGCGCTCGACCTCGAACGCATCGACATCGTAGGCCGCCTGATTGGCCAGGATTTCAGCGCCGTTGTCGCCGTCGAAGCCGGCCTCGGCCTGCAGGCTGTTTGCGTCGAGCAGGTTGGTGCCCGTCAGACGCAGCACGACGCTCTCGCCCAGCCGCTTTTCGAGGAAGATTTCGAGGTTGCCGTCGTACAGCTGGCTCTCGATTTCACCGAAGGTCACGAACCGGGATTCACCCTGCTTCTGATAGCTGAAGCCGAAGCTGGCGTCCCACTGGGGAATGTTCTGGGTGACGCCGAAGTTGTAGACATAGTCCGGCTGATAATCGATCGAGATCGCTTCGCCGCCGGCCGGGTCATCGCGTTCGGACCACAGGCGGGTGTAGTTGGCGAACACGCCCGTCTCGTCCAGACCGATGAAGCTCAGCGGCGCCGAGAGGTCGAACTCGATCCCGTAGACATCCGCGTCGCCGATGTTGCGGTAGCTGTAGAGATCGCCGGGGTAGTCCGCCGGGTCGATCCCGACCGTCGTCATGGACTCGCCTGTGTTGACCAGACCGATCAGGTCCGAGATCTGACGGGCGAAGACGTTGACGCCGAAGATGCCCCGGCCCGCGAAACGGCGTTCGTAGCCGACGTCGAAGCCGATCGAGGTTTCGAACGCCAGGTCCGGATTGCCGACCGTCACGTCCTCGTCGCCCGGCGATTCAAGCGAGAGCGACGGGATCATCTGGTCGATGCTCGGCCGCCGCACCGTGCGCGCCACGCTGAAGCGAAGCTGATCGTTGCCCGTGACTTCCCATTGCAGGTGGGCCGACGGGTTGAGCATGAATTCGTCGCTTTCGGCGCTGCCGGAAACGCTGTCTTCGAGCACCCCGCCTTCCGAGAAGTCGTTCTGGAAGGTGATCTCCGTCCGGGTGCTTTCGGCGCGAAGGCCGGCCTGCAGCGTCAGTGACGGGTTCAGTTTGAACTCGATACGGGCGAAGGCGTCGAGGCGGTTTTCCTCGTACTGGAACAGGCCGTCATTCTCGGTGAAGTCCGGATCGGCCAGATCCTCCTCGATCAGGATGCCATACTCCCGGTCCTTCAACTTGGCGGCGACCCCGACCTTCACCTCGACCTCTTCGATACCGAGTGAAGCGGCCAGACCAGGCATTTGACGGGTGATCGCGGCGTCAGCGGTCCATTCCGTATCATCGGCGTCGATGGATTCGCGGGACACGAGATCAGTAGGCGTTTCCTCGAAGCTCTCCTCGACGCTGTCG
>NZ_JAKFEB010000046.1:0-3891 GCF_036677305.1 Brevundimonas sp. | reverse complement strand
GGGCGTCAGTGCGAGGCCAGCGTGGCGTCGGGATTGGGAATGCGGCGTTGGTCGTCGATGATCACGCCGTCCTCGATCTTGATGACCCGGTCGGCCCATTCCTCGAGGCGGGGGTCGTGGGTCACGCAGATGACGGCGGCGCCGTGTTCGGTGGCGGCGCGGCGCAGCAGGCGGATGACGATCTGGCCGTTCTCGCCGTCGAGGGCGGAGGTCGGTTCGTCGGCGAACAGGATCTGGGGGTTCTTGGCCAGGCAGCGGGCGATGGCGACGCGCTGCTTCTCGCCGCCGGACAGGGCCGAGGGCCGCTGGTGCAGACGATTGCCGAGGCCGACCTCCTGAAGGGTGGCGGCCGCCTGACGTTTGGCGTCGGCCTTGGACAGGCCCTGGAATTTCAGCACCACCTCGACCTGCTGCAGGGCCGACAGGGCCGGAAACAGGTTGAAGCCCTGGAAGATGAAGCCGCAGTGGTCGAGGCGGAATTTGTCGATCTTGCCGGGCGACAGCTTCCACAGATTGTCGACGTCGAGGGTGTCGACCCGGCCCTCTTCAGGGCGCAGCAGGCCGGACAGGGCGGCGATCAGGGTCGACTTGCCCGAACCCGACGGGCCCATGACCATGGTCAGGTCGCCGTGGCGGGCGTCGAAATCCACGCCCTTGAGCACGTCGATATACGACTTGCCGGACTTGAAGCGCTTGACGAGACCCTTGGCCTCGATGGCGAAGTCGCCGTGCTTGCCGTGAACCTTGGTGTGACCGGTCATCGCAGCAGGTCCGCGGGCTGGCTGTTCTTGAGGATGCCGAGGGACAGCAGGCCCGACAGCATGGCGATGATCACGAGGCCGCCGCCGACGACGATCAGCAGGATCGCCGGGAGGGCGATGATGACGGCGTTGGCCGCCGCCAGCATCTGCACCAGCAGGGTCAGGCCGATGGCGGCGCCGACGCCGACCAGACCGACCCAGAAGCTGAGCTCCATGACGATCCGGTTCAGAGATCCCATGCCGACGCCCAAGGCCCGCAGGGAGGCGAACTCCTTGATGTTGGCCATGATGGCGCCGCGCAGGGTCTGCCAGGTGATGGCCACGCCGATGATGGTGCCCAGCACCACGCAGCCGCCGATGATGATGACCAGAATGCCTTCCTCGAACATGGCCGAGGCGTTGGCGTCGGCCAGCTCCTGACGGGTCCAGGCCTTCCACTGGCCGTCACCCTGCTCGTTCAGTTCGACCGCGACCCGCTCGGCCTGGGTCGGGTCGCGCAGCTTGATCATCAGGGGGCCGACGCGCGGGCCGGTGTCGGCCTGGCCCAGCATGCGCAGGGTGTCGCGCGACATGACGATGTTGGCCTGCATCATGTTGGGATAGCCGCGGGTAATGCCCACGACGGTCACGGTCTGGCCGTTGTACAGGGCCTTGTCACCGAGTTTGACGCCCAGCTTGGTGACGGCGGTTTCGTCGATGGCGACGGTGTAGGGCTGGCGCAGGGCGTCGACCAGTTCCTGGGAATAGTCGGTGGGAATGGTCACCGCGCCGGGCGTGGTGTCGATGATGCTGGCCTGGACGAACTCCTGGCGCGGCGCCCCCATCTTGGCCCGGTCGGCCTGGGACATGGTCGGGTCGACGTTCTTGACCGACTGGAACGAGCCCCCGGCGCCGTCCAGCGGCTGGACCTCGATCACCGCCGGGTTGCGGTAGGCCAGCGGAATGAAGCGGCGCGGCACGCCCGAGGGGCCGCCCATCAGGCTCTTGGCCCCGGGCTGCATGATGATGATGTCGGCGCTGGAGCGCTCGATCGTGGCCGTGAAGCCCTTGCCGATGCCGATGAAGACGCCGGTCATGGCCAGGACCAGAAGGCCGGACAGCGCGAGCGCCATCACAGCGGCCATATAGCGCCGCCACTCGTACAGCAGCGTGGAGAGGGCGAGCGACATTGGTAAGGACAGGTCCCCGAAGCGTTAGCGCTATGTGACGACGAGGTTCGCCGGAACCAAGTTAAATCGGGGTAAGGCGATCAGCGTTACGCTTTCGTGAGCCGGTCGCGAGGCGATGGACGGGATCGGCTCATCGGGTCTAGGTAACTGCAACAGTCCGCGATCAACGGCGGACAAGGGAGATTTCGCAGAATGCAGCTTCGTTCGCTCCGCGCCGCCGTCTCGGCGACCGCCTCGATTGTCGCCGTCGCCGGCGTCATGGCCGTGATGGCCGCGCCAACCTCCGCCCGCGCCGATGAAGGCATGTGGACGTTCGACAATTTCCCGATCCAGACAGTGAACGACAAATACGGCACCCGGATCGACCAGGCGTGGCTGGACCGGGTCCGCAACGCCGCCGTCCGCATCCAGGGCTGTTCGGCCTCCTTCGTGTCCGATGAGGGGCTGATCCTGACCAACTGGCACTGCGTCGTCGGTTGCGCGCAGGAACTGTCCTCGCCCGAGCAGGACTATGTGAAGAACGGCTTCCTGACCCGGAACCGCGAGGAAGAGAAGCGCTGCCCCGGACAGACCGCCGAGGTGCTGGTCGACATCGTCGATGTGACCGACCGGGTGCTGGCCGCCGGCGCCGGACTGGAAGGCGCCGCCTTCAACGCCGCCCGCACGGCCGAGACCAACACCATCCAGACCGAAGCCTGCGCCGGCGATGCGAAATTCAGCTGTCAGGTGATCAGCTTCTACCGCGGCGGCCGCTACGCCATGTACAAGTTCCGCAAATATGACGACGTGCGGCTGGTGTTCGCGCCCGAGAACCAGGCCGCCTTCTTCGGCGGGGACCCCGACAATTTCAACTTCCCGCGCTACGCCCTCGATGCCGGCTTCCTGCGCGCCTACGAGAACGGCCAGCCGGTCGAGAGCCCGAACTTCCTCAAGTGGAATCCGAACCCGCCCAAGGAAGGCGACGTGACCTTCGTGGCCGGCAACCCCGGCACCACCCAGCGTCTGCTGACCATGAGCCAGCTGGAGCGGCTGCGCGACCAGCAGCTGCCGGTGACCCTGATCCAGAACTCGGAACTGCGCGGACGCCTGCTCGAATATTCGCTGACCGGCGACGAGGCCAAGCGGCTGTCGTTCGACCCGATCTTCGGCCTGGAGAACAGCTTCAAGGTCTATTACGGCCAGCAGGGCGCCCTGACCGATCCGGCGTTCATGAACGCCAAGCGCGAGGCCGAGGCCGAGCTGCGCGCCCGCGTCGCGGCCGATCCGGCCCTCGTCCAGCAGATCGGCGATCCCTGGGGCGATCTGGAACGCGTCCAGGCCGTGGCCCGCGACCTGTACCTGCCCTACCGCCAGCTGGAGCAGTCGGCCGGCGGCGGCTCGCAGCTGTACCAGATGGCGCGCGCCCTCGTGCGGGCGTCGAAGAACACGACCATGACCGACGTCCAGCGCGCGCGCCTGGCCACCGCCATGGGCGCCGAGACGCCGATCGCCACGGACATGGAAGAAATCCGTATGCGCTACTGGCTGTCCAAGACGCGCGAGTATCTGACGGTCGACAATCCGCAGGTGAAGGCCATGCTGGGCCGTGAAAGCCCGGAAGCCCTCGCTGACCGGCTGATCTCGAACACGCGGTTGGGCGACGCCGCCTTCCGCGCCCAGGCCGCCGGCATGACCACGGCGCAACTGGCCGAGGCCGACCCGTTGCTGGCCTTCGTCGTCGCCAATGACGCCGCGGCCACCGACATCGGCGCCCGCTGGGCCGCCGAGGTCAACGCCCCGACCGCCCGCGCCGCCGAAAAGGTGGCCCAGGCGCGGTTCGCGGCCTACGGCACCAACCTGTATCCCGACGCCACCTTCTCGCTGCGCCTGTCCTACGGCCAGGTCGCGGGCTGGACCTATCGCGGCGTGACCGTGCCGCCGTTCACCTACATGGGCGGCCTGTACGAGCGGGCCACGGGCGC
>NZ_JAKFEB010000045.1:0-52628 GCF_036677305.1 Brevundimonas sp. | reverse complement strand
GACACCGCCTTGGCGATGATCCGGCTCTTCGAATTCTTGCCCAGATGGATCATCTTGGTGCCGGTGTCGGCCTGCTGATGTCCGTTGGTGATGGCGATGGAATAGAATTCGCCCGAGCTGTCCTCGCCCTTGAGGATGCAGGACGGGTATTTCCACGTCACCGCAGACCCCGTCTCGACCTGGGTCCAGCTCACCTTCGACCGGTCGCCGCGGCAGTCGGCGCGCTTGGTGACGAAATTGTAGATGCCGCCCTTGCCCTCGGCGTCGCCGGGGTACCAGTTCTGCACGGTCGAATATTTGATCTCGGCGTCATCCAGCGCGACCAGTTCGACCACCGCCGCATGCAGCTGGTTCTCGTCGCGCATCGGCGCGGTGCAGCCCTCCAGATAGGAGCAGTAGCTGCCCTTGTCGGCGATGATCAGCGTCCGCTCGAACTGGCCGGTGTTCGAGGCATTGATGCGGAAATAGGTCGACAGCTCCATCGGGCAGCGCACGCCCGGCGGGATGTAGACGAACGATCCGTCCGAAAAGACCGCGCTGTTCAGGGCTGCGAAATAGTTGTCCGAGACCGGCACCACCGATCCCAGATATTTCCGCACCAGCTCCGGGTGTTCGCGGACCGCCTCGCTCATCGGCAGGAAGATCACCCCGACCTTGGCCAGCTCGGCCTTGAAGGTCGTCACCACCGACACACTGTCGAACACCGCGTCCACGGCGTATTTGGGCGCGCCCTCAACCCCCGCGAGGACCTCCTGCTCCTTCAGCGGGATGCCGAGCTTGGCGTAGACGGCCAGCAGCTCGGGATCGACCTCGTCCAGCGACTTCGGCCCGTCTTTCTTCTTCGGCGCGGCGTAGTAGTGCAGGTCCTGATAGTCGACCGGCGTGTATTTCACCGACGCCCAGGTCGGCTCCTCCATCGCCAGCCAGCGCTCATAGGCGGCCAGACGCCATTCCAGCATCCATTCCGGCTCGCCCTTCTTCTCCGAGATGAAGCGCACGATGTCGGCGTTCAGTCCCTTGGGTGCGAACTCGGTGTCGATATCGGACGTGAAGCCGTGCTCGTATTTCTCGAGGGCCGCGACCGCGTCGATGGTTTGCTGGACGGCGGCCATCAGGCGTCTTCCCTCGACCGCGCGGCCGCCCGCTGGCGATGCTTCGCATAGGCCTCGACCCAGGCCGCGGCGAACCGCTTCCAGTCGTCCTCCGTCGTGCCCCAGCCGCCCGAGATGCGGATGCCGCCGGTGGCCTTGTCGATCATCCCCGTGGCCAGGATGGCGCGCGACGGCTTGGTCTTGCCCGACGAACAGGCCGAGCCGGCCGAGACCATCAGCCCCATCAGGTCCAGGGTGATCAGCTGTTGCGGGCTCTCCCAGTCCGACACGGCCATGAACAGGGTGTTGGGCAGCCGTTCGGCGCCCTCGCCGATGATGGTGGCGCCGGCGGCCTTCACCACCGCCTCGGCGGCGTCGCGCCAGGCCGCATGGGCCATCGCAGCCGGCAGGTCGCGCGCGGCGCAGACGGCGCTCATGCCGAAGCCGGCGATCCCCGGCACATTCTCGGTGCCGGCCCGCAGGCCGCGTTCCTGCCCGGCGCCGTGCAGGATGCGCACGGCCTCCCGTCCCTCGCCCATGATCAGGGCCCCGACGCCCTGCGGCCCGCCCAGCTTGTGCGCGGACAGGGTCAGGCTGTCGGCCATGAGTTCGCGGATGTCGACCGGGATCTTGCCGGCCGACTGGATGGCGTCGACGTGCAGCCAGCCGCCCGCTGAACGCACCAGCCGCGCCGCCTCGACGATGGGCTGGATGACGCCGCTCTCGTTGTTCGCATGGTGGATGGCCACCACCGCCTTGCCCGGCTGGCCCAGCAGCTGGCGCAGCTTGTTCAGGTCGACGACGCCCCGCGCGTCGACCGGCAGCATCTTGACCGGCTTGCCCGAAGCCGTCGCCGCCTCGGCCACGCACGGATGTTCGGTCGCGCCGACGATCAGCCGGTCGCAGCCGGCCGCGATGGCGCTGATGATCGCCTGGGCGTTGGACTCGGTCCCGCCGCTGGAGAGGATCACCGACTGCGCATCAGCCCCGACCAGTTCGGCGATCTGGGCCCGCGCCGTCTCGATCCGCGCCCGCGCCCGCCGTCCCGCCGCATGCACGGCCGACGGATTGCCGTTGTCCGCGAGCGCTTTCGCCATCACGTCCTGGACCTCGGGACGCACCAGGCCCGAGGCGTTGTAGTCAAGGTACACGGGGTTCACGCGGCTACTCCAACCTCGGCGGTGCGGCGGCGGGCGCCGGTGCGGTTCATCACCACGTCTTCCAGCGAGACTCCGGCCAGATAGCGGTGGATCTCGTCGCCCAGATCCTCCCACAGATTGTGGGTGATGCAGCGCTCGCCGGCCATCATGCAGCCCTTGGGCGACGAATGGCCGATGCAGCGGGTCGCCCGGATGGGTTCGTCGACCGCCAGAACGATCTCGGCGATCACCGTCTCCTGCGCCCCCTTGGCCAGCCGGTAGCCGCCGCCGGGCCCGCGCACGCTCTGCACCAGGCCGCTTTTCCGCAGCCGCGCGAACAGCTGCTCCAGATAGCTCAGCGAAATCTCCTGACGCGTCGCGATTTCGGCCAGCGACACGGCCCGGACCACGCCGTCGGCGTGCCCGTTCTTGGCCAGATCGGCCATCGCCATCACGGCGTATCGTCCCTTGGTCGACAGACGCATCGAGCACCTTCAAAAATCGCGCGCTTTTCGAGGGTCCTGTGCTAGAACCCGCGCCTTCGCAAAGGCGTCGGCGCGCAAGCGGGACTTAGAAAGTCCTACTGCTGTGGTCAAGTATTACGCAGATGCGAAATGACATTTGAACACGGATTTCGCCGCCTATGCCTGAAGTCATCCTGCCCGGCGCCTCTGGTCGTATCGAAGGCCGCTATTCGCCGGGCAAGCGCCCGAACGCTCCGATCGCCCTGATCCTGCACCCGCACCCCAAGGCGGCGGGTCACATGAACAACCCGGTCACCGTGACCCTGTACCAGCTGTTCCAGAAGCGCGGCTTCGCGACGCTGCGCTACAACAGCCGCGGCGTGGGCAAGTCGCAGGGCGAGTTCGACAGCGGCATCGGCGAACTGGCCGACGCGGCAACGGCCCTTGATTGGCTGCAGGCCAACAACCCCGGCGCCTCCCAGACCTGGGTCGCCGGCTACCAGTTCGGCGCCTACATCGGCATGCAGCTGCTGATGCGCCGCCCCGAAACGGACGGCTTCATCTCGGTCTCGCCGCCCTCGAACATGTACGACTTCAGCTTCCTGGCCCCCTGCCCGGCCTCGGGCCTGTTCCTGCACGGCACCAACGACACCGTCGTCCCCCCGGTCGAGGTCGAGCGCGTGGTCAACAAGCTGCGCACCCAGAAGGGCATCATCATCGACTACGAACTGGAAGAGGGCGCGACCCACTTCTGGCAGGACCACATCGGCGCCGTCGAAACCCGCGTCGGGGCCTATCTGGACAAGCGGCTGGCCGAAAAGCCGGCCTGACGCACCCGTCTCCGGACACAGGCGCCGCCGGGACCTCCCCGGCGGCGTTTTCGTTTCAGTGGTCGCCCTCGACCGCCGCCAGGGCGGACGGCCGGTGCGCCCGGACGCACCAGATCACGCTGGCGATCATCATGGCGATGGCGACGATCTCGATCGCCGTCGGCCCGCGCTGCTCCCAGAGATAGCCGTACAGGAAGGCGAACAGCGTCTCGAACACGATCATCTGGCCCAGCATCGACAGGGGCAGCAGCCGGCTCGCCTGGTTCCAGAAGGCGTTGCCGACGATCGAAGCCAGCACGGCCACGCCGAGGCTGACGCCGGCCAGCCGCGCCCAGCCCTCCGCGGTTGTTCCACCCAGGCTGAACATGGCGGGAACCACCAGCAGCAGGGCGAAGCCTCCCGTCACCACGCCGGTCAGCAGCGACCAGTCATGGGCGCTGATCCTTGGCAGGCGCGCCATCCAGCGGCTGTTTCCCACCGCATAGGCCGACCAGCTCAACAGCGCCGCCACGGCGCAGACGAGACCGATCAGCACCTGCCCCGCGTCCCGTTCCAGCGCCTCGCGCGCCAGACTCTCCCGGCCGATCAGGACCACGGCCAGGGCGGCCAGCAGGATCGGCGGACCGATCCGGCGCAGCGGCGGGGCGTCGGGATCCTTCAGCCCCCAGACGGCGACCACGACCGGCACCATGCCCACGATCAGGGCCGAGGCGGCCACCCCCGCGAAATGCACGCTGACCACGAGGAACAGATAGTAGACGATGTTCCCCGCCAGACTCAGCCAGGCCAGGGCGCGCCATGCGCGGACGTCGAGCGCCGCCGCAACCCTTCGCCAGCGGGGAGCCAGCAGGGCGGCGGCGATCAGGCCGTAGGCGAGGTACCGTCCCACGCTCATCAGCAGCGGCGAGGCGTCCGGCGCCATCTTCGGGGCGAGAAAGACCAGGCCCCACATCGCCCCGGCCCCGAGGCCGCAGGCGACCCCCAGCCAACGGTCGCCCGGTTGGGTCACGGATAGAGCAGGTAGGGACGGCGGATCTCCGCCCAGGCCGCCTCATCGGGGCCGGCCAGCGCCTCCAGATCGGCGGGCGTCGAGGCCGCATCGTCGACCCATTCGCGCAGCCCAGGCCCGCCGTTGATCACATCGATGGCCAGTTTGTCGAAGACGTATTCGTACGGGAAGTCCCGCCACAGGGCGTAGTCCGGATACAGCCGCCGGATCGCCTTGAACCCCAGCGCCTGCAGCCGCCACGGCCTGAACGCCGCATGGTCGTAGGCCGGGTCGTCGACGTGGATCTGCACCCCGTTGCACAGCTGGTGCACGTGCTTGTGGAAGGTCGGCTCGAACCAGCAATCGCGCAGCCGGCAGCCTTCCAGCCACTCCGGCGCGAACGCCTGCATCCCGGCGATCACGGCCCGCGCATCGATGTCCGGCGCCCCGAACAGCTCCAGCGGCCGCGTCGTGCCCCGGCCCTCCGACAGGGTCGTGCCCTCAAGCATCACCGTGCCCGCATAGGCCCGCGCCATCGACAGGTTTGCCGCATTGGGACTCGGATTGATCCAGCTGCGCTCGCCGATCGGCCAGCCGTAGCCCGGCCCCTGATCGGGGGCCCAGCCCTGCATCTCGATAACCCGGTACTCTACATCCAGCTTGAAGTGGTCGATGAACCAGCGGCCCATCTCGCCCAGCGTCATCCCGTGCCGCATCGGCATGGGCCCGGCCCCGACGAAGCTCTCCCAGCCCGGCAACAGGGTCGTCCCCTCGACCGGCCGTCCTGCCGGGTTGGGGCGATCCAGCACCCACACCGCCTTGCCGTGTTTCGCCGACTCTTCCAGCACGTACAGCAGGGTCGTCACGAAGGTGTAGATGCGGCAGCCCAGGTCCTGCATGTCGACCAGCAGGACATCGAACGTCCCCATCGCCTGTCCGCTCGGCCGGCGCACCTCGCCGTAAAGGCTGAACACCGGAATGCCGTGCCGCGGGTCGGTGAAGTCCGGGCTCTCCATCATATTGTCCTGCAGGTCGCCCCGCATGCCGTGCTGGGGCCCGAACGCCGCCGTGACGTCCAGGTCGTCGCACGCCATCAGCGCATCCAGCGAATGCGTCAGGTCCGCCGTGACCGAGGCCGGATGCCCCAGCAAGGCGACCCTGCGCCCCTTCAGCGCGGCCCTCAGTTCGGGCTCGGACAGCAGGCGGTCGATGCCGAATTTCATGCGGGCTCCACGGCGGGCAGGTCGAAGATGAAGGAGGCGGCGTTGTGGAAGTCGGGCTGCTCGCCCGGATGCGTCAGGGCCCACCAGGCCAGGGCGCCGTCCGCATCCTCGACGACGGCCGAAAGCGCCAGCCGCCAGTCGGATCCCCCGAACGCCGGAATGCCGCTCAGGTCCACCAGCGCCTCGAGTTCGTGACGGTCCGGATATGCCCGGCTCTCGATCTGCGGCGGCGGAACGTCCAGATCCGCCATCTCTGCGCGGTAGCCGTCAAAGCAGTAGGCCGCCCAGCGCGTCGAGGGCGACAGGTTGAGCTCGTAATAGACCTCGCCCGCCGTCGGCCGGATGAAGGCCTCGAGGCACGTATGCCGCCACAGATGATCAACCCGGACGGACTCCGTCATCGGCGGCAGTTTCAGCTCGTCCGTCGGGGCGTGAATCACATACCGCAGGGCCAGCCGCCCGTGCTGGGGACGCCAGGCCGTCACCTCCACCCGCGACGCCGCCTCGCCCGTGGACGCCGGGTGGCGCAGCAAAGACAGTCTCTGTCCGGACGCTCCGGCGGTTCGCGCTTCCATACGCCCGTGCTACACGCCCCTTCCCTCCCAAGCCAAGCCTGATCCCCGACTCATGACCGCCGAGACCGCCTTCAAGTCCGACTTCCTGAAAACCCTTCAGGCGCGCGGCTACATCCATCAGATCACCCACCCGGCCGAGCTGGACGCCGCCGCAGCCTCCGGCGTGGTCACCGGCTACATCGGCTTCGACGCCACCGCCCCGTCGCTGCACGTCGGCAGCCTGATCCAGATCATGATGCTGCGTCGCCTCCAGCAGGCCGGCGGCAAGCCCATCGTCCTGATGGGCGGCGGCACGACCAAGGTCGGCGACCCGACCGGCAAGGACGCCTCGCGGCCGCAGCTGACCGACGAGACCATCCGGTCGAACATCGCCTCGATCCGCACCGTGTTCGAGAAATTCCTCACCTTCGGCGACGGCCCGACCGACGCGATCATGCTGGACAATGACGCCTGGCTGTCCGGCTACGGCTACATCCAGTTCCTGCGCGACTTCGGCACGCATTTCACCGTCAACCGGATGCTGGCCTTCGACTCGGTCAAGCTGCGGCTGGAACGCGAACAGCCGATGACCTTCCTCGAGTTCAACTACATGCTGATGCAGTCGGTGGACTTCCTCGAGCTGAACCGCGCCCGGAACTGCACCCTGCAGATGGGCGGCTCGGACCAGTGGGGCAACATCGTCTCGGGCGTCGATCTGGTGCGCCGCGTCGACCACAAGGCCGCCTTCGGCCTGACCACGCCGCTGCTGACCACCGCCTCGGGCGGCAAGATGGGCAAGACGGCCCAGGGCGCGGTCTGGCTGAACGCCCAACAGCTTTCTCCCTACGACTACTGGCAGTTCTGGCGGAACGTCGACGACGCGGACGTGGGCAAATTCCTGCGGCTGTTCACCGACCTGCCGCTGGACGAGATCGCGCGGCTGGAAGCCCTTGAAGGCGCCGGCATCAACGACGCCAAGAAGACGCTCGCCGACGCCGCGACGACGATGCTGCACGGCCCTGACGCCGCCGCCACAGCCCGCGCCGCGGCCGAGGGCGCCTTCGAACGCGGCACGCTCTCCGCCGACCTGCCGACCGTTGAAATCCCGTCCGCCGAGGTCATCGGCGCCATGATTGCGGCCGTCACGACCAAGGCCGGCCTGACCGCCTCCAACGGCGAGGCCCGCCGCCTCGCCCAGGGCGGCGGCCTGCGTCTCAACGACGAGGCTATCGCCGACGGCGCCCGCCTGATCGAGGCCGGCGACGTCAATGCCGACGGGGTCCTGAAACTGGCGGCCGGGAAGAAGAAGATCGTTCTGGTGCGGCCGGTCTGACGGGAGAAGAGCGTTGGAAATCACCGAAGGTCAGAAAGCCCCCGCCTTCGACATGGCCGCCGACAACGGCGGCCGCGTGTCGCTGGCCGATCTGAACGGGCGGAAGATCGTCATCTTCTTCTACCCCAAGGCCGACACTCCGACCTGCACCAATGAGGCCAGGGACTTCTCGGCCCTCGCCGATGCGTTCGCCGCCGCCGGCGCCGTGGTCATCGGCGTCTCCCGCGACCCGGTCAAAAAGCTCGACCGGTTCAAGGCCAAACACGATCTGAAGGTCGTCCTCGCCTCCGACGAGCCCGAGGACGTGACCAATGCGTGGGGCGTCTGGGTGCAGAAGAAGCTCTATGGCCGCGAATACATGGGTATCGAGCGCGCGACCTTCCTGATCGACGGAGCCGGCGTGGTCCGCCGGGTCTGGCGCAAGGTGTCAGTCAAGGGCCACGCGGCCGAAGTCTTGGCGGCGACGCAATCACTCTGAATACGGACGTTTCTCTACAACCAGAGATGTAACGCCCGTTTCACAGATTCTCGCACTCGCCTAGCAGGCGAATTTGCGGCCCGAATACCGTCTTCATTCCCGCGAAACCGCGTTATCGTGGTTAACAAAGCGTGAAGAGACTTGCCGCCTCCGCAATGCCGGGCGCATAAACCCCGCTCGTACGTGGGGGCGTTGCGTGATGACCGAACATGAGCCGACCGGCAGGCGGTCTCTGGTCGGAAAATGGTTTCCGACCCGATATCTGTATCTGCGCGACGGCGACGCCGTCCGCGCCTGGGCCCTCACGCCCGCCAAACAGATCCTCGCCGCCGCCGCCGCCGTCCTGATCGGCGGCTGGACCCTCGCCGCCTCGGGCAGCCTGATCCTCGACATGGCGGCCCAGAGCCAGTCCGACCGCACGGTCGCCCGCGCCCGCGCCGCCTCCGAGCGAATGAACGCCGACCTTCAGGCCCGTCTGGACAGCGCCGTCGTGCGCATGAGCGCCACCACCGGCTCGCTCGACGAAATGGCCCAGATGGTCGAGCGCCGCCACGCCGCCCTGACCCAGGTCATGGGCATGTTCCGCGGCGTCGAGGGCGCCCAGACCGCCCTGCGCCCCGCCATCGCCCTCGATCCCGCCAGATCCTCTCCCGTCCAGCGCATGATCGCCGTGCGCATGGATCAGGAGCGGCTGATCTCGCGCGCCGAGAACGAGGCCCACACACGGGCCGAGCGCCTGCGCCTCGCCTTCCGTCTCGCCGGGCTGAACCCCGCCGCCTATGCGCCGCACGACACGGCCCTGGGCGGACCGCTGGTCGAGGCCCGCGATCCGCGCGCGCTGGCCGCCGTTCTGGACGTGGACGAGGCCTTCGCCGTCCGCATCCGCCACGCCGCCGACAACCTGTCCGAAATGCGCACACTGGCCAACGCCGCCGAGGGCATGCCTTTCCGCCGTCCGACCCAGGCCCGTACCACTTCGGGATTCGGCGTCCGTTTTGACCCGTTCAACGGCCGTCCTGCGCTCCATCAGGGACAGGATTTCGCCGCGCCGCTGAACACGCCCATCTACGCCCCCGCTCCCGGAATCGTGTCTTTCGTCGGCGTGCGATCCGGCTATGGCAACACCGTAGAGGTGGACCATGGCCGGGGGTTCAAGACCCGCTACGCCCACCTGAACGCGACCTCGGTCGCGGCTGGCCAGAGAATTGCATTGGGACAGCGTGTCGGCGCCATGGGAACCACAGGACGCTCAACCGGCGTTCACCTGCACTACGAGGTGTGGATGAACGGCCGCCCGCAAAACCCAGCCCGCTTCATGAGAGCCGGAGACCAACTTGTTCAACAAGACTAAATCCCCCGTCCCGCCCGCCGAGCCGCGCGCCAACGCCGGCGCGGCTATTCCGCCGCTGCCCGATCTGCCGGCGCCCGGCGCCGCGCCGCGTCCCGCCGCGCCTGCGCCGACCAGCCAGCGCGGCCTGTCGACCCTGTCGGCCGACCTCCAGTTCGACGGGACCATCACCGGCTCCGGCGACCTGCAGATCGACGGCTCGATCAAGGGCGATGTCCGCGTCGGCCGCCTGATCGTCGGCGAGACCGGCGCCATCGAGGGCAATGTCTCGGGCGACTATGTCGAGATCCGCGGCCGCGTCGTCGGCGCCATCTCGGGCAAGCAGGTCAAGCTGATCGCCACCGCCTATGTCGACGGCGACATCACCGCCGAACAGATGTCGATCGACATCGGCGCCTATTTCCAGGGCCGTGTCCTGCAGGGCCGCCGCGAGGCTCCCGCCCCGACCGCCGCCCCGCGTCCGGCCGCGCCCGAGCCCGCGCCGCAGGTCATCGACATGAAGCCGCAGGTCTGATCCTCTCGGTCTGAAAGACAAAAGGCCCCGGAGCGATCCGGGGCCTTTTTTCATGGCCATGCCCGGCTGCGCGGGACGGTCCCGGCTGCCCATTTCCGATTCCTGACACGCCGGGGTAGCGTGCATATCGGCGGTCGTTCACGGGCGCGCCCGATCTCGATGACTTCGCCGCTCCACCCACATTTCACATGCCCCGGGGAGGGACCATGTCTCGCTTTGTCTTCATTGGACTGACCAGCCTGATCCTCGCGTCTTGCGGGCCTGCGGATCAGCCGCCGCCCCCTGAAGCCGCCGCGCCGGCGCCGGCGGCTGCAGCGCCCGCCAGCACTCCTGAGGGCGCCTGGACAAAGATCAGGATCACCGGTCTCACCTGTGGCGACAACTGCTATCTCCAGATCCAGCCGATCGACGGCGGCGAGGCGAATGAGGTGATGTGCTCCGCCGACCTCTGCACGCCCTGGTTCGAAAGCCAGGCTCTGCCGGTCGGGGTCAGCGACAAGACCTGGGAAGTTCAGATGGGCGCCGTCGATCAGCTCGATAATGAGGGCACGGTCATGGACGATAACTTCCCGGCCGTTCTCGCGATCCGCGAAGCGACCTGAGCCGCACTGTCACATGCCCGGGGAGGGCGCCGCATGTCTCGGACTGTCGTTATTGGACTGACCGTCCTGATCCTCGCCGCCTGCGGGCCTGCGGATCAGACCCCGACCGCTGAAACCGCTGCGCCAGCGTCAGCCCCGGCGCCGTCGCAGGCTGCGTCGGCGAGCCCTCCCCGCCCCCCCGGGCCGATGTCCTGGGAGGCCATGCAGGACCATTATCGGCTGATCGAGGTCGAGCCGACCGACCCTCTGGAAGCGCTGGAGTACCGCGCGGTCATTTGCGCGCACCTCAGCGGCGAGGTCGGCAGTGAAGTTCCCGAGCGGGAGCAGTACCTCAGCACGCAGATAGACAAGCACCGGTGCGAGGATCCGCTGGTGGCCGAGGTGCGCGCCATGCGACAAGCCCGTTCCAACGACCCCGCTGCGGTGAGCCGGCTCGATACCATTCTCGCGAACCTCTATTAGGCCCCCGGCTTCCTATTCCACCGTCGATCCGCGCGTCTCGCCCACCCGGGCCGCCAGCGCCGCCCCCATGAAGGCGTCCAGATCCCCGTCCAGGACCCCCTGGGTGTCCGAGGTCTCGACGTTGGTCCGCAGGTCCTTGACCATCTGGTACGGCTGCAGGACGTAGGACCGGATCTGGTGGCCCCAGCCGATGTCGGTCTTGGCGTCGGCCACGGCCTGGGCCGCGGCCTCGCGCCGCTGCAGCTCCAGTTCGTACAGCCGCGCCCGCAGCATCTTCCACGCCTGTTCGCGGTTCTGGTGCTGCGACCGGCCGGCCTGACAGGCCACCACGGTGTTGGTCGGAATGTGCGTCAGACGCACCGCCGAGTCGGTCTTGTTGATGTGCTGGCCGCCCGAGCCCGAGGCGCGATAGGTGTCGGTGCGCACGTCCGACGGATTGATGTCGATCTCGATGGCGTCGTCCACCACCGGCGACACCCCGACCGAGGCGAACGAGGTGTGCCGTTTGGCCGCCGCATCATACGGGCTGATGCGCACCAGCCGGTGCACGCCCGATTCCGACTTCAGCCAGCCATAGGCGTTAGGCCCCGTGATCAGGATGGTGGCCGACTTGATGCCCGCCTGGTCGCCCGATTCCTCGGCCTCCAGCTCGACCTCATAGCCGTGCGCCCTGGCCCAGCGCGAATACATCCGCAGCAGCATCCCGGCCCAGTCGCAGGACTCGGTGCCGCCGGCGCCGGAGTTCACTTCCAGATAGGCGTCGTTGCCGTCGGCCTCACCGGACAGCAGGGCCTCCAGCTCCGCGCGGCCCGCACGGTCCTTGATGCCCTTAAGCTGGGCGCGCGCCTCTTCCAGCGTCGCCTCATCGCCTTCCTCGTCGGCCATTTCGGAGAGCATCACGCCCTCTTCCAGACCGGTTTCCATCTCGCGGACGGTGTTGATCTGGGCCTCGAGGCGCGAACGGTCTCGCGACACGGCCTGTGCGGCCTCGGGGTCGTTCCACAGCGTCGGGTCCTCGACCCGCGCGTTCAGCTCATCGAGCTTCCTGAGTGCGACATCCCAGTCAAAGACGCCTCCTGAGCAGAGCGATGCTCTGCTCGATGTCGGCCTTCATGGCCTCGACATCCGGTCTCATCGCATTCTCCGGCGATACAAGGTGAGGCGCGGACATAGAGCGCGCCGGGGCAAAGGGGAAGAGGAACCGGCAGACCCTAGTACAGGCCGGTCAGATCCTCGTCCTTCTTCGGCGGCGGGGGCGTCGTGGTCGGCGGCGGGGCGGTCGCGGCGGGCGGCGCGTCAGGCCCCTCGATTTCGCGACGGATGACCTCGTTGTAGTTCTGCGGTCCCGTCGGGATCTGCTCGACGGGCGCGCGGCGCTCTTCTTCCCGCCGGCGTTCCGTGCCGGGGCGGAAGGCTTCCTCGATGCCGTTCACCGTGCGGAAGACGGCGTTGCGCGGCCGGACCAGCGGCCGGGCCGGACGCTCGCGCAAGGCCACCCGCATGAAGTCGGTGAACACCGGCACCGGCCCCGTCGCCCCCGTCTCGCCCGAGCCCAGCGGCCGGTTGTCGTCGAAGCCGATGAAGACCCCGACCACGATGTCGGACGAGAAGCCGACGAACCAGGCCGAACGGTATTCGTTGGTCGTGCCCGTCTTGCCGCCGATGTTCGGCCCCAGCACGCTGGCGCTGGCGGCGGTGCCGCGCTGGACCACGCCCATCAGCATCGAGCTCATCTGATAGGCGGTGATCGGGTCGATGACCTGGGTCCCGCGCTGTTCGAGACGCGGCGACTCCTGGCCCGTGAACGGCCGTCCGCAGTCACGGCAGCGGCGCCGGTCGGCGCTGAAGATGGTCTCGCCGTCGCGGTCCTGGACCATTTCGATCAGATAGGGGTCGACCCGGCGCCCGCCGTTGACGAAGGCGGCGTAGGCGGCCGTCAGCCGGTACGGCGTCGTCTCGCCGGCGCCCAGCGACACCGACAGATTGGGCTGCAGATTGTCCGACACGCCCATCTTCTTCGACAGGTCGACGACGTTGCGCATGCCGATGGCCTGGGCCAGCCGCACGGTCATGACGTTGCGCGACAGCTCCAGGCCGCGCCGCAGGGTCTGCGGGCCGTAGTATTCGCGGCTGTAGTTCTCGGGGCTCCAGCGCGTGCCGTTCGGGCCGCCGGCGAAGCTGATCGGCGCGTCCAGCACGATCGAGGCGGGCGTATAGTCCCCCTCCAGCGCCGTCGCATAGACGAACGGCTTGAAGGCCGAGCCCGGCTGGCGTTCCGCCTGGGTCGCGCGGTTGAAGCTGGACAGGGCGTAGGAATATCCGCCGACCATGGCCAGCACCCGGCCCGACTGGGGCTCGATGGCCACCAGCGCCCCGTTGACCCGCGGCACCTGCTTCAGGGCGTACTGGCCGCCCTTGGCCTCGACGAAGATCAGGTCGCCGCGCTTCAGCGGGCGGTTGGCGTTGGCCCAGGCCGCGTCCTCGGTGATCAGATAGCCCGTCAGGTCGTCGCGGGCGGTGCGGATGCGCACGCTGTTGCCCGAGGCGCTCTCGACGGCGGCGGCCTCCCAGGCGCGGCGCTCGGGCGGACGCTGCCCGCGGACGCTTTCGCGCCAGCCTGCCGCGAAGTCGGTCGTGCCCCACGCCCCGCGCCAGCCGTGGCGGCGGTCGTAGTTCTCGAGCCCCTTCATCAGGGCGTCGCGCGCCGCCGACTGCAGCTCGGGGTCCAGCGTGGTGCGCATATAGTAGCCGCCGCGGTTGACCTCCTCCTTGCCGAAGCGGGCGATGGCCTGACGGCGCGCCTCCTCGACGAAGAAGTCGGCGTCGGCGTACTGGGCCCGCCGCGGCGCGTCCTGGGTCGTCAGCGGGCGGGCGCGGGCCTGCGCCAGCTGTTCGTCGCTCAGCCAGCCGCTCTGGTTCATCTCGCCCAGCACCCAGTCGCGGCGGCCCTTGGCGGCGCCGGGGTGGCGTTTGGGATGGTAGTTGTTCGGCCCCTTGGGCAGGGCCGCCAGGAAGGCCGCCTCGTCCGGCGTCAGCTGGCTCAGCGACTTGCCGAAATAGTTGTAGGCCGCCGCCGCCACGCCGTACGAGCGATAGCCGAGGAAGATTTCGTTCAGATACAGCTCGAGGATCTGCTGCTTGGTCAGCGTCGCCTCGAGCCGGTTGGCGAGGATGGCTTCCTTGACCTTGCGGTTGATGCTGCTCTCGTTGGTCAGCAGGACGTTCTTGGCCACCTGTTGGGTGATCGTCGAGCCGCCTTCCAGCCGCCGCCCGGTGGCCGCGTTGAACACGTTCTTGAACATGGCCCGGCCCAGGCCGCCCACGTCGATGCCGCCGTGGTTGAAGAAATTGCGGTCCTCGGCTGCGAGGAAGGCCTGCACCACCGGCAGCGGGATCTGCTCATAGGGCACATAGATGCGCCGCTCGTCCGAGAACTCGCCGATCAGGGTGCCGTCGCCCGCATAGACCCGCGTCGCCGTCGCCGGCCGGTAGTCGGCCAGTTCGGAGGCGTCCGGCAGGTCATGGAACAGCCAGGCCGCATAGACGGCGACGATCAGCCCCGCCAGGGCGATCGCGCCCAGCAGGGCGACACCCGCCATTACGAACCAGCGTTCGGCAATCTTCACCGCAGTCTCCGAAAGGCGCGCCCAGCGAACGGGTTTAGCTTGCGTCGTCGGCGTCCGCCATAGGCCCTTTGCGACGTTCCAGTTCCTGTCGCGCGGCGGCCACGACATCGGCGTCCATATCCCCCTGCCCCGCCATCCAGCGCAGATAGTCGTCGGGCGGTTCGGACCAGGCCTTGCCGCGATGCTTGCCGAACGGAATACGGTCCACGGGCCGCCGCTCGGCCGTCCAGGCGATCATCTGCTCGAGGGTCGCCTCCTTCAGCAGGTCGATCAGCAGATGCGCTGTCACCCAGGCGTCGGGCCCGGCCCGGTGCGCCGGATTGGCCAGGGCCGGATCGAGGTCCAGGCCGCGCCAGTAGCGCAACACCTGGTTGGAATGCCCCGGCGCCTGCGGCCACACCGCCTTGGCCGAGCGCACCGTGCAGATCCACGGCAAACCGCCGTGCGCCGTATCGGCGATGAAGCCCCGCTCGAACCGCGCCGCATGCGCCACCATCACATCGGCGGGCTCCGGCAGGAACATCTCGCGCAGGGCGTATTCGTCGCAGTGCGGATCGGCGTCGCAGAAATGCGCCGGGGTCAGGTGATGCACCGCCATGGCGTGAAACGAGATCTCGCCCCGCGGCCGGAACAGCCGCGTCACCGGCGGCAGGGCCTTCCAGCCCTGCCCTTCCGGCACGACATCGACGATGCCCACCTCGATGATCTCGGCGGTCCGGTCTCCCCCGGTGGTTTCCAGATCGACGACTCTCAGACGCATGGGCCGGAGATAGGCGGTCTCCGGCCGGAACGCATCCCGTCGATCCACGGCTGTCGATCAGTTGGGCGTCGGCGAGGCCGAGAAGTCGAACTGCGGGTCCTGCTGGCGCCGCGGTCCCTGCCCGAAGGCGTAGGTCAGGCCCACATACCAGGCCCGCCCGCCGAAGGTGCGCTCCGTCCGGTCGCGGAAGGTCGGCGTCTCATAGGTGGTGACGTCGCCGAAATTGTCGAACAGGTCCCGCACCGTCGCCTGGAAGGCCAGCTTCTCGTTCAGCTTGCGGCGATAGCCGAGGTTGATGATCCCGCCCGCTTCCCGCGCGCCCTGCGCCTGCAGGGTCTCGCCCTGCCAGACTCCGGCGATCTGCAGGAAGTCATCGGCTGTCGGCTGCCAGTTCAGATTGCCCCGGCCGCTCACCACCGTGGCCGAGGTGTCCTGCGCGCCGGGAATGCCCGCCGCGTCGATCTCCTGCTGGAAGACGTTGACGCTGGCGTTGTAGCGCAGGGTCGAATGCAGCCGGCCGTTGGCGACAAGCTCCACGCCCATGTCGCGCCGCGCGCCCAGGTTCTCGGGCCGGGTCAGCAGCACGCCGCCGCCCAGATCGGTCACCACGTCGGTGAAGGCCTTGGACGTGTCGCGGTAGTAGGCCGTCGCCTGGTAGAAGGTCTGCCCCGCCCGCATCTGCCACATGGCCTCGAACGAATCCGTCTCCTGCGGCTCCAGGTCCGGATTGCCCGACCGCAGGTTCAGCGGGTCCTGATAGCTGATGAAGGGGTTCAGCTGGAACGGCATCGGCCGCTGAATTCGCTGGCTGTAGCTGCCCCGCAGCGACTGGGTGTCCGTCAGCTGATACGTCGCATGCAGGGTCGGATAGGCGCGGAAATAGTCCTGCCCTCCCGTAACGCCCGTGGTGACCTGGTTTACCTCGACGTCGGCGTATTCCAGCCGCAGGCCCAGCTGGGCCGACAGCTTGCCGAACGGCCGCTCCCAGGTGGCGTAGGCGGCGTGCACCGCCTGATCGACCTCGAACCGGTTGGTCACGAAGGGATCGGGGACCAGGGCGTCCGGCGCCGGCCCCCGGCTGGCCGCGTTGTCGAACGCCGCGTCCCGCGTCTCCAGCTCATAGCCGGCCCGCAGACGTCCGCCGTCCGACAACGGCCGCACATAGGCGCTGGTGAAGCCGACGAGGTTCAGCCGGTTGCGGTTGTCCAGTTGCTCGTACACCGGCGGCGAAGCCGGCAGGGCGAAGTCATATTCCGACGTCAGCGAAAAATGACCGCGGTTGCGGTCGACCCGCAGCTCGTTCGTCCAGTCATGCCCCTGATCGCCGAACCGGCGCAGCACCCGCCCGGTGACGCCGACATTGTCGCCGTTGAAATTGAAGGCGCCGTCCCGGGTGTAGAAGCTCAGCGGCGCGCCCGAGGCGGACCGGGTGTCATAGGTCTCAAGCCCGCCGCCGCCGTTCTCGATCAGGTTGCCCCGCACCTCGGTGGTCAGCTGGATCTGGTCGGTCAGCCGGTATTCGGCTCCCAGGCGCAGGAACTGGACGTCGACCTCCCCGTCGATGTTCTGGGTCTGGGCCGTCGTCTGCGTCACCGCGCCGGCGGCGTCCAGGCTCTCGCGCAGACGCTCGAACGTCTGCAGCGCCAGGTCATGCCTCATGCCCGCGTCGCCTGACAGCGTCAGCTTGTCCTGCTGCCAGGAGCCGCTGAACCCGGCGTTCCATCGCCCGCCGTCGCCCACGTTGGCGCGGATCGAGCCCGTGGTGACCGCGCCTGCGCGCACCGTCGTCGGCTTGGTGATCAGATTGATCACCCCGCCCGAGCCCTCGGGGCTGTAGGCGGCCGACGGGTTGGTCATCACCTCGATGCGGGCGTACTGGTCGGCCGGCAGCTGCAGCAGGGCCTGCGCCCGTCCCTCGCCGGTCAGGACGCCCGAGGGCCGCCCGTCCACCAGAATGGTCACATTGGCGTCGCCGCGCAGCGACACATTGCCCTGCGGATCCACATCCACCGACGGAATGTTGCGCAGCGCGTCGGCGAGACTGCCGGTTTGCGCCTGCAGGTCGTCCGCCAGGCTGTAGCTGGTCGAATCGATCGAACTGCGGATGTCGGTCTGGCGCGCGTTGACGACCACGTCCTCGACGGCCGTCGCCTCCTCTTCCCCCTCCGGGGCGGGCGTCGGCGTCTGCGCGGTCGGAGGCGGCGTCTGCGCGGCGGGCGGCGTCGCCGTCTGGGCCAGAGCCGGCCCGGCCGAGGTGACGATGGCGGCGCTCGCCAGCAGCAGAAGTTTGAATGAAGTCATGGGACGCTCCCCCGGTGAGCTTGCGGGACACGGCCCCGTTTAGAGTTGTAACGGCTATCGAGCCGCCGTTTATCGAGACAGTTACTTCTTCGTCATGCTCAAGGCAGGATCAGGCCGCCACCAACATTACAGTTCGGTCATCATTACTTTTCGTTCATCTCAAAACAGCGAGCGCGCCGGTCCGCCTCCGCCGTCGTGCGGAGACCAAGGCCTCATCCGCCGCTGAGCGGCATGAGCAAGAGATGAGCAATCGCTGAAAAACGACGCGCGTCGTCAGCCGCCGCTCGTCTTCGCCCGCCCGCGGCGGGCTGGCGCGCGCTCCCCCGTCCCTTTTCAGCGCCGACTCGGTCGTGTTAGCCAATGCCTTCGACATCAGCGTTGGGGCGGGGACATGGTTGATCGAAGGGCGTGGGCGCCGGACAGCAGGATGGCGTCGATCGACCTCCGTCAGACCGAAGCAAACCTCCTCGGCCGGAGACGGGTCGTCGACGGCGTTCTGACCCCGTCTGCGGCCACCGCCCCGATCACGCCGGCGCAGTACGACGCGCAGGACTTCATCATCATCGCGGACTTCCTGACCTCGAAGGAATGCGACCGTCTGACGACGATGTTCGACCGCCTGCACGGCCTGGTTAAGCACCGCAGGATCGGCATCGACTTCTGGGAGGGCCGTATCGTCTACATGGACGATGTGGCCGAGCATAACGCCTCGGCGGCGGCGATCATGGGAGGGTTCCAGAAGCGGGCCACCGCCATGCTGGGCGAATTCTACGCCCTGACCCGCCCGCTGTGGACCGACACCGTGCAGCTCAACGTGTGGGAGAAGGGCTCCTGCCTGCCGCCGCATACCGACAACAGCAATCCCGACGGCTCGGCGCACAGCACGCCCTGGCGCGACTTCTCCAGCATCGTCTATCTCAACGACGACTATGAGGGGGGCGAACTGTATTTCACCGCCCAGGACCGGGTGTTGAAGCCGAAGCGCGGCATGCTGGTGGCGTTCAGCGCCGGCTATCACCACGAGCACGGCGTGCTGAAGGTGACGCGGGGCCGTCGCATCACCATGCCCGCCTTCTACACCTTCGACGAACGCAAGGCTGACCGTCGCATCTATCCGGAGCTGTATGCGCCGGCCCCGGCGCCGGCGCCCCTCCCGGTCCAGTCCGTCGCTGCCCTGGCCACGGCCGGAGCCAAGCCCCCGCTGGCGATCCTGACGCCGGCGGCCAAGGCTCCGGTCTGGCAGCCCCCGGGCAACTGGCGGATGCCCCGACCCTGAGGGTCCGGACCGTTCGGGACGCTACCGGTCTCCGGATTCCCGGAAGACGATATTGAGCGCGGTCGTCAGGGCTGGCCGCCCGTCGCCCCGTTTGACGCCATCTGCAGCGCGCCCGCGGGTTCGCGGAAATAGCGGTCGATACCCTGCGCCACCGCGCGCATCAGGCGGCGCCGGGCGCGGCTGTCGTTCAGCAGCCGCTCGTCCTCGGGATTGGTGATGAAGCCCATTTCCAGCAGCACGGCGGGCACGTCGGGGGCCAGCAGCACGGCCAGGCCGGCGTCACGGTGGCTGCGCCGCAGCAGCGGATGGTCGGCGCCTTCCAGCTCGCCCAGCAGCGTCCGGGCCAGCTGGGCGGACCGGTTCTGGGTGGCGCGCTGGGTCATGTCCAGCAGGATGCGGTCCACCGAGGCGTCACGGCCGGGCAGGTTCAGGCTGCGCTGCCAGTTCTCGCCGCGCGTGAACTCGCGCACGGCCCGCCCCGCCCCCTGTTCGGACAGGGTGTAGACGGAGGCGCCGCGCGTGGCCGGATCGCCGCCCGCGTCGGCGTGCAGGGAAATGAACAGGTCGGCGTCGGCCTGCCGGGCGATGGCCACGCGGCGGTACAGGTCGACATAGGCGTCGCTCTCCCGCGTCAGCCGCACGCGATAGCGGCCGGTGCGTTCCAGCTCCTGTTTCAGGGCCTGGGCCGCCGCCAGCGTCACGGCGCTCTCATTGGTGCTTGCGCCCCTGGCGCCCGGATCGCGGCCGCCGTGGCCCGCGTCGATGTAGATCAGGGGCCGCTCGGCCGGGCGCGTCGCAGGCGCGGTGCGGGCCGGGGCGCGCGTCGGGGCGCGTCCGGTCGCCTTCAGGTCGATCACATAGCGGTAGTGGTTGATGCCGTCGCCGGGCGGCAGCAGGAAGCGGCGCTCGATCTCGGCGCTGGTCGCAAGGTCGAGCTCGACCCGCGAGGCGAGGCCCGCGCCGGCGACGCGCCAGCCCCTGACCAGTCCCGTCCCGGTGCCGGCCAGCCCGCGCTGCGGCGCGACGCCCGCCAGCGACACCACCACCTGCCCCTGGTCGCCCGACTGGATCACCTGTCCGCGCGCCGTCCGGTCCAGGTCGACCACCACGCGCGTATGTTGGGCGTCGCCGCCGAAGCGGACGCGCAGCACCTCGCCCATGGCCCCGGAGGCCAGACCGCGCCCGGCCGCGAACACGGCGACGCAGAAAACGGCAACGGCGAAAGCCGCTGTCGCCCACTCGCGAACGCCCCAACGCGTCAGGTTGATACGCAACAGTCCGTGCATTCGACGGGAACCCACCTTCTTGGTTGGGCGCATGATGACTCAACGTGGTCGCCAGAGCGTTAAAGCGACGCCGCTTTTAATTCATGGCCGCAATGCCTATGCTTGGAATGTCCGCGAACGATCGCGCCCCCTGACCTCAGGCCGGGCGCGCCCTCCTCGCGGCGTGTTTTCACTGATCCGAGGACTGGCCGGGGTAGCACCCGCCGGTTTGAAGACGGGACCGGGACGCCCTACAGACGGCGCGTCCGGCCCCAGGACCTTACTGAACCCCCATGGGCCCCATCGCCTGCGCTCCCTTCCGGTTTGAAACAACCGACCTCGCCCGCGGCCTTCGCCGCGGCGACGGGACTGCGTCTGCGCCTGCCCGCAATCCCATTCGGCGAGCCGCCTGCCCCCTTCGCGGGGATGGCCGAGCGCGCCAGAAAGACACCTTCCATGTCAAAGACCATGTTGATCGACGCCGCCCACGCGGAGGAGACCCGCGTAGCCATCGTCGAGGGCCGTCAGGTCGAGGAATTCGACTTTGAATCCCGCGCGAAGCGCCAGCTTCGCGGCAACATCTACCTCGCCAAGGTCGTTCGCGTAGAGCCCAGCCTCCAGGCTGCGTTCGTGGAATACGGCGGCAACCGCCACGGCTTCCTCGCCTTCAGCGAAATCCACCCCGACTATTATCAGATCCCCGTCGCCGACCGCGAAGCCATCATGGCCGAGGCGCACTCGGAGGATGATGATCACGACGAGCACGCCCGCGACCACGCCGACGACGAATCCGAAGGCGGCATGGCCGAGGAGGAGCGCCTCAAGCGCCGCCTGATGCGCCGCTACAAGATCCAGGACGTCATCAAGCGCCGGCAGGTCATGCTGGTGCAGGTCGTCAAGGACGAGCGCGGCGGCAAGGGCGCGGCCCTGACCACCTGGCTGTCGCTGGCGGGCCGCTACTGCGTCCTCATGCCCAACACCGGCAAGGGCGGCGGCATTTCGCGCAAGATCACCCAGGCCACAGACCGCAAGCGCCTGAAGGCCGCCGCGGCCGCCCTGCACGTGCCCCAGGGCATGGGGCTGATCATCCGCACCGCCGGCGCCAAACGCACCAAGGCCGAGATCAAGCGCGACTACGAATATCTGCTGCGCCTGTGGGAGACGATCCGCGAAACCACGCTGAAATCGAACGCCCCCTCGATCATCTATGAGGAAGAAAACCTCGTCCGCCGCGCCGTGCGCGACATGTTCGACAAGGATTTCGACGGCATCCAGGTCGAGGGCGTCGAGGGCTTCAAGGAGGCGCGCGACTTCATGCGCGTGCTGATGCCCTCGCAATCGAAGAAGGTTCACCTGTACCAGGGCGCCCGCCCGCTGTTCGCGACCAACGGCATCGAGGAGATGCTGACCCAGATCCACCAACCCGTCGTGCCGCTGCCGTCCGGCGGCTATCTGGTCATCAACCAGACCGAGGCGCTGGTCGCCATCGACGTGAACTCGGGTCGTTCGACCAAGGAACGCAACGTCGAGGCCACGGCCACCAAGACCAATATGGAAGCCGCCGTCGAGGCCGCCCGCCAGCTGCGCCTGCGCGACCTCGCCGGCCTGATCGTCATCGACTTCATCGACATGGATGAGTCGAAGAACAACCGCACCGTCGAGAAGGTGCTCAAGGACGCCCTGGCCAAGGACCGCGCCCGCATCCAGATGGGCCGCATCTCGGGCTTCGGCCTGATGGAAATCAGCCGCCAGCGCCGCCGCCTCGGCGTCATCGAGGGCGCCACCGAGGTTTGCCCGCACTGCCAGGGCGCCGGACGCATCCGCTCGGCCGAAAGCGCCGCGCTGATGACCCTGCGCGCCGTGGACATCGAGGCCGGCAAGAACGGCGCGGGCTCGGTGAACCTGCGCCTGTGCACCGCCGTCGCCCTCTACATCCTGAACCACAAGCGCGATTACCTTCAGCGCCTGCTGACCCAGCGCGGCCTGAACGTCGTCATCGTCATCGACGACACCCTCGGCCAGGGCGAGCACGCGCTGGAACGCACCGAAACCAACGAGGACTTCGTTCCCGAGCGCCCCGAAGCCTTCATCGACCTCGACGACGGCTTCGACGACAGCGCCTTCGAGGATGAGGACGACGGCGAGGACGACGAATTCATCGCCGACGACGACGCCCTCGACCGCGAGGACACGGACGATGACGAACCCCGCGAACGCGCCGAGCGCGCCGAGGGCGAAAACGGCCGCGGCCGTGGCCGTCGTCGTCGCGGGGGACGTCGCGACGGCGCCGAAGCCTCGACGGACGAAGCCGCAGTCCCCGCCCCCGCCGCCGGCGAGGACGACGACGACAGCGAAAGCGGCCGTCGCCGCCGGCGTGGACGCCGTGGCGGACGCCGCGTGCGTGAAGAGGGCGGCGAGCGCGACGGGTTCAACTGGGTGCGCGGCCGTACGCCGTCGCTGGAAGATCCCTACGTCTGGTTCGATCCGATCAACCCCGAACGCGTCGAACCGCGCGCCGAAGCCGACGCTGCGCCTGCGGGCGATGTCGATGAAGTCGTCGGCGAACGGCCCGAGGGCGAGATCGGCGGCGAACGCGGACCGCGCTCGCGCCGTCGTCGTGGACGCGGTCGCGGTCGGGATCGCGGCAGCGAACAGGGCCTGACCCACGAAACCAAGGTCGAGACCCGCGCCACCAATGAAGGCATGCCGCCCGACGGTTCGGTCGACACGCCGATGGCCGTGGTCATCGACGATGCGGCCGAGGTCGCTCCCGTCGCCATCCCCGAGGAGCCCAAGCGCCGGCGCGTCCGCCGCAAGGTCTCGGCCAGCGCCACCGCCGAGTCCGAGCCCGAAGCCGTCACCGCACCGGTCGAGCCCAACGAGGCGGAGCCGGAAGCCGCGCCTGCCGTGCTGGACGTCACGCCCGCTGAAGCGGTCGAGACCCCGGCTCCGGTCGAACCGAAACCTGCGGCCGTGACAGCCCCCGTGGCGGCTCCGCAGCCGGAAGTCGACGTCGCCGCCCTGATCGCTGAAGACCCGAACCAGATCGTCGCGCCGCCCGAGAAGCCGAAGCGCGGATGGTGGCGCCGCTGAAACGCCGTGATTAGGTTGTGACCATCGGCCGGGCGGGGGCGTATAGTGGGTATGAGGAGTTCGCTGTGAACTGGCTGTCCCGAAGCGCCGCCGTCCGTCTGTCAGGCATTGCCGCCGCCGTCGGCCTCGTGCTGGCGGCGGCCTCGCCCGCCACGGCCCAGAGTGCGATTCGCGACACCGAGATCGAAGGCATCATCCATGAATGGACGGACCCGGTTCTGGTCGCCATGGGGCTGGAGCCGTCCGAGGTCGAGATCCTGCTGATCAACGAAAACGATCTCAACGCCTTCGCCACCCGCGGGCGGATCATGGGGGTCAACACCGGCCTGATCCTGAAGACCCGCAACGCCAACGAACTTCTCGGCGTGCTCGCCCACGAGGCCGGGCACATCAAGAACCGCCACACCCTGCGCGACGGGGCCCAGGGCGCGGGCATGCAGCCCATGCTGATGACCATGGCGCTGGGCGCGCTGGCCATCGCGGCGGGCGCCCCCGACGCCGGGGCCGTTCTGCTCGGCAACAGCCAGTATTTCGGCACCCTCAGCGCCTTGCGCTACATGACCCACCAGGAAGGCGAGGCCGACAACACCGGGGCTCGGGCGCTCGAGAGAGCGGGCGAATCCGGTCGGGGGCTGGTCTCCTTCTTCGAGAATTTCCGCTCGCAGGAAGTCTTCTCCGACGCGCGTCGCTATCCGTATTTCCGCAGCCACCCCCTGTCGTCCGACCGCATCGAGAACCTGCGCCGCTTCGTCGCCGAGCAATCGAACTACGGCAAGCAGGACAGCCCCGAACGCATGGCCGAACACGCGTTGATCCTCGCCAAGATCCACGCCTTCATGGATGCGCCGAACCAGACGCTCCGCGACTATCCGGAGAGCGACGCCTCCCTGCCCGCGCGCTACGCCCGCGCCATCGCCTGGTATCGGGACGGCCAGACCGACAGGGCGCTCGCCGCCGTTGACGTCTTCCTGACAGAACAGCCCGAGAACCCCTATTTCTGGGAGCTGAAGGGCCAGATCCTGTTCGAGGAAGGCCGGCCGGCTGAAGCCATCGGCGCGCACCAGCGCTCGGTGGAACTGAAACCCGACGCCCCGCTCCTGCGCATCAATCTGGGCCACGCCCTGATCGAAACCCACGATCCCGCCAGGCTGGAAGAGGCCGTGAACCAGCTGAAACGCGCCACCGCCCTGGAACAGGACAACACCATGGGCTGGCGGCTGCTGAGCCAGGCCTACGCCAGCCAGAACAAGGAAGGCGAGGCTCGCCTCGCCTCGGCGGAGATGTATTTCGCCATGGGGGCCCAACAGCAGGCGACGCAGTTCGCCCTGCGCGCCCGCGACATGCTGGCCCCCGGCACGGCGGAATGGACCCGCGCCATGGACATCGTCTTCGCCTCCGGCGCGACCCAGGACGACGTCGACGCCGTCGACCGCCGCAACAGCCGCCGCGACCGCGGCGGCGTCATCCCCGCCGCGGGCTGACCCCTTTCATCGAGACCGACATGACCGACGCGCCCGACCCCACGCCCGCGCGAGACCGCGGCTTTTTCGATCGCCCCCGCGCGGCGATGGCCTCCATGGCCGTCTCCGTCGTCGCCCTGGGGCTGGCCGCCGCGCCCTACGCGCAGGGCAGCAGCGGCTTCGACGCCAAGGTGCGCAGCTACCTGCTGAAGAACCCGGAAATCCTGCAGGAGGTCAGCGCCGCGCTGCAGGCGAAGGAGGACGGCGCCCGCACCGATGCGATCAACCAGCGCGCCGCGGCCAACCCCTCGCTGCTGGCCGTCAGCGCGCAGGACCCCGCCTTCGGCCCCGTCGACGCCAAGGTCACCGTGATCGAGTTCTTCGACTTCCGATGCCCCGGCTGCAAGGCGACGGCGCCGGACGTCTTGCGACTGGTCGAGGCGCACCCGGACGTGCGCTTCGTCTTCAAGGACTGGCCCATCCTCGATCGCGGCGCCGACGACGTCTCGCACTACGCCGCGCGCGCCGCCCAGGCCGCGCATCGCGAGGGCAAATATCTGGCCGTGTTCCGCGCCCTGATGGCCGAACCCGCGCTGAACAAGGCGGCCGTTGACCGCATCCTCGCGGCCAACGGCATAGCGGCCCCTGCGGCGCAGGCGGCGATGTCCAGCCCGCAGACGGCGCGCCATCTGGCGGACGTCCAGACTTCGGCCACGGGCCTGGGCCTGCTCGGCACGCCAACGTTCTTCGTCAACGGCCGCGCCAACGCCAGCATCCAGCCCGCCGACATCGACCGCGCCATCCGGGCCGCGAAAGCAGGCTAGCCGATCGCGCCGACGCAGCCCTCGTCCCCGCCGACCGGCAGGGCGGCTTCGGTGAGGGACAGGGTCCAGCCGTGATGGGTCGCAAGGCCGCGTCGGCGGATGCCGCCGCCGTCTCCGGCGTCGCCGCCGGCGTCCACGATCACGCGCCGCCCGGTCGGGAGCGCCGCCGGGTCGATCTTCCCGACCGCCAGCGCCGTCGGCGTCGCGCCGCCGAAACCGTCGAACACGCTCAGCATCGACCAGTCGCGGCGCAGGCCGATCCACCAGGCGCTGTCGGCGTTGACCGCCAGCACGGCCACGCCATGGCCTTCGGCGGCCCAGGCGAGGGCGGCCTCGGGATCGCGGACGGCGCGCATGTCGGCCGCCGCGCCGAAGCGAAGACGGGCCCCGTCGAAGGCGCGGGTCGGCTCGACCGGCGACCAGACCTGGACCTTGATCCGGCCCTGACGCGCCAGCCCCCAGCCTACAATCTGCCGCCACAGGGATTCGACGGCCTCGCGGTTGTCGGGGCTGGCCTTCGCCAGCATACGGGCCAGCACCGCCTGTTCGCGGTCGGGTCGCAGTTTCACATGGGGGCCGGCGGGGGCGTCCTTGGCCTGGCCGACGCGGGCGGCGATGGCCAGACGGCGCTCGAACAGGGCCAGCAGTTCGTCGTCGAGGTGGTCGATCTCGTGACGCAGGGCCGCCAGGGCCATGCTTTCGGGCGAGATGTCGGTCACGAGCGCAACGGCGGGCGACGGCCAGACTTGCTGGAGGGCGGGCTTGGTACTGGAATGGGGCACGGGAGAGGACTTTCGATTTCGATCACGGCGATGAGGTTTTGCGAGCCGCCGCCCCAGGCGGGGCGGTCGCCGGCGAGGCCGTCAGGACGATGTCCCCGACGCCTCAGCCGGCGTATCGAAAGCCGTAGAAATACAGGTCCGCGGCCGCGAAAACGCGGGCGAATGCAGTCGCAGCGGTGGCTTGCGAGCGGACCATGAGCCTCAAAGGCCGCATGGATCGTGCGGCGTCAACCCGGATTGGCGCTCAGGAGGACAAATCGCGTCCGGTTATCTTCGGAATCCTGGATATCGTTGCGCAGGATCGACAGTTCATAGACCTCGGCGGCGCGGGTGGGGGCCACGGCGGCGCGGGACAGGTCCCCGGCTTCGGCCACCGCGCGGGCCGCGCCCGCGGTATCGAAGGCCTCGACCGGCGTCAGGCCGAGCGCTGCGAGCGTTTCGGGGCACTGCCGCAGGGCGGCGGGGTGGCTTTCGGCCGTTTTGACGCTACGCAGGCTGGCGCCGGGAGGGGCCATCAGGGCCAGCCGGATGGGGCGCCAGATTTCGGACACGACGGCCAGATCCGCCGCCTCGACCAGCGAAGCCGCCGGCTCGACGCGGCCGATGGCGCTGTTCTCGACAGGGATCAGGGCGCAGCCGACTTCGCCGGCCTTCAGGGCGTCGAGCGCAGCCTCGAACGAGTCATAGGGTACGGCCTCATCCCAGGGCCGCAGGTCGAGACAGGCTTCATGGCTGAAGGCGCCGGGCGCGCCCTGGTAGGCGCAGCGGCCGCCGACGTCGTCGCCCGAAGGTCTGCCCACCCCCTCCATGCCTAGGCCGCCGCCGATTGCGACCGGCGTCCGGCCTTCAGCCGCTCGGCGACAAGGAAGGCCAGTTCCAGCGACTGGTCGGCGTTCAGGCGCGGATCGCAATGGGTGTGGTAACGGCTGGACAGATCGTCCTCGGTCAGGGCCTGGGCGCCGCCGAGGCATTCGGTCACGTTCTGGCCCGTCATCTCCAGATGCACGCCGCCCGGGTGAACGCCCTCGGCCTCGGCGACGTCGATGAAGCCGCGCACCTCGGCGAGGATGCGTTCGAACGGGCGGGTCTTGTAGCCGTTGCCGGCCTTCAGCGTATTGCCGTGCATGGGGTCGATCGACCAGACCACGCGTCGGCCCTCGGCCTTCACAGCCTTCATCAGGCGCGGCAGGCGGTCGCCGACCTTGTCGGCGCCGAAACGGCCGATCAGGGTCAGGCGACCCGGCGTATTGTCCGGGTTCAGGGCGTCGATCAGCGGCAGAAGGTCGTCGGGCTCCATGGTCGGGCCGCACTTCACGCCGATCGGATTCCTGATGCCGCGCGCGAACTCGACATGGGCGCCGTCCAGCTGGCGGGTGCGTTCGCCGATCCAGACCATGTGGGCCGAGGTGTCGAACCATTCGCCCGTCGCCCCGTCGAGGCGCGTCAGGGCGCTCTCGAGGTTCAGCAGCAGGGCCTCGTGGCTGGTGAAGACCTCGACCCGGCTCAGATCGGGATGGCTCTCGGGCGTGACGCCGACGGCCTCCATGAAGGTCAGGGCCTCGGTGATCTTGTCGGCCAGCTCGCGATATTTGTGGCCGTAGGCGCTGTCGGCCGCGAACCCCATGGTCCAGCGGTGGATGTTGTACAGGTCGGCGTAGCCGCCGCCGGCGAAGGCGCGCAGCAGGTTCAGGGTCGAGGCCGACTGGTTGTAGGCGCGCAGCAGGCGCTGCGGATCCGGCACGCGCTCTTCCGGCGTGAAGGCCATGCCGTTGATGATGTCGCCGCGGTAGCTGGGCAGGGTCTCGTCGCCGATGGTCTCAAGCGAGGAGGAGCGCGGTTTGGCGAACTGGCCGGCGATGCGGCCGACCTTCACCACCGGCTTGCCGCCCGCGAAGGTCAGGACCACCGCCATCTGCAGGATCAGGCGGAAGGTGTCGCGGATGTTGTCGGTCGAGAACTCCTTGAAGCTCTCGGCGCAGTCGCCGCCCTGGAGCAGGAAGGCGTTGCCCGCCTCGACCTGGGCCAGTTTGGCGGTCAGATGCCGCGCCTCGCCGGCGAAAACCAGCGGCGGCAGGGCGCGCAGCTCGTCCTCCACGCGGCCCAGGGCGGCCATGTCGGGATAGTCCGTCGGCATCTGCACGACGGGCTTTTGTCTCCAGCTATCGGGGGTCCAGCGCGTACTCATGCCGGCAAGATAGGCGGATGAGCCGCCCGGGACAATGAACGCGGTGTCGCGCGATCACCCGGCCGACGTATTGGTCGACTGCTTTTCCTTCAGCGTGACCAGCTCCTCGGCCATGGTCGGGTGGACCGCGCAGGTGGCGTCCCACTGGGCCTTGGTCAGGCCGGCCTTCACGGCGATGGCGGCCAGCTGGATCATCTCGGGCGCCTCGGGGCCGACGATATGGACGCCGACCACCTTCTGGCTCTCGGCGTCGACGACCAGTTTCATCAGCATCCGCTCGTCCGAGCCGGTGAAGGCGTATTTCATCGGCCGGAAGCGGGTGACGTAGACGTCGACGGCGCCGGGGCAGGAGTGGCGCGCCTCGCTCTCGGACAGGCCCACGGTGCCGACCGGCGGCTGGCTGAAGACGGCGGTGGCCACGGCCTCGTAGTCGAAATGCTGCGGGTTGTCGCGGAAGACCGTTTCGTGGAAGGCGACCGCCTCGCGGATGGCGACGGGCGTCAGGTTCATGCGGTCGGTGACGTCGCCGATGGCCCAGATGTTGTCAGCGGTGGTCTTCGACAGCGAATCCACCTCGATCGCGCCCTTGTCGTTCAGGGCCACGCCGGCGGTCTCCAGCCCGAGATCCTTCACATGCGGGACGCGGCCGGTGGCGAACATGACGACGTCGGTCTCGATCTCCATGCCGTTCTCGAGCTTGTTCACCAGCCCCGTCGCGGTCTTCTCGATGGCCGAATGCTGGCAGCCGAGGATGACCTTGATACCGCGCTTCTCGATCTCGCCGGCCAGATGGGCGCGCACGTCGTCGTCGAAACCGCGCAGGATATTGGGGCCGCGATAGATGAGCGTGGTCTCGACCCCGAGGCCGGCGAAGATGCCGGCGAACTCCACCGCGATATAGCCGCCGCCCGCGATGAGGATGCGTTTCGGCAGCTCGGGCAGATGGAAGGCCTCTTCCGAGGTGATGGCGTGCTCGATGCCCGGCATGTCCTCGGGCATCCACGGCCGGCCGCCGGTGGCGATCAGGATCTTCTCCGCCGTGATCGTCTGGTTCTTGCCGATGATCTCGACGGTGTGGGCGTCCCTGAGCACGGCGCGGCCGTGGATCAGATCGACGCCCGCCTTGCCCAGATTGGCGGCGTAGATGCCCGACAGGCGGGCGATTTCGACATCCTTGGCGTGGATGAATTTCGGCCAGTCGAAGCTGGCGTCGATGGTCCAGCCATAGCCCTCGGCCGTCTGGAACTGGTGCGAGAAGTCCGAGGCCATGACCATGAATTTCTTGGGCACGCAGCCGCGGATCACGCAGGTGCCCCCGACCCTGAACTCCTCGGCGATCGCCACCCGCTTGCCGCCCAGCGCCGTCAGCCGCGCGGCGCGCACCCCGCCCGAGCCGGCGCCGATGACGAAGAGGTCGTAGTCCCACGATGCCGGCATTTCGGACTCCCACGCCTTCGCCGGCGGGAAGACGACGGCTCCTGTTCAAGGCGAGGCCATCAGTTAGGCGCCCGGCGCGTGATAGGCAAATACCGACTGCGGCAAGGGAAACGGCCTGATTGACGCCGTCCGGGGCCCCGCATACCGTCGCGCGATACAGTACCCTGGGACATAACCGATGATTGTCTTCGCTATCGCCGCCGCGCTGCTCGCGGCCCCCCTCGAAGGGGGCCCCGTTCCCGCTGCCCAGCAGGCCGGCGCGAACCAGCAGGCCGTTCCGCAACCCGGACCGGGCGAGGACCCGGTCGAACTCGAGGATGTCGAGGTCACCGGAACGCCCCTGAATTCGCTGATCCGGAATTTCGTCAACGAGGTCGCGGCTCCCAACAGGGGGCGGGGGCTGGCGCGTTGGGACGAGCGGCTTTGCGTCGGGGTCGTCAACCTCAGGAACGAGCCGGCGCAGTACATCGCCGATCGGGTCTCGACCGTCGCCGAAGACATCGGTCTGACAGCAGGACAGCCCGGGTGCACGCCGAACGTCGTCGTCGTGGCGTCGGACAATCCCTCCGCCCTGGCCCAGGAGATGGTCGAGGAACGCAGGCGGGCCTTCCGTATGGGCGGCTCGGGCATGGACCGCGGGGGCGTCGCCTTGCGCGCCTTCGAAACCTCGCAGGCGCCTGTGCGCTGGTGGCAGGTCAGCATGCCGACCAACTCCGAGACAGGCGAACGGGCCGTACGACTGCCGGGCGAGTGCCAGGGCTCCTGCTCTTCGGTGATGGACTCGGCGCCGATCATCAACGTCTTCGCCGCCTCGCGGCTGTCGACGCAGATCGTGGACACCATCTTCCGGACCATCGTCATCCTGGATGTGAACCAGGTCGACAAGGTCTCGCTGGTCCAGTTGGCGGACTATGTGGCCATGGTCACCCTGGCCCAGATCGATCCTGAAGCGGACACCCGGCAGTACGCGTCCATCCTGAACGTGTTCGAGACACCGGAGGCGGCGGCGGGCCTGACCGATTGGGACACGGCCTATCTGCAGGGTCTCTACGACGCCGAGCGGACCCGCAAGAACGGCCGCGCCGGCCGTTCGGAGATCGTCTCATCGATCCATCGGGCGCACGAAGACCTGCAGGAGCAGGCAACCGACTGAATCGTCGGCGACGCCGTTCGATCAGGGGGCAAGCACCTCGGTCCCCTCGCCTGTGCCGATGATCGCCTCGTCCGCCAGATCGAGGAACAGGCCGTGCTCGACCACGCCGGTGATCAGCTTGAGGTCGTCGGCGAGCCGCACCGGATCATGGATCGCGCCGCATTTCGCGTCATAGATCAGATTGCCGCCGTCGGTGCGGACCAGACCGCGCTCGGCGGAGCGCACGCGGGCCGGCATGGCGATGTCATGGTCTGACAACACGTCGGCGATGCGGTTGGCGGTGGTCTTGTGCCCGAAGGCGACCACCTCGATCGGCAGGGCGAAGGCGCCGAGCGTCGTCACCACCTTGGCGGCGTCGGCGATGACGATGCAGCGCGACGACGCCTCCCACACCAGCTTCTCACGCAGCAGGGCGGCCCCGCCGCCCTTGATCAGGGCCAGTCCGGGCCCGATCTCGTCCGCTCCGTCGACGGTCAGGTCGATACGGGGGGTGTCCTCCAGCGTCGAGAGCGGGAGGCCGAGTTCGCGCGCCAGTTCGGCGGTGGCCTCCGAGGTCGGCACGCAGCGCAGGCCGGTCAGGTTGCGGGCGGCCAGCGCCTTGACGAACCATGCCGCGGTCGAGCCGGTGCCGAGGCCGACGACCATGCCGGGCTCGACCCGGAGGGCGGCGGCTTCGCCCGCCCGGCGCTTCTGATCGTCCGCGTTCATGTCGCTTTCAACGCCTTCTTCGCCCGCATCTTTTCCATGAAGCGGGCGGCCCAGCCGGCCCTGGCCTGCTGCTCGCCCCGCGCCAGCGCCAGATCGCCCGGCGCGACGTCGCGGGTGATCACCGAGCCTGAACCCACCATGGCGCCCGCGCCGATGGTGATCGGCGCCACCAGCGAGCTGTTGGAGCCCACGAAGGCGCCCTCGCCTACCGTCGTGCGATGTTTGAAGAAGCCGTCGTAATTGCAGAAGATCGTGCCCGCGCCGATGTTGGCCTTCGCCCCCACCTCGCCGTCGCCCAGATAGGCCAGGTGGTTGGCCTTGGCGCCCTTGCCCATGCGGACGTTCTTCACCTCGACGAAGTTTCCAACCTTGGCGCCCTCGCCCAGATCGGCGCCGGGACGCAGGCGGGCGTAGGGCCCGACCTCGGCGCCCGAAGCGACGCTCGCCCCCTCGATATGGCTGAAGCTGCGGATGCGGGCGCCCGAGGCGATCCTCGCGCCGGGGCCGAAGACGACATAGGGCTCGATCGTCGCGCCGCCCCCGACCTCGGTGTCGAACGAGAAATGCACCGTCTCGGGCGCGGGCATGGTGACGCCGGCGGCGAGGAAGGTCTCGCGCTGGACCTTCTGGAACAGGGCCTCGGCCACGGCCAGCTCGCCCTGGGCGTTGACGCCCATGACCGCGTCCTCGCCGGCGAAGACGGCGCGGGTCGGGGCGCCGCGCCTGCGGGCCAGCTCGACCACGTCGGTCAGATAGAATTCGCCCTTGGCGTTGTCGTTGCGAACCTCGGCCAGCAGTTCAAACAGCAGACCGACCGGCGCGGCCATGACGCCCGAGTTGCAGGCGGTCAGGGCGAGGACCTCGGCCGAGGCCTCCCTGGCCTCGGTGATGGCGGCGAGCGCATCGCCCTCCATGACCAGCCGGCCATAGGCGCCGGGATCGCGCGCCTCGAAGCCGATGACGGTGACCCCCTCATGCGCGGCGAAGACGGGCTCGATGTCGGCGGCGCGCAACAGGGGCACGTCGCCATAGGTGATGACCACCTGGCCGACGAAGTCGCCCAGCACGGCCTCGGCGGCGCGGACGGCGTGGCCGGTGCCGAGCGGCGGGTCCTGGACGGCGATGGCGTCCTCGCCCAGCCGTTTGGCGACATGGTCGCGGACCTCCGGCGAATGGGCGCCGACGACCACTACGATCCGCTCGCAGCCCAGGGCCTCGGCGGCGTCGATGGCGTGATCCAGCATGGCGCGGCCGCCGACGGGGTGCAGCACCTTGGGCAGGGCCGATTTCATCCGCGTGCCCTGGCCGGCGGCGAGGATGATGGCGGCTCTCGGATGAGCAGTGCTGGTCATGAATCGGTCCGGCGGCTAGTCGTCGCCAGCGGTCTAGCCCATCCCGGCGGCCGACGGGAGACGCCAATGACGATGCGCGACCTCGAAGGCTGGACCATCGCCTTCGATCTGGACGGCACCCTTGTGGAGACGGCGCCGGATCTGGTGGGCACGCTGAACCGGCTGCTGGCGCAGCAGGACCTGCCGCCCGTTCCGCTTGAGTCGGCCCGCAACCTGATCGGCCACGGCGCGGTCGCCCTGTTGAAGCGAGGGTTCGAGGCGGCGGGCGCCCATTGGGATGAGGCGGCCTCCCCCGCCCTGCTCAAGGCCTTTCTCGCCGACTATCTGGAGCATATCGCCGACCACAGCACGGCCTATCCGGGCTCGGTCGAGGCGCTGGATCAACTGACGGCGCGCGGGGCCGTCCTGTGCGTGGCGACCAACAAGCCGACCGATCTGGCCGTCGCCCTGTTCGACGCCATCGGCCTGACCGACCGATTCGCCGTCATCTGCGGGCCCCAGTCGGTGTCGGCGAAGAAGCCGGACGCGGCCCACATCCGCGAGACCGTGCTTCTGGCCGGCGGCGATCCGGGCCGCGCGATCATGGTCGGCGACAGCATCACCGATCTGGACGCCGCGCGCGCGAGCGGCGTGCCCTGCATCCTGACCACCTTCGGCTACACCGACACCCCGGCCGCCGATCTGGGCGCGGACGCCGTCATCGCGCATTTCGACGCGCTTCCGGCCGCGATCGGGCGCCTGATCGGCTGACGAACGGCTTGCGCCGCGAGGGGGAGCAAGCTATGTCGCCGCCTCCGCGATAGATGGATGCGTAGCTCAGCGGGAGAGCACCTCGTTCACACCGAGGGGGTCACAGGTTCAATCCCTGTCGCATCCACCATTCCTTTCAGAGACAGCTGAACCGCCGAGGGCTCCCCCAAGACGCCCCGAACCCCGAATGCGCGCGCCCTCGCGCCACGCCTGCTCCAGGCTTTGCTGGCGCGCGGGTGGCCGGTTCGTCATGATGCGGACGAACCAGGGGGAGACCATGTTGTGCTTGTTCGCCTTTTCGCCGGCCTCGTGCTTCTCGCCGCCTCTCCGGCCATCGCCCAGGACACGCTGTATCAGGGGAACAGCAAGGTCGGCCTGCTGACGCCCGACGAATACACGATCAACGGCCGCTCGTACGACTGCTACCGGCTGGACGCCCGCGAGGGTCAGCTGGTGACCATCGACCTCAAGGGCGGCCAGTACGACACCTATCTGGAAGTCGCGAGGGGCGAGACCTGCTCGTCGCCCGCGACCTTCACCGACGACGACGGCGGTGGAGACGGCGACGCGCGGCTGACGGTCCAGATCCAGTCCGGTCCCTACATCGTACGGGCCATGATGTATCGGCCGGGCGAAATGGGGACCTACACCCTCAGCGCGATCTCAAGCCGGCCCACGACCCCCATTCGCCCGGGAGAGATGATCAGGGGGCGCTGGGAGACGGGGGATATGATCGACGAAGATGACCGCTACGACTGCCATGTCTTCGACGGCGTGGCCGGCCAGACCGTCATGGTGAACATCGACGGGGACAGCTTCAATACCGGAGTTTCGCTCCACCAGGGGGAAGGCTGCGGCGAGTACAGCGATATCGCCGAGAGCGAACGGTCCTTCATCAATCGAAGGGCCTCCCTCACCAGGCGGCTCGACAGGTCGGGGAAATATTCCATCCGCGCCCTCGGCAACGCCAGCAGCAGCGCAGGTCAGTATTCGCTCCAGTTCGTCAACATCTCGGAGGCGAACGCGGCAGGGGCGTCGTACCGCCTGTCGGGGGGCGACATGATCATAGGCCTGCTGGAGGTCGGCGACCGCGCGGCCGAGGTCGGACTGTTCGACTGTTTCGTGATCCAGAACGCGTCCGGCAAGGTTATCCGCGCCGTCCTGGTTACCCCCGACTTCCCGCCCGCGCTGCTCGTCCACCAAGGCGCCACGTGCGACGGGGAGGTCCGCAACGTCGCCATGATCCCGGAACCGGGCAAGGTCGAACTGGGCTATCGCCTGCCCGATGCGGGGGCCTATTCAATCCGCGCCCGCAGCGCGTCGGAGGCGATGGGGCGCTATCGCCTGGGAGCGATGCTCGAGTGATCCATGCCTGTGATCGGCGGCGCTGCGGCGCCGCCGCTCCGGATCAGTGTCCGCCGGCGGCCGTCGCGGGCAGACGCACGATCACGTCGTCGACCTGCACCCCGCCCCGGTCGACGACCAGGTTCTGGTAGTTGCGCTGGCCGTCCTGGGTTTCGGACTCGACGTTCTCGACCTGCTCGCGGAACTGGCGGCGCAGATAGGTGGCCAGTTCGCCGGCGGTGACCAGCCGGTCGCCGTCGCCGTCGGCCTCGCCGCCCATGCCCGTGCGCAGGAAGTGGGACAGATAGCCGCCGGCCTGGAATTTGTCGGCCACGGCGCTGGTCAGGTCCTCTTCCGAGCTGAACAGGCCCATGACGCCCGGCCGGTCCACGACGTTGCGCGCGAAACCGCCCGAGAAGCAGGAATCGATCACCAGCAGCGACAGCCGCGTGTTCAGCGAGTCAAACAGGCTCGCCATCTCGGTGTCGGTGATTTCGCCGTCGCGCAGCACGATGGATTCGGACTTGCCGTCAGGCTCCAGTCCGCTGACCGCTGCGTCCGACTGGTCGCCGTGTCCCGAGAAGAAGAACAGGAAGGTGTCCTGCGGCCCGGCCTGGGCCGCGACCCGGGCGAAGGCGCGGCGCACCCCGGCCACCGTGGCCTCGGCGTTGGTCAGCACCAGGCTGGCGTCGTTCAGCGAACCGTCGGCGCGCAGGGTCTCGGCCAGTTTGCGGGCGTCCTCGTCGGTGAATTCCAGCGGGGACTGGGCGCCGCCGTAGTCGGAAACCCCGACCATGACCGCGAACACCCGCGCCCCGCCCTGCACCGAGGCCTGCCGCGGCGAACCCTGGCTGGGGCTGACGCTGAAGCGATATGAGCCGGTCTCGCCGGGGGCGTAGGAGGTCACCATGACCTCGTATTCGCCATCCTCGGCCAGGACGGTGTCGAGCCGGCTGTCGTGCGTGCCGTCGCGGGCGTCGTCATTGTCCTGCTGTTCGCCCGACGGGGTGGTCAGGATGGTGTAGGCGTCGAAGGCCGAGGAGGTCAGTTCCACCGCCACCCGCTGACCGCGCCGGCCAGTGAAGCGGAAATGATCGACGTATTCGCCCGACTCGAGGGTTTCATCGCCCGCCGCCAGCGAGCCGCTCACCGTCTGGCCGATCGAGATGCCGCCGTCGGCCGAAGCGCGTTCGGACGGACGCACCGGAGACGGCGCCGGCGTTGCGGCTCCCGCCCCGTCAAGCACCGCCAGCCGGTAGCCGCCCTGCTCGCCCGAGGCGTAGCTGGTGGCGGTGATGCGGTAGTCGCCGTCGGCCGGCAGGGTTACGACCAGCCGGCTGTTGCGCCCGTCGGCGACCGCCGGATCGTCGTCATTGAAGGCCGAGAAATCGCCGGGACCGCTGATGGCGACATAGGGGTCGAAGGACGTCGACGTCAGCCGCAGATCCAGCGTCTGGCCGCGCCGGCCGCGCAGCACATAGCTGTTCATATATTCGCCGCCCTCGAGCTGACGGTCGCCGGCGCCCAGCCGCCCGTCCAGCGTCTGGCCGACGCGAACCGCCCCTCCAGAGGCCGCTGTGGCCGCCGGTGATGCGGCGGGCCGGGCCGCGGCTCCGCCCAGCGTAAGGGTGTAGGCGCCCGTTTCACCGGGCTGATAGCTGGTCGCCGACACCTCGACCTGGCCGTCGGCCGGGGCGGTAAAACGCAGACGGCTGTCCTGCGAGCCGCGTGCGGCCGGATCGTCGTCATTATCCTCGCTGAGCCCGCCGGGACCGCGCACGAGCAGATAGGGGTCGAAGGCCGAGGACGACAGGGTCAGTTCATAGGTCTGCCCGCGCCGGACCGGGAATGTGAACTCGTCGGCGTATTCACCGCTCTGAAGCGTGCCGTCGCCCCGCGCCAGCTGGCCGCGCACGGGTCGCCCGCTGGTGAGGGCGCTCCCTCCCTGCGCGACCGGAGCCGGAGACTGTGCGGCAGGTCGTCCGCCCACCGGTCTCTGCGGCGGGGTCAGCTCCTGCGCACAGACGACTCCGACCATGGAGACGAGCGTCAAGGCTGTGGTGGCGGCAAGTATGGATTTGAACATGTGATCCCCCGAAACTGCACTGTGCCCGCGAAACATCGGTCTGTCAGCGGTCATTCTCATGGCTTCAGGACAGGCAGGGCCACCCTTCGGCCTTGTTCCGGGCGCACATGCCCCGCCCTTCGCCGGTCGCCCCCTCCCCGGGGCGAGGCTGGCGCGCGCCGCGTTGGCGCCTTACGGACTGCCCCATGCCTTTCCCCGCCAGTCATCCCGCGCTCGACCGCGCCCTCGCCGATCGCGGCTACGCCGAGCCGACGCCGGTCCAGTCCGCTGTCCTTGAAGCCTCGCTGAACGAGGACGGCTCCGGGCGCGACCTGCTGGTCAGCGCCCAGACGGGTTCGGGGAAGACCGTCGCCTTCGGCCTGGCCCTGGCTCCCACCCTGCTGGGCGAGGCGGAGAAATTCGCCGAATACGGCGCTCCGGTGGCTCTGGTCATCGCCCCGACCCGCGAACTGGCCCTGCAGGTCTCGAACGAATTGCAATGGCTGTACGCCCAGACCGGCGCCCGCATCGTTTCCTGCGTTGGCGGCATGGACCCCAAGGTCGAGCGTCAGGCCCTGAATCGCGGCTGCCACATCGTCGTCGGCACCCCCGGCCGCCTGCGCGACCACGTCGAACGCGGCTCGCTGGACCTGTCGACGCTTCAGGCCGTGGTGCTGGATGAAGCCGACGAGATGCTGGACATGGGCTTCCAGGAAGACCTGACCTTCATCCTCGACGCCGCCCCGGCCGAACGCCGCACCCTGCTGTTCTCGGCGACCCTGGCGCGCGACATCGTGCAACTGGCCAAGACCTATCAGAAGAACGCGCTGCGGATCGACACGGTCGCCGGCGCCGGCTCGCACGCCGACATCGAATACAAGGCGATCCGCGTCGCCCCGAACGAGGTCGAACTGGCCGTCGTCAACGTGCTTCGCTATTTCGAGGCCCCCGGCGCGCTCGTCTTCGCCAACACGCGCGAACGGGTGAAGCACCTGACCTCGTCGCTGCGTGAACGCGGCTTCTCGGTCGTGGGCCTGTCCGGCGAACTGACCCAGAGCCAGCGCTCGGAAGCGCTCCAGGCCCTGCGCGACGGCCACGCCCGCGTCTGCGTCGCCACCGACGTGGCGGCGCGCGGTCTGGACCTGCCCGATCTGGGTCTGGTCATCCACGCAGAAATCCCGGTCAACAAGGCCGGGCTGCTGCACCGTTCGGGCCGTACGGGCCGCGCCGGCAAGAAGGGCGTCTCCGTCCTGCTGGTCAGCTATACGCGCCGCCGCAAGGTCGAGCTGATGCTGGGTTCCGCCGGCATCAAGGCCGAATGGTCGGGTCCGCCCTCGGCCGACATGATCCTCGAGAACGACCGCAAGCGGATGCTGGCCGATCCGGTCCTGACCGCGCCGGTCGAGGACGAGGACACGCTGGCGCTGGGCAAACAGCTGCTGGAGAAGAGCACGCCCGAGCAGATCGCGGCGGCCCTGATTCGCCTGTACCAGACGAAACTGCCGGCGCCGGAAGACGTCTATGACGACGACCGCATGAAGCGTCAGCAGGAGAGCGGCAAGAACGACAAGGGTCAGGCCGACGTTCCGTACACGGACTTCGCCCGCGGCGGCGACATGGCCTGGTACCGGATCAACATCGGCCGCGACAAGAACGCCGACCCCAAATGGCTGATGCCGACCATCTGCCGTCTGGGTCACGTGACCAAGCGCGACATCGGCTCGATCAAGATCTTCGAACGCGAGACCAAGTTCGAGATCACCCTGGAGATGAAGGCCAAATTCGAGGCCGCCATCGCCCTGGGCCTTGAGGAAGGCGTCAAGATCGATCCGGCCGTCAAGCCGGGCCCGCAGGAGAAGCCCGTCAGCCGCTGGGACAAGAAGCCCGCCGGCGGCGACCGCCCCGACAAGAAGCCGTGGGCCAAGCGCGAGGAAGGCGGCGACAAGCCCGCATGGAAAGCCCGTGAGGACCGTCCGCAGGGCGAGAAGAAGCCTTGGGTGAAGCGCGACGACGCGGCGCCTGCTGCTGAAGGCAAGAAGCCCTGGGTCAAGCGCACGCCGAACGATCCGACGCCTCCGGGCAAGAAGCCCTGGGTCAAGAAGCCCCCGGCCGAGGGCAAGACGCCCTGGACGCCGCGCTCCGACGCTGAAGCCCCGGCCGCAGCCGCCGGCGACAAGCCGTGGAAGGGCAAACCCAAGGGCGGCGACCGTCCGTGGGCGGCCAAGGACGCGCGCGGCAAGCCGGCCGAGGCCAGGGCGCCGTACAAGGGCAAGGGACCGCGCGGCTAGGGACACTCCAGGGGATTCGCAATGACCGCTTTTTTTTGGGTTCTGGCCATTCCCGCACTCGCCGTTATCGCCCTCGCTGCCGTCATCGGTGCGCGGATAGGGAAACGAATGGATCGCGCTGCCCCTGCTGGCGCGCCCGTCGATCACAAGCCCCGGCCACTGGCTTCGCGGGTACTCACCACCCTGTCCTGTGTCGCGATGGTGTCGGCTCTTGTGATGGCGGCGCATCGTCGGAACATGGACCTGTATCCGATGGAGGGCGGCGTCCTCATGGCCCTGTTCATTCTGGGTGGCCTCGCCGCGTTCTTGAACCGACGGGTCTACGGTTTCTGGATCTAGAGTCTCCGGCGGTGAGGATTGATCGGTCCCTGTAACCGTTTACGGTGACCGCAAAACAAGAAAGCTGCGGGCAGGGAAACATATGGCGGACGTCCGGCTCACCGGCGTGACCAAGAGCTTCGGAACCACCGAGGTCCTCAAGGGCATCGACCTCGAGATCGCCGACGGCGAGTTCGTGGTCTTCGTCGGCCCGTCCGGCTGCGGCAAGTCCACCCTGCTGAGGACCATCGCGGGTCTGGAGGAGCAGACCGGCGGCGACATCGCCATCGGCGGGCGGTCGGTCAACGACCTGAGCCCGTCCGACCGGGGCATCGCCATGGTGTTCCAGTCCTACGCCCTCTATCCGCATATGAGCGTCTACGAGAACATGGCGTTCGGGCTGAAGTTGGCGAAGGCGGACAAGGCCGAGATCGACCGGCGCGTGCGCGGCGCGGCCGCAACGCTGAACATCACCGACTATCTGGACCGCAAGCCCAAGGCCCTGTCCGGCGGCCAGCGGCAGCGCGTCGCCATCGGCCGGGCCATCGTGCGCGAGCCGCAGGTCTTCCTGTTCGACGAGCCGCTGTCCAACCTCGACGCCGCCCTGCGGGTGCGGATGCGCTACGAGTTCGCCAGCCTGCACGAGCGGCTGAAGACGACCATGGTCTATGTCACCCACGACCAGGTCGAGGCCATGACCCTGGCGGACCGGATCGTGGTGCTGAACGCCGGCCGGATCGAACAGGTCGGCAAGCCGATGGAGCTGTACGAACGGCCCCGCAACCTGTTCGTGGCCGAGTTCATCGGCAGTCCGAAGATGAACCTGCTGGCCGCCGAGATCGTCACGGCGACGGCGAAGGGCGCGACGGTGCGCACGGCGGCGGGCGAGACGCTGAAGGTGGCGGTCGACGCCGCCCGGGCGAAGGCGGGCGACAAGGTCACCCTGGGCGTGCGGCCCGAGCATCTCACGACGGCGGGCAAGGGCGACACGATCCGCGCCGACGTCGTCTTCGTCGAGACGCTGGGCCACGCCACCTACGCCTATCTGACCGCCGGGGAGACGCCGGTGACGGTGCTGCTGCCGGGCGACGCGCGGCCGGCGGCGGGCGAGACGCTGGGCCTGAAGGTCCCGGCGGACCAGGCGCACCTGTTCGATGCGGACGGCGAGGCTTTCGCGCGCCTGTAGACGCCGCGTGTTGCATCGCACAACAGATCGCCTCTAGATGACGGCGATGTCCGCACCGGCCACCCTGACCGTCGATCTGAGCGCCCTCGCCGCCAATTTCCATACGCTGGAAGCGGTCGGCGGCGTGCCCGTGCACCCGGTCGTCAAGGCGGACAGCTACGGCCTTGGCGCCGCGGCCTGTTCAGGCCGGTTGATGACCGAGGGGGCCCGGACCTTCTTCGTGGCCCGGACCAGCGAGGGAGAGGGGCTGCGGCGGGCGCTCGGCCCGGTCCCCGCGATCTATGTGCTGGACGGCTGCCCGACCGGGCGGGCCGCGCGGCTGCGCGCCGCCGACCTGCGCCCGGTGCTGAACACCGGCGAGCAGCTGGCCGAATGGCGCGCCGCGGGCGGCGGGGCCTGCGGCATCCAGATCGACACCGGCATGAACCGGCTGGGGTTCCGGGCCGAGGCGGCGCCCGAGCCGTTCGAAGGGCTGGATCTGGTGCTCAGCCATCTGGCCTGCGCTGACGATCCGGCCGAGCCGATGAACGGGCGCCAGCGGGACGCCTTCGCGGCGGCGGCGGCGCGCTATCCCGGCGCCGTGAGGTCGTTCGCCAATTCCGGCGGCGTCTTCCTCGGAGCCGGCTACGCCTTCGACGCCGCCCGGCCCGGCATATGCCTGTATGGCGGCGGACCGGAAGGCCGTCCGGACGCCCGCATCCGGCCCGTGGCGACTCTGGCGGCGGATGTGCTTCAACTGCTCGAGGTTCCGGCCGGCGAGACCGTCGGCTATTCCCGGACCTTCACGGCCCCGGCCCCCAGGCGGATCGCCACCTGCGCCGGAGGCTACGCCGACGGCGTTCTGCGCAGCTACAGCCCGCGGGGACAGGTCTTCGTCGGGGGCGAACTGCGGCCGATCGTCGGCCGGGTGTCGATGGACGCCTGCGCCGTGGACGTGACGGGACTGGATGTGGCCGTCGGCGACCGGGTCGAGCTGTTCGGCGCCAACCGGATGCTGGACGACGCGGGCGCGGCCGCCGGAACCATCGGCTACGAACTGCTCAGCGCGATCACCGCAAGGGTTCCGCGCATCTACGTCGGCTGATCCGGCCTAGCGCGCGTCCCGGACCACCGCTCCGCCCTTGATGACGACGGGCACGGTCTCCAGCATCCGCACGTCGGCGAGCGGGTCGCCGGACACCGCGATCAGGTCGCCGTAGCGGCCCGCCGCGATGGCGCCCACGTCCCCTTCCCGGCCCAGGGCCTGGGCGGCGTTCCAGGTGGCGGCGCGGATCGCCTCGGCCGGGGTCATGCCGTATTCGACCATGACGGCGAACTGCCGGGCGTTCTGGCCGTGCGGATAGATGGCCGCGTCGGTGCCGAACACCATCCGGGCCCCGGCGCGATGGGCGGCGCGGAAATTGTCGCGCTGCAGCTGGCCGATCTCGCGGTCCTTGCGCAGATTGTCCTCGGTGACGCCGAACTCGGTGCCCGTCGCCTGGGTGAAGTCGGTGTTGTAGATGTCCATCGACAGCCAGGTTCCGTGCTGGACCGCCAGACGGATGCCCTCGGCGTCGATCAGCGAGGCGTGTTCGATGGTGTCGATGCCGGCGCGAATTGCGTCGGCGATGCCCGAGGCGCCGTGGGCGTGGGCGGCGACCTTGATGCCCCACATGTGCGCCTCGTCGGCGACGGCGGTCAGTTCGGCCAGGGTCATCTGCTGCTGGCCCGGCTCGGTGTTGCGCGAGAAGACGCCGCCGGTGGCGCAGACCTTGATCACCTGGGCCCCGTATTTGCGCACCTCGCGGACGCTGTGGCGGGCGGCGTCGACGCTGTCGGCGTTGTAGTCATTGGCCTGGGCCATGGAACGCGGCAGGCCGGTGTGGTCGCAATGGCCGCCGGTGGCGCCGAAGGACACGCCCGCGGGGATGACGCGCGGCCCCTCGATGAAGCCGGCGTCGATGGCCTGACGCAGGGCGACGTCGGCGAAGTCGGGGCCTCCGAGGTTCCGCACGGTGGTGAAGCCGGCCATCAGGTTGGCGCGGGCGTTCGGCACCTGCAGCACCGTTTCGAAGTCGTCGGCGTATTCCAGCACCTTGAAGCCGGAGACATAGGGGGTGCCGGCCAGATGGACGTGCATGTCGATCAGGCCGGGCAGCAGGGTCAGGCCCGGCAGGTCCAGCCGGCGCGCATCGGCGGGCAGGTTCGCCGGCACGGCCGTCCCGACCGCCGTGATCCGGCCGTCAGTGACCACGACGACGGGATTGTCGACGTAGCGGCCGCGCTCGACATCGACCATGCGGGCGGCGGTGACCACCAGGGTTTCGGCGTGGGCGGGCGCGGCGAGGCCGAGCGTGAGGGCGATGGCGGCGGCGGCCAGACGGTTCAACATGGCGGTAACTCCCCTGAGGCGGCAAGGCTGGCACGGCGAGGTGGGGGGAGCAACCGGCGCCCCTGCTGCGCATATGTCGGAGGGGCGAGAGTCTCCATCTTCACAAGAAAAAATCATCATGACGACCGGGCCGGATCGCCGGGCGGGTACGCCGGCGCCTGAAGCGGCTCCGGGCGGGGTTTGCTGCTGTCAAAGACCCGGCCCCGTGGGGATTTGATCCAGTATGCACGGGGAGGCGTCAAAAGCGGACGCACGCGGTCCGGGCGCGAGATCCGGGGGGCGGAACGGGCGGAAAAATGTCTCGAGAGTCTCGAGTCCGGAAGGGCGAGAGTCCTCACCATGACTGTCCCTGTCCCGCCCTCCACACCACCGTTCATCCCCGCGAAGGCGGGGACCCAGGTTTGAGCGGCCGCAAAGCGGGTTGAGCTAGCCAACGCTCATTCAAACACCGTTGGTGAGGCTAAAGCCTGGGTCCCCGCCTTCGCGGGGATGCACGGAAAATAACTCGATCAGAAAACACAAACGACCATCGGGCGCGCATCGAGGTATACGTCAAAACTGGACGTAGCCCCCGGACCACCCCCTGCCCCGCCGCGTGCGACTCCTGTAAGCCGGACCCATGGCGAGAGACGGCGCGATCTATGTTTGTCAGTCCTGCGGGGCGGTCCACGGCAAGTGGTCCGGCCAGTGCGGGGCGTGCGGCCAGTGGAACTCCATCGTCGAGGAAAGCCGCGCCGCGCCCCCCGGGGCGATGAAGCCGGCGACCAGCGCGGCGGGGCGAGGACGCGGCGTGACCTTCGAGGGCCTGCAGTCCGAGACGCCGGAGCCGCCGCGCATCATCACCGGCGTGGCCGAGTTCGACCGCGTGTGCGGCGGCGGGGTCGTGCCCGGCTCGGCCATCCTGCTGAGCGGCGATCCCGGCGTCGGCAAGTCGACCCTGCTGCTGGACGTGGCCGGGCGGGCGGCCCTGTCGGGGCGGCGCGTGGCCTATATCTCGGGCGAGGAGGCGGTCGAGCAGATCCGGGCGCGGGCGAAGCGGATGGGGCTGGAGAAGGCGCCGGTCGAACTGGCCTCGGCCACCGCCCTGCGCGACATCCTCGGCACGCTGAAGCGCGAGAAATTCGACATCGTCATCGTCGATTCGATCCAGACCCTGTGGTCCGACGCCCATGAGGCGGGACCCGGCTCCGTGACCCAGGTGCGCGCCTGCGCCGGCGAGATGGTGCGGCTGGCCAAGTCGCAGGGCGTGGCGGTGGTGCTGGTCGGCCACGTCACCAAGGACGGCCAGGTCGCCGGGCCGCGGGTGGTCGAGCATATGGTCGACGCCGTGCTGAGCTTCGAGGGCGAGCGCGGCTATCCGTTCCGCATCCTGCGCGCCGGCAAGAACCGCTTCGGCGCCACCGACGAGATCGGCGTGTTCGAGATGGGCGACGCGGGCCTGCGCGAGGTCGCCAACCCCTCGGCCCTGTTCCTCGGCGAAGGCCGGGATCGGGCCCCGGGCGCGGCGGTGTTCGCGGGCATCGAGGGCTCGCGCCCCGTGCTGGTCGAGATGCAGGCGCTGGTGTCGAAATCCGCCTACGGCACGCCGCGCCGGGCCGTGGTCGGCTGGGACACGGGACGGCTGGCCATGGTGCTGGCCGTGCTGGAGGCGCGCTGCGGCTTCGGCTTCGGGGATCAGGACGTCTATCTGAACGTCGCGGGCGGCCTGCGCATCAACGAGCCGGCGGCGGATCTGGCGGCGGCGGCGGCCCTGATCAGTTCGGCGACCGACACCCCCCTGCCCCAGGGCTGCGTCGTGTTCGGCGAAATCAGCCTGTCGGGCGAGGTTCGCGCCGTCGGCCGGGCCGAGGCGCGGCTGCGGGAGGCGCAGAAGCTGGGCTTCGACCAGGCCCTGACCCCGCCGCTGACGGTCAAGGACAAGGGGGTCAAGGTGACATCCGTCACGCGATTGACCGAAGCGGTCGAACGAATCTCGCAAAACCGCTATTGAACACCGACGCAGGGCCGCCTTCTCATTTCCGTCTTTCCGGGGCCGCGCAGCGGAACCCGGAACCCAGGGGGTCGAGATGCGGTCCTGGGTTCCGGGTTCTTCGCTGCGCGAAGCCCCGGAATGACGGAAGATATTGAACGAGCGCGCATGACCGGTTTCGACGTTATCGCCATTCTGGTCATCCTCGCCTCCGCCGCGGCCGGCTGGGTGCGCGGGGGCACGCGCGAGGTCATCACCCTGCTGAGCTTCGTGCTGGCGGCCTTCATCGCCCTGGTCGCCCTGCCGCTGACCGCGCCGCTGGGGCGGATGCTGGTCGATCCTGACTGGATGGGGACCATCGCGGCGGCCATCGCCTCCTTCCTGCTGATCTATTTCGGCATCCGCATCTTCGGCTCGATCCTGTCGAAGCGGGCGCAGGCTCATCCGCAGCTGGGCGGGATCGACCGGATCGTCGGCGTCTTCGTCGGCGCGGCGCGGTCGCTGGTCCTGCTGGGGGCCATCCACCTGGTCATCGTCGCCGCCATGCCGGGCGAGAAGACGCCGCGCTGGCTCAGCGAGGCGGCCCTGCGGCCCGTCACCGCGGGCGCGGCCCGGGTGATCCAGATCGTCCTGCCCGGCATCGGCCGCGGCGCCGACGCCCTGTCCCCCGTCGTCAGTTCGTCCGTGAGCAAAGGGTTTTCCGACGAGAAAGCCTTGCCCTCGCCCCAAACAAGCAATACCTCGCCGCCGTCCGCCGCACGCTAGCGTTCCCCGCTTCATCGGAGCCCCACGATGAGCCGCCTTGAGCATTCCATCGCCGCCCCGGTCGTACACCGGGAGCACTATCGCGACGCCGACGACGATCGTCCGCGTCTGGAATGCGGCGTCTGCGGCGTCTGGGGCGCGGAAAAGGACGCCGCCTCCTCGGTCGTCGCGCTCGGCCTGCACGCCCTGCAGCACCGCGGCCAGGAAGCCTGCGGCATGGCCAGCGTCCATGAGACCCGCTTCCACACCGAACGCCACATGGGTCTGGTCGGCGAAGCCTTCGGCGGCGCGGACCTGTCGACGCGGATGCCCGGATCGGCCGCCGTCGGCCATACCCGCTATTCCACCGCCGGCGGCAGTTTCCTGCGCAACATCCAGCCGATGTTCGCCGATCTGGACCAGGGCGGCATCGCCATCGCCCACAACGGCAACCTGACCAATTTCCTGTACCTGCGGAACCAGCTGGTCGGCGAAGGCGCCATCTTCCAGTCGACGTCGGACTCGGAGGTCATCCTTCACCTGATCGCGCGGAGCCGTAAGGCCAAGATCGTCGACCGTTTCATCGACGCCATCGGCCGGATCGAGGGCGGCTACGCCCTGGTTTGCCAGACGCGCTCCAAGATGATCGGCGCCCGCGACCCGCTGGGCATCCGTCCGCTGGTGCTGGGCCGTCTGGGCGAGGCCTGGGTGCTGGCGTCCGAGACCTGCGCGCTGGACACGATCGGCGCGACCTTCGAACGCGACGTCGAGCATGGCGAGGTGGTCGTGATCGACCACGAGGGCCTGAAGTCGCTGAAGCCCTTCCCGACCCGCGCGGCGCGCCCGTGCCTGTTCGAATATGTCTATTTCTCGCGCCCCGACAGCGTCGTGAACGGCCGCTCGGTCTATGGCGTGCGCAAGCGGATGGGCATGCGTCTGGCCCGCGAGCATGCGGTCGAGGCCGACGTGGTGGTTCCGGTGCCGGACTCCGGCGTGCCGGCGGCGCTGGGATACGCGCAGGAAAGCGGCATTCCCTACGAGATGGGGATCATCCGCAGCCACTATCTGGGCCGCACCTTCATCCAGCCCAGCCAGGGCGCCCGGCAGAAGGGCGTGCGCATGAAGCACAGCCCCAACCGCTCGGTGCTGGAGGGCAAGCGGGTCGTGCTGATCGACGATTCCATCGTGCGCGGCACGACCTCGGTGAAGCTGGTCCGCGCCGTGCGCGCCGCCGGGGCGACCGAGGTGCACCTGCGTTCGGCCTCGCCGCCGATCCTGTGGCCGGACTTCTACGGCATCGACATGCCCGAGCGGGACCAGTTGATCGCCGCCAACAAGACGCTGGAGGAGATGCGGGCCCATCTGGAGGTCGACTCCCTCGGCTTCCTGTCGGTCGACGGCCTGTACGACGCCATGGAGGCCGGTCCGCGCGATCCGCGCAATCCGCAGTTCACCGACCACTATTTCACCGGCGAATACCCGACGCGCCTGCTGGATCGCGAGATCGAGGAAGGCGGACGCGAGGTGGCGGCGCGGCAACTTTCGCTGCTGGTCAGCGCTTAAGGGTCATACGGTCCCTTTCAGAGGCGGCGGATGATCCAGCTCGGCTATTTCACGATCGACACCCAGGACGTCGACAAGGCCAGGGCCTTCTATTCGGCCCTGTTCGGCTGGACCTTCGACGAGGACGCCTCCAAGCCGACCTACGCCCATGTGGCGGGCAGCGATCCGGCCTTCGGCTTCACCAAGGTCGAGCGGGCCGGCCAGTTTCCGCACCTGTATTTCCGCGTCGACGACGTGGACGCCCTGTGCAGGCGGGCCACCGAGCTGGGCGGCAAGGCGGCGGTTCCGGCGGACAGCGCCAGCGGGCGGACCGCCGTGGTCAGCGACGACCAGGGCGTCAGCTTCAGCCTGTGGCAACCCGCCCCCGGCTTCTGACTTTCGCCGGACCGGCGGGCGGGCTATCAGGCCCCGCATGACCGACCTCCCCCTCAAAGACCGCATCGCCCTCGTCGTCGGGGCCTCGCGCGGCATCGGCTATGAGACCGCCCTGGCGCTGGCGAAGGCGGGCGCGCACGTCATCGCCACGGCGCGGACGGTGGGCGGGCTGGAGGAACTGGACGACGCCGTCTTCGCCGCCACCGGCAAGCACGCGACCCTGATCCCGTTCGACCTGGTCGACGGCGGGGCCATCGACCGGCTGGGCGGGGCCATCTACGAGCGGTTCGGACGACTGGATGTGTGGGTGCAGGCGGCGGCGACCATGGGCGCCTCGGGCCTGACGCCGGTCAGCCACGCCGATCCGCGCGTCTGGGCCAAGGTCGAGAAGACCAATTTCACCGCCGTCTACCGGCTGATCCGCTCGCTGGAGCCGCTGCTGAAGGCGTCGGACGCCGGGCGCGCCGTCTATGTGACCACCAGCGTGGCGAGCGCGCCCAAGGCCTTCTGGGGCGCCTATGCGGCCTCCAAGGCGGGGGCCGAGGCGCTGGTCAAATGCTGGGCCGACGAGATCGAGTCCACGCCGGTGCGGGTCTCCATCGTCGATCCGGGCCGGATGCGCACGGCGATGCGGGCCCAGGCCTATCCGGGCGAGGATCCGCAGGACGTCGTCCATCCCTCGGCCATCGGCCCCCTGATGGTGGAGCTGGCGCGCGGCGATCTGGAGCCGGCGCCGGAGGTGAAGTTCAGGGACTGGAGCGGCGGGCCGGACGTGGCGGCGCTGATCTAGGGACGCGGCGCCGCTCGACCCCTAGCCCTGGATCAGGGTCCGGGGCATGACCACGCGCTGTTCGCACTGCGCATAGGCGTTCGCGGCCTCCATATAGGCCCCCAGCTTCGCGGCGTAGCCATTGATCTCGGCCACATAGGCGTCGAACGCCGCACCGTAGCGCTCCATCTCGGCATTGTAGGCGTTGATCGTCCGGTTATTGCAGGTGTGGCGGTTGCGCGCCTCGTCGATACAGGACGGCATCGCCGGACGCGTAGGCTTCACCGGCCGCTCGACGGCCGGCGCGACCGGCGCCGCGCAGGTGGTTTCCTGGGCCGCCAGGCCCGCCGTCAGAAGCGCCAGAACGGCCATGAGTCCGGTTGAAAACGCCACGAATCCCCCTCCACTTTCGCGAGAGGATCGGCGACGAAACCCTTTGCCGTCAACGGCCTGCCTACTTCTTCGGCAGGTGCTTCTGCCCGGTCCGCACGCGGCCCGAACGGGAAACCTGACGGGCCCCGCCGCGGGCGCCCTTCTGGACCGCCACGGATGAGCCGGCCTTCTTGTTGGCGCTGGCCTTGAGCCCGGCCAGCGGCTTCAGCTTGGTCTTGCCGGCCTTCTTCTGCTCCAGCGCCTTGCCGGGCAGGTTGGACAGCATCTCCTCGCGCTCGGCCTTCTTGATCACCCGGCGCGGCGCCGTCTTGGCGTCGCCCTTGTAGCGTTCGGGGCCCGACTTGGAGCCGCCCGGCGCATAGGGGTTCTCGCTGCCCGATTTGACGATCAGGCGGATCGGCGTGCCGGGCAGGTCGAAGGATTCGCGCAGGTTGTTGACCAGATAGCGTTTGTACTGCTCGGGCATGGCCTCGGCGCGGCTGGCCATCAGGACGAAGGTCGGCGGCCGGGCCTTGGTCTGGGCCATGTATTTGGGCTTGATCCGCTTGCCGTCGACGGCGGGGGGCGGATGCCTCTGGGTGGCGAGAGACAGCCAGGTGTTCAGGTCCTTGGTCTTGACCTTGACCGACCAGGTGGCGTGGGCCTGGAGCACGGCGGGCATCAGCCGCTCGACGCCGCGGCCGCTGTGCGACGACAGGGCCACGAAGGGCGAGCCCTTCAGCTGGGGCAGCTTGTCCTCGGCCATCTGGGTCAGTTTGGCGAGCCTGGATTGCGGCTCGGTCTCGAGGTCCCATTTGGCGGCGACATAGACCAGCGCCCGGCCCTCGCGCTCGACCAGATCGGCCAGCTGGAGGTCCTGGGTGTCGAAGGCGTCGTCCTTGTCCATGACCAGAACGACCACCTCGGCGAAGGTGATGGCGCGGATGGTGTCGGCGACCGACAGCTTCTCCAGCTTCTCCTGCACCCGGGCCTTGCGGCGCATGCCGGCGGTGTCGACCAGGCGGATGTTCTGGCCTTCGTATTCCCAGTCGACCGAGATGGAGTCGCGGGTGATGCCGGCCTCGGGGCCGGTCAGCATGCGGTCCTCGCCGATCAGGCGGTTGATCAGGGTCGACTTGCCGGCGTTGGGGCGGCCGATGATGGCGATGCGGATCGGCTTGTCGGGCTCGTCGACCTCTTCGATGAAGATGTCGGCGCTGGCGGCGACGATGGCGGCGTACAGGTCGGCCATGCCCTCGCCGTGCTCGGCCGAGATGGCGACCGGCTCGCCGAAGCCCAGGGCGTAGGCCTCGCCGATGCCGCCGCCGCTCTCGCGGCTCTCGGACTTGTTGGCCAGCAGGATGACGGGCTTGTGCTGCTTGCGCAGACGGTCGGCGAAGATGCGGTCCAGCGAGGTCACGCCTTCGCGGGCGTCCATCATGAACAGGATCAGGTCGCCGTCTTCCAGCGCCGCCTCGGTCTGTTCGCGCATCCGGGATTCGAGGCTGTCGTCGGTGACGTCCTCATAGCCGGCGGTGTCGATCAGCGTCAGATCCATGTCGCCGATATTGCCGTCCGCATAGCGCCGGTCCCGGGTCACGCCCGGGCGGTCATCGACCAGCGCAAGGCGCTTGCCGACAAGACGATTGAACAGTGTCGACTTGCCCACGTTGGGGCGGCCGACGATGGCGACTTTGAGAGCCATGTCGGCCTTCTAACGCAGTTTGTGGTCCGGCGTCAGCGAATGCTGACGAGGTCGCCATTGTCGGTGAGGACGTACAGCGCGCCGTTGTAGGCCGCCGGCGCCAGATAGACGGCGCCGCCGCCCAGTTTGATCGAGGCCGTCTGGGCGCCGGTCTTGGGATCATAGGCGACCAGTTCGCCGTCCGAATTGGTCAGGACCAGACGGTTGGAGGCCAGCAGCGGACCCGACCACTCCGGCCGCACCGTGCGGTCCCACATGCCGAAATAGCCGCCTTCCTGGCGGACGCGGCCCTCGTTGAGGTCGCGGCTCCAGTAGATCTGGCCGCTGTCGCGGTTGACGACGGTCAGTTCGCCGTCCTTGGAGACGACATAGATGACGTCGCCGACCGGCAGGGGCGCATTGACGCCGGCGATCGGCAGGGGCGCCCATTTGGGCTGGCCGGAACGGATGTCCATGGCCGACAGGACGCCCGAGTGGCTGACGGCGTAGACCGTGCCGCGGCTGACGACCGGACGGCCGGCGATGTCGCGGATTTCCGACAGGGCGCTGGTGCGGCTGGTGCGCGACAGGACCTGCTGCCAGACGGCCTGGCCGGTGGACGCGCGCAGGGCCACGACCTCGCCCGAGGAGAAGGGCGCGATGACGGTGTCGCCGACGACCGCCGGGCTGGAGGCGCGCATGATGCGGGCCGGCTCGGGGATGCCGCGATACGACCAGACCTGGGCGCCGGTGTTGACGTCGAAAGCCTGGATCTGGTTCTCGACGTCGACCACGAACACGCGACCGCCCGAGACGGTCGGCGCGCCGTGGATCGGCACGTCGACCGGCGTCGTCCACAGGACCGCGCCCGTGGCCTGGTCGAGCGCCGTCATGATGCGATAGCCGGACGAGACGAAGACCTTGCCGCCGCCCACGGCGACGCCGCCGCCGAAGCCGCCGCCGGCCGTGCCGCCGCCGCTGATGCCGAGGCCGAAGCCGAGACCCAGGATGCCGCGGCCGCCGCCTTCACGCTCTTCGGGCTTGATGTCGACCTTCCAGGCCTGGGCGCCCGTGCCGGCGTCGAGAGCCGAGACCGTGGACTCGCCGTCCAGAACGAAGACGCGGCCGTTGTCGGCCACGACCGGGGCCATGACCTGACGCGTGCGCGACGAGCCCGCGCCGGCGCCGCGACGCCAGGCGACCTTGAACTCGGGCGCGGCGATGACGTGTTCGACCGAGTTCTCGGCGTTGCCGCCGGGCTGGGTCCAGGCCGTCGCGGCCTGGGGGCCCGGGATGAAGAAATCGCGCCCGGACAGGGCGGCCGACGGGGCCAGCTGCTGTTCGAACTCCAGAACCGAGATCCGCTGGCCCTCGGTGGCCGTAGCCTGGGGTTCCTTGTCGCCGCCGAGGCCGAACGGCAGGGCGTCCCGCACCGTGCTGCACGAGGCGAGGGAGACGGCCACACCACCCAGCAGGGCGACTTTAAGCACGCGATTCATGGCGGACGTCCTGGAAACGGGGATCACGGGCGGGCCGGGGCGGCGGGAGCGGCGGCGGCCGGAGCGGCCGGCGGGGCCGCCGC
>NZ_JAKFEB010000044.1:0-6894 GCF_036677305.1 Brevundimonas sp. | reverse complement strand
CGCGAGCCGCGCATGCCGACGCAGGCGCCGACCGGATCGATGGAGGAGTCGTTCGACAGCACGGCCATCTTGGCGCGCGAGCCGGCGTCGCGGGCGGCGGCGCGGATCTCGATCACGCCGTCGTAGACCTCGGGGACTTCCTGGGCGAACAGCTTGGCCATGAAGCCGGGGTGCGAACGCGACAGCATGACCTGCGGGCCCTTGGCCTCGGCGCGGACGTCATAGATGTAGGTGCGGATCCGGTCGCCGATGTTGAACACCTCGCGCGGGATCGAGTCGTTGCGGCGCATGATGCCCTCGCCCCGGCCCAGATCGACGACGGTGTTGCCGTATTCGACGCGCTTGACGGTGCCGTTGACGATCTCGCCGACGCGGTCCTTGAACTCTTCGTACTGGTTGGCGCGCTCGGCCTCGCGGACCTTGCCGGTCACGACCTGGCGGGCCATCTGCGTCTGCACGCGGCCGAACTCGAACGGCGGCAGGGTCTCGACATATTCCTTGCCGACCACGGCTTCCGGGTCGCGCTTCGAGGCGTCGGTCAGGCGGACCATGGCCGAGTCGTTGAACTCTTCCAGCTCGTCCTCGGGCTGCCAGTCGTCCGGAACGATGGTGACGTGACGCGTCAGCGACAGCTCGCCCGACTTGATGTCGATCTTGGCGCGGATGTCGTGATGGGCGCCGTAACGCGACTTGGCGCCCTTCTGGATCGCCTCCTCGATCGCCTCGACGACGATCTCCTTGTCGATGTTCTTCTCGCGCGCGACCGCGTCAGCGATCTGGAGCAGTTCGAGTCGGTTCGCGGAAACGCCGGCAACAGCCATGATCAGTCCTCGGTGTCGGTAGAGTTGTCGTTACGGGCGGCGCGCTTCTCGGCGCCCGCCTTCATCAGTTCGTCGGTCAGCACCAGCTTGGCGTCGACCAGCCATTCGAAGGGAATGAGGGCGGTGTCCTCCTCCCCTTCCAGATCCATGGCGATGTTCTCGCCGTCCGTGCCGGCGATCACGCCCTTGAAGCGCTTGCGGCCCTCGATCATGCGATCGGTTTCCAGTCGCGCCTCATAGCCCTCGAACAGGTCGAAGTCCGACTGGCGGGTCAGGGGGCGGTCCACGCCCGGCGACGACACTTCCAGCAGATATTCGCCGTTGATCGGATCGGCGGCGTCGAACACTTCCGACACGGCGCGGCTCAGTCGGGCGCATTCCTCGACGGCGATGTCGTGGTCGCTCGGACGCTCAGCCATGATCTGCAGCCGCCGGCGCAGGGTGCCGCCCATCAGCCGCACGCGCACGATGTCGAGACCCAGGCTCTCGGCCACGGGTTCGATCAGCTCCAGCAGAGCGCGGTCTTCGGCGGTCTTGGCCTTCAAAGGCTTTGGTCCAAACAAAAAGCGGCGGGCCCGACGGCCGCCGCTTCAAACGGCGCCGTTAGGACGCCGGTCTAACGATGTGGGACGGCGTATAGCTCCGTCGCCGGGCTTTGTCAGCCCTTTTGAGTCGAGCGGGCATAGATCACTCCCGCCACGACTCCCGAGATCACGATACTGACGGGCGCCCAGAACAGGCCGCTCTCCAGATGCCCGGCGAGATCAGCGGGGTGCTCGATCGCATAGAGGGCCGCCCAGGGCGCAAAAAGCAGGGCGGCTGTGGGCAGGGCGAAGGCGACAGCCAGGCTGACGATTACATACAACGTCGCCGCCGCTCCGCCGCCGATCGCACAGACCGGGAGGGACCGCCCCATCCGCAGCGCTCGGATCAAGGCCAGCACCGCGCCTCCAAACACGAGGCTCGGGATCGTTCCGGTGATGAAAACGGCGAAAAGCAGAAACAGGAAGCCGCCCGCCATTTGCCAGACGGATACGGGCGCACTCGTCGTCGAGGATGCGACAACCGCCCCGGCAAGAAACACGACCAGAGCCATGACCGGCGCGGCGAATGCTGAAACGACAAAGCCATCGAGATAGGCAACGGGGGCGTGCGGGCGCGCCGCTGAGCCGTTTGCCGCCCCCTCGAGCGATCTGTTCTCATCCCCGGTCAAAGCAGCGCCAGCTGGCCCAGATAATCCCGCTTGCCCAGTTCGACCCCCGCGTTGCGCAGGATCGCGTAAGCCATGCTGACGTGGAAATAGAAGTTCGGCAGGGCGAAGCTGGTCAGATAGCCCGCGCCCTCGAAATCCAGCTCGACGCCCGGGAAGCGGATTTCGATCCGGCGTGTCTCGCCGCCCTCGAAGGCCGCCGCCTCCGTCGCCTCGATGAAGGCGATCGACAGGGCGATGGTCGCCTTCAGCTCGGCCAGGGTCGCTTCGGAGTCGTCCGTCTTCGGCCATGCCTGGCCGGTCAGCCGCGCCACGCAGCTGCGCCCCGAAAAGGCCGCCATGCGGATCTGGTCGGGGAAGGGTTTCATGTCCGGCGCCAGCCGCGCCTCCATGATCGCCACCTCGTCCAGACCCGACTGCATGGCCTTGTCGACGAGGCCGTTCAAGACGTTCAGGCCCCGCAGAAACATGGTCGCGGAGGCGTCGTGGAGGGCGAGGCTCATGGGTCGGGCTCCCTGTTTCAGGAAACCCTTGTGCTAGGCCGCGCGGACGAAATCCAGAAAGATCGGCGGCGTATCGCCAAGCTTCTTTTCTTCATAGCGGGTGACGACGTGATCGGCCGGCGCCACGCGCCAGTCGTCGGCCGCCTCGGCCTGCCAGATCAGGCCCGGCGTCCGCTCGAACCGCTCCAGCGCCCATTCGGCGTAGTCCTTCCAGTCCGTCACGAAGCGCAGGCGGCCGCCGGGTTTCAGCAGGCGCGCGATCTCCGCCGCCGTCTCGTCCTGGACCAGCCTTCGCTTGTTGTGCCGCGCCTTGTGCCAGGGGTCGGGGAACAGGATCATCACCCGGTCGAGCGACGCGTCCGGCAGGGCGGTCATGACGTCGCGCGCGTCGTCGGCGTGCAGGCGCACGTTCTTCAGCTCGCGCTCGTCGATGTGCCGCAGGGCTGAACCCACCCCGTTCAGGAACGGCTCGCAGCCGATCATCAGCACGTCCGGATGCCGGCTCGCCTGTTCGGCCAGATGCTCGCCACCGCCGAAACCGATCTCCAGCCAGACGCCGGTCGCACCCGGCATCAGGGCGGCGGGATCGATCGGCCCCGCCCTGGGGTCCGGCACGGCGATGGCCGGCAGCAGGGTGTCGAACAGCGCCGCCTGCCGCGGCTTGATAGCGCGCGACTTGATGCGGCCGAACGAGCGGAGCGGGGGATGGGCGGGCGTGGACATGGGGCGCCTTCTATGTGGATATGCCCCGAATGCACACCCGGCAGAGCCAATGAATGATCGCAGGCGCGCGCCCCTGTTGAAGCTTGGGACTGCAGCCCTGGTTCTCGGGCTGGCCCTGGTCGCATTGGGCTTTGGCTTTGGCCAAGGCTGCGACTTTGACACCATGGACGTCTGTCGGCCATTCGGCGTGTGGAGCGGCGACTCGTTTCTGGTCGCGGGGGCTTCGGGCCTCATTCTCCTTGTGGGACTGGCCCTTGGCGCGTTCGGCGGACTGCTCGTCCTGATACGGCTATGCCGCCCCGGTCGGAGGACGGCCCATGAGTGACATGATCGGCTGGGGCATGGGCCTTGCGCTGATCGCGTTGATCGTCTGGGCCACGGTCGCCATGGCGGGCGGCGGAGGGCGGACGGCGGCGAAACGGCGCGGCGGCGCGCAGATGATGGCCGCCATGCTGTTCGGTTTCGGCGCCGCCCTCGACCCACCGCAGCGTCACGTGGCCGCGGCCAGGGACGAAACGCCGAAGGGCTCGCCGGAAAACGGCGAGCCCGAACTCGACGACTAGGCCAGCGCCTTCAGCTGGTCGACCAGATCGGTCTTCTCCCAGCTGAACCCGCCGTCGGCGTCCGGCGCGCGGCCGAAGTGGCCGTAGGCGGCGGTGCGGGCGTAGATCGGCTTGTTCAGACCCAGGTGTTCGCGGATGGCGCGGGGCGTGGCGCCGCCGATCAGGCCCAGGATGTTGGCTTCCAGCACAGCCTCGGTGACGACGCCGCGGCCCGTGCCGTGCAGGTCCACGTGGATCGACTGCGGCTTGGCCACGCCGATGGCGTAGCTGATCTGGATGGTGCAGCGGTCGGCCAGGCCGGCGGCCACGACGTTCTTGGCCAGGTAGCGGCAGGCGTAGGCGGCCGAGCGGTCGACCTTGGTCGGGTCCTTGCCCGAGAAGGCGCCGCCGCCGTGGGGAGCCGCGCCGCCGTAGGTGTCGACGATGATCTTGCGGCCGGTCACGCCGGCGTCGCCATCGGGCCCGCCGATCTCGAAGATGCCGGTCGGGTTGATGTGCCAGACGGTGTTCTCGTCGGTGAAGCCTTCCGGCAGCACTTCGAGGATGTAGGGCTTCACGATCGCGGCGACGTCGGCCGACGACAGGCCGGCGGCGTGCTGGGTCGACAGCACGATCGAGGTGGCGCGGACGGGCTTGCCGTCCTCGTACTGGATCGTCACCTGGCTCTTGGCGTCGGGCTCCAGCCGCTTGTCGCCGCCGTGGCGGACCTCGGCCAGGCGCTTCAGGATGTTGTGGCTGTATTGCAGGGTCGCCGGCATCAGCTCGGGCGTCTCGTTCGAGGCGTAGCCGAACATGATGCCCTGGTCGCCCGCGCCCTCATCCTTGTTGCCGGCGGCGTCGACGCCCACGGCGATATCGGCCGACTGGCCGTGCAGGCGGTTGATGAATTCGAACTTGTTCCAGTGGAAACCCGACTGCTCATAGCCGATGTCGCGAACGGCGGCGCGAACGGCGGCCTCGATCTCGTCCTGCACGCCCGGGGCCCAGTTTCCGTCGGTGTCCATGATGCCCTGGCCGCGGATTTCACCGGCCAGAACGACCAGATTGGTCGTCGTCAGCGTCTCGCAGGCCACCCGCGCATAGGGATCCTTGCCCAGGAACAGGTCCACGACGGTGTCGGAGATACGGTCCGCGACCTTGTCGGGATGGCCCTCGGAAACGCTTTCCGAAGTGAACAGGAACGACGAACGGGACAAGGCGGAGCTCCGGCGGAAGGGGAAGGCCGGCAGACATATAAGGATATGTTTATATGTTCAAGACGCAGGGCTGACCCGCCGGCGCCAGGACAGGTCCTCGCTGACCGCGCGTTCTCCGGCCAGCCAGCGCTCTCCGACCCCGACCAGCACTGTCGCATAGACCAGGATCCACAGACCGATCCGCGCCGACAGGGCGTCGTACCGTCCTATCCACGTCAGCCCTGCGAGCAGATGGACCGTCACGATCAGCGCCAGGGCGGCGGTGACCACATACGGCCACCAGCGGCCGCCCCTGAAGGCGAGCCCGCCGAATATCGTCAGCAACAGGACATCCAGCGCCGCCTCGAGGGCAGAGCTGTGCACCCATGCGAAAAGATGGGTCGCGCCCACGTGATCGACCAGCAACACCATCACCCCGAACCGTTCCGGATGGCCGCCCCTGAGCCAGCCGAGGACGAACGCCACGAAGGCCACGGCGTTGGCGGTCAGGAAAAACGGAGTGATGACGGCTTCTCCGGCGGAACAGGCTCACCCTGCCTACAGCGACTCGCGGGAGCCGTCCCTCCGATCCGGCTGACCGGCGCCTCGCCCGCCATCCATCGCTCGGCGACGCCGGCCAGCAGGGCCACGTATTCCAGAATCGCGAGCCCGACCCGCGCCGAGACCGCGGCGGCCCAGGAAATGTCAGTCCAGATGGTACAGGCGTGAACCACCAGGGTCAGAACCATCGCCGCCGTTGCGACAAGCGGCCACCACCGCTCTGACCGGAGGGCCAACCATCCGAAGACCAGAAACAGCAGGGCGTCCTCGACGATGGTGTCGATGTAGACATCGCCGATGTTCACCCTGAGGGTCGGGCCCAGCGCCAGATGGCTCCACAGCATCAAGCCGGCGCAGAGCCGCTCGGGCCGCCCGCCTCGCAGCCAGCAGAGGATCACGGCCGCGGAATAGAGGAAGTACGAGACCCAATAGAAGAGAGGCCTCTCCATCACGGGCAACATACGGGGCCTCCCCGTCGAACTTCACCAGTACATCCGGGCCCCGCCGTCACGCCTGATCGCGCCGGACGGCGCCTCAGAGCACCGATCCCGTCACTTCTTGCGCCCGCTCTCTATCAGGTCGGGGTTGGTGACATGCCCGATCTCCTGGGCCTGCCCCGCATAGGCGAGAACCAGGTCCGCGACCGCCTTCATCAACACCGCCGTCACCACGACAAGGACGAGCAGGATCAGAAGACGAACTAGCCAGCTGCGTGGCGGGGGGCGGTAGCCGAGGCGCCGCTCTGGGCCCCCACCTGGGCCATCACCCAGCCCGCGCTCAGCACCTGCTGCAGCAGTTCGCGCGGCGTCGCCCGTTGCGCGTCGTCCGTCAGTCCGCGCATCAGATGCGCCCTCACCGGATCGTTCGGTCCCAGCGGGCTGAACCCGTTGAGCGCCGCTTCCAGATCGTCCCACGTCCAGTGGGGAAGCGCCTTGGATTGAGTTGCCATTGTCAGTCTCCTTGGGGGTGGAGACACTGATGCCGACCGGCGCGGCTTTCGCTATGGGGTCTTTCGTAGCCTCTGGTACGTTTCGTTCCAGAATCGCCAGCGCGGCCTTGCGCCGGTTGACGCCCAGACGGCGGCAGCCCTCATGCACATGTTTTTTGATTGTCGCTTCCGACAGACCGAGGCGCGCGGCAATTTCCTTGTCGGTCAGAAAGGCGGTCAGCCTCAGACATTCTTCCTGACGCGCGCTGAGCCGCTGGTTCATGACCGCTCCAAATACAGCGATCTAGCTATGACGTTCCGGAGGAGGCGTCCAGATCATCTGCATTTTTCGGAGCTTGGAAAAATGGTGCCGCTTAGGTGACTCGAACACCTGACCCCCGCATTACGAA
>NZ_JAKFEB010000043.1:0-3581 GCF_036677305.1 Brevundimonas sp. | reverse complement strand
ACACCCGCAGCGGCATCAGCACATATTGCACGCCCGGATCGCCCGGATCGAGAACGAGCGTCGGCGAGGCCGGGTCGGCGAATTTGAAGTGCGCCGTCTCGCCGGTGATCTGGCCGGCGACGTCCAGCAGGTAGCGGGCGTTGAAGCCGATCTCGAAGGGCTCTTCGGAATAGCCGATCTCGACCTCCTCGACCCCCTGCCCGGCCTCCATGTTGCGCACCGTCAGGGTCACGCGGTCCAGTTCGAACGCCAGTTTCACGCTGCGGCTCTTCTCGGCCGAAATGGTGGCGACGCGGTCGACCGCCTGGGCGAACAGGGCGTTGTCGATGTCGGCCTGTTTGTCGTTCCCCTTGGGAATGACGCGCATGTAGTCGGGGAAGGCGCCGTCGATGACCTTGGACGTCAGGGACGCCTGGCCGAATTCGAAGCGGATCTTCTGCGGCGAGACCATGACCTCGACCGGGCCCGAGCCGTCGTCCAGCAGACGGCGGACCTGATCGACCGTCTTGCGCGGAACGATGACGCCGGGACCGCCGGCGGCGCCCTCGGGCGCGGGCGTCTCGGCCAGGGCCAGGCGGTGGCCGTCGGTGGCGACGGCGCGCAGCAGCGGAATGCCGGCCTCGGCCACCGTGTGCAGGTACAGGCCGTTCAGATAGTAGCGCGTCTCCTCCGTCGAGACGGCGAAGCGGGTCTTGTCGATCAGCCGGGCGAGGTCTTCCTTGGGCAGGGAGAAGCGCGTGCCGGTCGTATCGGTCGACATGACCGGGAAGTCGCCGGCCGGCAGGACCGGCAGGTTGAATTTCGAACGCCCGGCCTGGACCACCAGACGGGGGTCGTCGCCGTTGTAGGACAGCGAGACCTCGGCGCCGTCGGGCAGCTTGCGGACGATCTCGTACAGGGTGTGGGCGGGGGCGGTGATCTGGCCCTCGACGTTCACCTGGGCCTCGGCCTCGTCGACCATCTCCATGTCCAGATCCGTCGCGGCGAAGGCCAGCTTGTCGCGACCGGCGCTGAGCAGGACGTTGGACAGGATCGGAATGGTGTTGCGGCGCTCGACGACGCTCTGAACGTGCCCGAGGGCCTTGAGGAGCGCGGATCGTTCGATGGTCAGTTGCATGTGGTCTCGCCCGGGGTACGGCGACTCAAAGCGTCACCGCGACTGGAGGGCCTTGGACACTAGCGGATTGGTTGGAAGGAGCAAGGAAGGGACGAGGGATGAGGGATGAGGGATGAGGGACGCCACCCCATCGATGTGTGGATAATCCCCCCGGACGGCGCCGGAGCCTCATCCCTCATCCCTATTCCCTAACCCCTGAGCTTGCGGGTCAGCGTCTCGACATCCCGGGCGATCTGGTCGTCCAGGCCCATCAGCTCCTCGATCTTGCGCACGCCGTGCAGGACCGTGGTGTGGTCGCGCCCGCCGAAGCGGCGGCCGATGTCGGGATAGGAGCGGGTCGTGTGCTGCTTGCACAGCCACATGGCGATCTGGCGCGGCCGGGCCACGGCGCGGGTGCGGCGCTCGCTGAGGAGGTCGGCCTGTTTGAGGCTGAAGTGGTCGGCGACGGTCTTCTGGATTTCGTCGACGGTGATGCGGCGCTCGGGCCCGCCGCGCAGGGCGGAACCCAGCAACCCTTGCGTCTCGTCGACGGTCAGGGAGGACAGGCGGGCGCCGGCGACGGCGGCCAGGGTGTTCACGGCGCCTTCCAGCTCGCGCATCGAGCCGGGGGTGCGGTCGACCAGATGCTCCAGCACATCGGCCCGGGCCTCGCCCGAGACGACGCCCAGCTGGGCCAGGGCCTGGATGCGGTTGCGGGCGACGGCCAGCTTCAGCGCGCGGTCGGCGGGTTCGACCGGGCAGGTCAGGCCCGAGGCCAGATGGCTGCGCAGCCGCGGCTCGACCTCGGTCAGGGCCATCGGCGGGCGGTCGGCCGAGATGACGATCTTCTTGCCGTCCTCGATCAGGGCGGTCAGCGTCGACAGCAGTTCTTCCTGGGTGCCGGCCTTGCCGCCGACGAACTGGACGTCGTCGATCAGCAGCATGTCGGCGCTGCGCAGGCTGTCCTTGAAGGCGGCCATGGTGCGGTCCTGGGTGGCGCGCACGAAGGTCGACAGGAATCGTTCGGCGGTCAGATAGACGACCCTGGCGTCCGGTCGGAGCCGCTGGGCCTCCCAGGCGATGGCGTTCAGCAGGTGGGTCTTGCCGTAGCCGTAGGGGCCGCAGAAGAAGATCGGGTTGAAATGTCCGTCGGCCCAGGCCGCGGCCTGGCGGGCGATGGCCAGGGCGAAGGCGTTGCCCTGCCCCTCGATGAAGCTGTCGAAATTCAGCCGTTCCTGCAGGCCGGCGGCGCGCACGGCGCGGGCGCCGTCGGCAACCGGCGGCACCGTGGCCATGGGCATGGGCTGCGGCGCCGTCATCGGCACGACATTGGCGCCCTCGGCCCGGCCGGCGGCGACCTGCGAGGCCGAGGGGGTCGAGCCCATCTCGGCGCGGCAACGCACGTCCAGACGGCGCGACAGGCCGTCCAGGCCCAGCCACAGCTCGTTCATGCGGCGCAGGGCGTTCTTGCGCACCCAGTCGCGGGCGTAGGCGGTCGGGGTCACCAGGATCAACTGGCCCGAACCGTCGGCGCGGACCGCCGAGGGGGCGATATAGGAGCTGAAGGGCCCCTCGCCGATTTCAGTGCGAAGACGGCCCGCCGCCTCGGTCCAGATACGATCCGGATCCGTCATCCCCGCCATGCCCGCGCTCCCCGTAAACATCAGCCACCCACAATTCCATCACCGCCGACATCCTTCTGAGCGCGCCTGAAACCGGGACGACTTCTCCTGTCCCGCGTGGCGATGGCGCCGCGCAGGTGGGGTCGAACTCTTGAACAGACGTCTCACGCCGCCACGAAAACAGGTTCCGCGCCGTCTTCATCCGTGTGGGGATGGAAGTGCGTCAGCGCCCCAAACTTACGCCCGGCGAGGGGGGCGTCAACGCTGATTCGCGACTCGATTTGCACTTAAAATTGTTGACTCCGCTAAAGCCAAACGCAGTCAACGAAAAACCGCATTTCGCCACAGACGGGAGAGCCAATTCCCGGCTGAGCAGTTAGCCGCGCACGTGCAAACGGCGAGGGAGCCTTCGCGCCCTCGCCGTTGAATTCGTTGCAATTAACTATGACAGGCCGGTGAAAGGCCGTCAGCAGACCGCTATGTCAGGCAGCCGACATTTTCTTCAGCTGGGCGGCCAGGCGGCCGACCTTGCGCGAGCCCGTGTTCTTGTGAACCACGCCCTTGGAGACGGCGCGCATCAGCTCGGACTGAGCCTCGACGAAAGCCGTCTTCGCCGCACCGGCGTCGCCGCCCGTGACGGCTTCCTGGAACTTGCGCAGGAAGGTGCGGACGCGCGTGCGGCGCGCCTTGTTCACTTCGGTGCGGGCAGCGATCTTGCGGATCGCTTTCTTGGCGCCGGCATTGTTGGCCATCAGTCAAACCTTACGAACGGAAACGCCGCGGAGCACGGTCCACGGCGGGGAAATCTCGAAGAGCGCGCGGCTATAGCGGAAAGGGCTCAGGGGGTCAACGCGAGTCTGGAC
>NZ_JAKFEB010000042.1:0-6094 GCF_036677305.1 Brevundimonas sp. | reverse complement strand
CGGCGCGGCGCGCGGGGTCGCGGCCGGCGGCGGCGCATCCGACGCAGCTGTCGGGGCGGCCGTCCGGGCGGGCGGCGGGGTCACGGCGGGGGCTTCCGGCCCGACGGGGACAGACGTGGCGGCGGCAGGGGTCGAGGCCGCGGTAGCCGCGGCGGCGCGGGCGGCGAGCTGCTGACGGGCCTGGAAGCGGTGGGCCAGCTTCTCGGTCAGGCTGCGCGCGGCTGCGGGCTCCATCTGGGCCATGATCGCGGCGAGGGAGCGCGGACGCATGGCGGCGGCGACCGGCAGGCGGACATCGTCGTCCAGGGTGGCGAAGACGCGGGCGGCCTCCCTTGGCCGCATGGCGGAATAGACGGCGACCAGACGGTCGTTCTCGGCCTTTTCCTGCTCGCTGACCTGACCCAGCAGCACCCGGACCTCGGCCTTGACGGCCTCCAGGGCGGCGACCTTGGCGTCGAGCTTCTGTTCCGCCGTGGCCATCAGCGGCAGCATGGCCGCCAGATCGGCGTCGCGGGCGTCCAGCTCGGTGCGGCGTCCGGACAGGGACTGGAGGATTCGCAGTTCGGCGGGCGAAATGCCGGCCTGCTGGGCCAGTTGCTCGGGCGTCAGGGCGCAGACCGCGGCGGCCGGGGTCGCGGCGGCCGCGGCGGGCACGGCCTCCTCGGCCCAGGCCTTTGCGCCCTCGAACATGCCGGGGGCCACGCCGACCGCGCGGACGACGACCACCCCGCCGATGGCGATGGCGATCAGGGGCAGCAGGCGAGGTATCTTGCTCATGATCGGTTACTCAGCGGGCTCAAGGGGGTCAGGCGGCGAACAGGTCTTCATCCAGGCTACGGCGAGCCCGGTTGAGGCTTTGCTTCGCAGACTGGTTAGCGGTCAGGGCGCCGAGGATGGCGGCGACGTTGTTTCCGCCGGCGACCGGCGCAGGCGCGCGGGCCGCGGTCGGCGCCATGCCCTGGATGCGTTCCGCCAGGGCCGCCATGCGCAGGGCGCGTTCATTCCCGGCGGAGTCGACCGGCGCCGGCGCGGGAGCCGGCTGGGGCTGGGCGCGCGCCGCCGGGGCGGATTCGGCGGTCGAAGAGGGACCGCGGGCGATCAGGGCTTCCAGCTGGGCCTTCACCTCGCGGGCCTTGATGATGCGATCATGCAGCAGGTCCGTTTCCTGACCCGAGGCGCGCAGATTGGCCAGGGCCGCCTCCGCGCGGCCGGCGGCGATGTTCAGATCGGTCACCGCCGAGGCGAAGGCCTGCTGGCCGGCGCGCAGGGCCGTCAGCTTCTTCTCCAGCCGAACCCCGTAGCCGAGGGCCGCGACCAGCAGCAGCATCAGCACGCCGTCCAGAATCATTCCGGTCATCCGCGTTTTCCCTTCGTCAGACTGGTCGCCGCCTCGACGCTGATCGGGGCCTCGACGCGCACGGCGATATGCTGGCCCTTGCGGCCCATCCGGCCGGTCGTGACCGGGATCGATCCGCAGCGCACCGAGATGTCGCTGTCGGGCGTCGCGTTCAGCATCAGGGTGTCGCCGACCTTCAACTCCAGCACCTGCGACAGGGGCAGAAGCTGTTCGTCCAGCACCGCGCGGACCTCGGTCTCGGTGGTCCAGAGCTCGGTGGCCAAGTGCCCTTCCCAGATATTGTCGCGGCCGAACTTCTCGCCCATGAACTGCTGCAGCAGCATCTTCCGGATGGGCTCCAGCGTGGCGTAGGGCAGCAGCAGTTCGATGCGCCCGCCCCGGTCTTCCATGTCGATGCGCAGCTTGACCAGGATGGCGGCGTTGGCCGGTCGGGCGATGGCGGCGAACCGGGGGTTGGTCTCCAGCCGGTCGAGGGTGAAATGCACCGGGGTCAGCGGCTCGAAGGCGGCGCGGGCGTCGGCCAGAACGACCTCGACCATCCGCTGCACCAGCACCCGCTCGATGGTGGTGTAGGGCCGGCCCTCGATGCGCAGGGCCGCGGTGCCCCGGCGGCCGCCCAGCAGGACGTCCACGATGGAGTAGATCAGGTTCGAGTCGACCGTCAGCAGGCCGTAGTTGTCCAGCTCCTCGGCCCGGAACACCGCCAGGATGGCCGGCAGCGGAATGGAGTTCAGATAGTCGCCGAAGCGGATGGACGAGATGTTGTCGAGGCTGACCTCGACGTTGTCCGAGGTGAAGTTGCGCAGGGATGTCGTCATCAGCCGCACGAGGCGGTCGAAGACGATCTCGAGCATCGGCAGGCGCTCGTACGACACGAGGGCGGAGTTGATGATGGCCCGGATGCCCGAACGCTCGGAGCCGTCGTCGTCGCCCAGGTCGAAGCCCAGCAGGCTGTCGATCTCGTCCTGGTTCAGGACCCGCTCGGCCAGGCCGGACGGACGCTCTTCCGCCGCCCCTTCGGCCAGCGGGTCTTCCGTTTCCGCGAACGGATCGGCGTCGTCGGCGAAGGCGGCGTCGGTCATGCCTAGTTCACCAGCATTTCTTCGATCAGCACGGCGTCGACCTTGCCCGGCGCGGCGATCAGGTTGACGCGGCGCAGGATTTCGGCGCGCAGCTGGAAACTGCCCGCCGAGCCGGCCAGGTCCTCGGGACGGAGCTCGCGCAGGAAGCCCTGGAACATGTCCTGCATCCGCGGCATCTCGGCCTGCAGCTGTTCGGCGACATGGGCGTCCCTCGTCTCGAGGGTCAGCTTCAGCTTGAGGAATGTGGGGCGGCCGTCCGGCGACTGAATGTTCACCACCATGTCAGGCAGGGTGAAGAAGGTTACGCCGTCCGGCCCCTCGGCGATGACGCCGAGCGACGGATCCGCCGCAGCGTCGCCGGCCGCGCCGTGCCCCCCGCCCTTCTTCTCGTCCTTCTTGGCGTGACCGCCCTTCTTCTCGGCGCCGTGCCCGCCGTCCTCGGCGGCGGCCGACTTGGGCTGCATCAGGAAGAAGGCCGCGCCCCCTCCCCCGCCCAGCACGACCAGGGCGGCGGGAATGACGATGAACAGCAGGGGCAGTTTTTTCTTCTTCGGGGCGTCGCCCTCTTCGCCGTCCGGCGTGGGCGCGTCCGTCACGGCGGGCAGGTTGGCGTCATCGCCCGCAGCCGCACCCTTCTTCTTGCCGAATTTGAACATGCGCCGCGCCCCGAGAATCTCTCGGTCCATACGAGCGTCTTTTGGTTAACGAGGCGTTAGGAACCGGCAAAACCTGCCGGGCCGCCAGTCAGGCTCCAGGGCCCAAAAGCCCGTCATTGCTGGATTAACCCTGTTGGCACGACCGTTGCGAGGGTGATCCCGAAAGGAGCCGCCCGTGGAAAACGCCGCCTACGTTGGACTGTCACGCCAGATGACGCTGCGCCGCGAGCTCGACATCGTGGCCAACAACATCGCCAATGCGGACACGACCGGCTTCAAGGTCGAACAGCTGCTGCTGAGCGAAGAAGTCGGCGAGCGGGCCCGCAACGCCTTTGTCCGCCCCGGCGTCAGCTTCGTGATGGATAACGGCGTCGGCCGCGACTACGGCCAGGCGCCGCTGGCCCAGACGAGCCGCAACCTGGACTTCGCCATCGAGGGCGAAGGCGCCTTCTTCAAGGTCACCGACGGGGCCGGCGACGGCTATACCCGCGACGGCGCCTTCACGGTCGACGGCGAAGGCAAGCTGGTCACCGAGGGCGGCGCGGCCGTTCAGGGCGACAGCGGCGACATCATTCTGGATCCGGCCCTCGGCGAGCCCTCCGTGGCCCCGGACGGCACCATCAGCCAGAACGGAGCCCTCGTCGGCCGGCTGTCGGTCGTCCGCTTCGACACCCTGGCCGCCCTCGAGAAGAGCGGCGACGGCCTGTATCGCAACGCCTCCAACGCCGTCGCCATCGAGGCGACCGACGCCCGCGTGCGTCAGGGCATGCTGGAGGGCTCCAACGTCAATCCGATCCTCGAGATCACCAACCTGATCGAGATCCAGCGTGCCTACGAGAGCATCAGCCGGATGATCGAAAACACCAACGACCTGTCACGCCGCGCCGTCGAGCGGCTGGGCCGGGCATAGAAAGGGAGACTGAGACATGCGCGCACTCAGGACCGCAGCCTCGGGCATGTCCGCCCAGCAGCTGAACGTCGAGGTCATCTCGAACAACATCGCCAACATGAACACGGTCGGCTTCAAGCGTCAGCGGGCCGAGTTCCAGGACCTGCTGTACCAGAACATCGAACGGATGGGCGCGCAGTCGTCCAGCCAGGGCACGGTGGTCCCGACCGGCATCCAGATCGGCGCGGGCGTGAAGGCCGGCTCGGTCTATCGCATCACCGATCAGGGCACGCCGACGCAGACCAGCGGCCGCTACGACATGGCCATCGAGGGCCGCGGCTATTTCCAGATCATCCTGCCCTCGGGCGAGACGGCCTACACCCGCGCCGGGAACTTCTCGATCAACGGCGAGGGTCAGCTGGTCACCGACGACGGCTATGCGGTCGAGCCGGCCATCACCATCCCGCAGGACGCCGTCGACGTCTCGATCTCCAAGGCGGGCCAGGTGCAGGTCATCACCGCGGGAGCGACCGAGCCGGCCATCGTCGGCCAGCTGGAGCTGGCGACCTTCTTCAACGAGGCCGGGCTGGAAGCTGTCGGCGACAACCTGCTGATGGAGACCGCGGCCTCGGGCTCGGCCACGGTCGGAACGCCCGGCGATGACGGTCTCGGCCAGATCCTGCAGGGCTACACCGAGTCCTCGAACGTCGACGCCGTCGCCGAGATCAGCGCCCTGATCGTGGCCCAGCGCGCCTACGAGATGAACTCCAAGGTCATCACCACCGCGGACCAGATGCTGTCGGTCGCGTCGCAGGTGAAGTCGTGAGGACCCTGATCCTCGCCGCCGTCGCGGCCCTGTCGCTGGCGGCCCCCGCCTTCGCCGGCCCGGTGACGCTGAAGGCCAATCCGGTGGATTCGGACGGCCGCGTGACCCTGGGCGACCTGTTCGACGGCGCCGGCGGCGCCTCGAACGTCGTCGTCGGCCAACGCGCCGGCCCCTCGATCGTCTTCGAGGCCGGACAGCTGCAGAGCCTGGCGCGCCAGTCGGGTCTGGACTGGGCAAATCCGGCCGGCCTTCGCCGCGTCGTCGTCCGCAACGCCGCCATGGCCCCCGGCGGGCCGGCCGCCGTCGCCCCGAATGCGGCCGTCGAGACCCCGGCGCGGCCCGTTTCCCGGCCCGCCGTCGCGCGCGCCGCCTACGGCGAACGCGTCATCAGCCGCAACGACATCGTCGAGGTCGCCTATGAAGTCGGCGGCGTCCGCCTGACCATCAGCGGCCGCGCCGAAGGCAACGCCGCCGTCGGCCAGCGCCTCGCGATCCGCAACCTGCAGTCCAACCGCGTCATCGACGCCGTGGCCACCGCTCCCGGTCAGGCCGCCGCCGGTCCCGCCGCCCGCGCCTCCACCCAACAACTCGCCGCCCGCTGAGGGGAAACAGTCTGATGCGTACCGCCCTGATCCTGACCGCCGCCGCCTCCTGCCTCGCCCTCGGCGCCTGTTCGACGGCCGTCGAGACCGTCATGGGGCCGCAGCTGGCTCCCATCGGCTATCCGTCGGCGCTGGTGCCCACGGACCAGGTCATCATGGCCTCCGCCGCCCAGCAGCAGGCGGACCGCGCGGCCAGCGCCAACAGCCTGTGGCGCACGGGCGCCCGCACCTTCTTCGGCGACCAGCGCGCCCGCAGCGTGGGCGACATCCTGACGGTCAACATCGACATCGACGACCGCGCCCAGACCCAGAATTCGACCAACCGGACGCGCAGCAACGACATGAACGCCGGGGTCACCAACTTCTTCGGCCTGGAAAACGCCCTCGGCCAGGCCTTCCCGGGCGGCTTCGACCCGGAAAAGCTGATCGGCATGGGCGGCGAGGTCAACGCCTCGGGCTCGGGGTCGGTCAACCGGGCCGAGCGGGTCAATCTGACCATCGCCGCCGTCGTGACCGGCGTCATGGCCAACGGCAATCTGGTCATCCAGGGCCGGCAGGAGGTGCGCACCAACCGCGAGGTGCGCGAACTCACCGTGGCCGGCATCGTGCGGCCCGAGGACGTCAGCTCGGCCAACACCATCGCCCACACCCAGATCGCCGAGGCCCGCATCAGCTACGGCGG
>NZ_JAKFEB010000041.1:0-9425 GCF_036677305.1 Brevundimonas sp. | reverse complement strand
GGCGCGTGCGCGCATGGATCAGCTGAAGCCCGGCGGCGGCGTCAATTTCGATACGTCGAAGCGCGACAATACCGACGTCAATGCGTCGCCCTGGTCGCTCGACCTCGGCAATGCGAAGCTGCGCCCGCTGATGGCCGACACGGTCGATGTGGGGCTGGAAAAATACTTCGGGCAGGGCGGCTATGTGTCGGTCGGCGGCTTTTACAAATATCTCGAAAATTACATCTATCGTCAGGTCAATCCGTTCGACTTCACCGACTTCGAGGTTCCCGACGGCGGAACGGTCGGCACGCGGGCTGGGCTCAGCAAGCAGTGGCTGAACGGCAATGCCGGGCGCGTCTACGGCGCCGAAGCCTCCTTCTCGCTGCCCTTCGCAAACTTCACCCAATCGCTCGACGGCTTCGGGGTGCTGGCCAGCGCCTCCTATACCAAGAGCCGCGTGCGCGAAGGCGGGCCCGACTCGATTTCGATGCCCGGCCTGTCGAAATGGGTCGTGAACGGAACCGCCTATTTCGAAAAGGCCGGTTTCCAGGTGCGTGCGTCGGGCCGCTATCGTTCCAAATTCCTCGCCGAGGTTTCGACCATCAGCCTTGCCCGCGACATGTTCATGGCCAAGAGCGAGTTCGTGGTCGATGCGCAGGTCGGCTATACCTTCCAGAGCGGTGCGCTCGAAGGGCTGGGCGTGCTGTTCCAGGCATCGAACCTCACGAACGAGCCTTTCGTGACCTATTACAACAATGATCCTCGCCAGATCCGCGACTATCAGAACTATGGTCGCAACTTCATGGCCGGTATCACCTACAAGTTCTGACATGACAGGTGGGCCGGCCGGAAACCCCGGCCCACTTGTTTGCGGGACTGAAGGCCCTTCGGCGGCGGGCGAGCGGCATGAGAGGAACGGACAGGGTGGGCGATAGTCGCATCACGAAGGTGGTGATCGTCGGGGGCGGAACGGCGGGCTGGATGGCTGCCGCGGCGCTGTCCCGCACGATGGAGAATCTCTCGATCCGGCTGATCGAAAGCGACGAGATCGGCACGGTCGGCGTTGGCGAGGCGACCATTCCGGCGATCCGCTTGTTCAATGCCCTGATCGGCATCGACGAGGATGAATTCATCCGCGAAACGCGCGGGACGTTCAAGCTGGGCATCCAGTTCCACGACTGGGGCCGGATCGGCGACGTCTATATGCACGCCTTCGGTCAGATCGGGCGCAGCCTCGGCATGCTGTCCTTTCCGCAATATTGGCTTCGCGGGCGAGCCGAAGGCGTCGCGGGCCGGCTCGGCGATTATTCGCTGAACGAAACCGCGGCGCACGCAAACCGCTTCGCGCGGTTACCACAGATTCCGAGCACAAGTCTTGATGGCATCGCCTATGCCTTTCATTTCGACGCCGCGCTTTATGCCGCCTATCTGCGCAAGATCGCCGAACGGGCGGGGGTCGAACGGACCGAGGGCAAGATCGCCAGCGTCCGGCGCAATGCCGAAACCGGCCATATCGAGGCCGTCGTGCTGGAAAAGGGCACGGCGATCGACGGCGAGCTCTTCATCGACTGCTCGGGCTTTCGCGCGCTGCTGATCGAGGAGGCGCTCGGAACCGGCTTCGAGGACTGGACGCACTGGCTTCCCTGCGACCGCGCGATCGCGGTGCCGAGCGAAAATGCCGGACCGGCGCGGCCCTATACGCAAGCGATCGCGCACAAGGCCGGCTGGCAGTGGCGCATTCCGCTCCAGCACCGGACCGGCAACGGCCATGTCTATTGCAGCGACTTCATCAGCGAGGATGAAGCGACCGCGGTCCTGCTCGCCAATGTCGAGGGCCGCCCGCTCGCCGAACCGCGAACGCTGCGCTTCCGGACCGGCATGCGCAGCCAAGCGTGGAACTTCAATGTCGTCGCACTGGGCCTTGCCTCGGGTTTCCTTGAGCCGCTCGAATCGACCAGCATCCACCTGATCCAGAACGGCATCGCCAAGCTGCTGTCGCATTTTCCCGATCGCGATTTCGATGCGGCCAACATCGATGCCTATAATCGCCGTATCCGCTTCGATTACGAACGCATCCGCGACTTCGTCATCCTCCACTACCACGCGAACGAGCGCACCGACTCGCCCTTCTGGATCCGCTGCCGCGAGATGGAAATTCCGGAGACGCTGGCCCAAAAAATCGACCTGTTCCGAAGCCAGGGCCAGATCGTTCGCGAAGGAGACGAGTTGTTCGTCGAAATCGGCTGGTTCCAGGTGCTGGCGGGCCAGAATATCGAACCCAAGGGCTATCATCCGATGGCCGACGCGCTGACCCGCGAGGAATTGTCGGGCTTTTTCGCCGACATCGGGACGATTGTCGCGGGCGCCGCGTCGCGCCTGCCCACCCATGAGGATTTTATCGCGCAGCATTGCGCGGCAGGAGTGCCCGCGTGAGCCTTTTCACCTCCCTCATCGCGCTGACCCTCGCGGGCGCCGCGCCTGCTGCGGTGCCGGCCGAGGATTATCGCCGGCGGCCGCCCGAGGATGAGGTCATCTATTTCGTCCTTCCCGACCGTTTCGAAAATGGCGATGCGAAGAACGACCAAGGCGGGCTGAAGGGCGGCCGGCTCCAGACCGGCTACGATCCCGCCGCCAAGGGCTTTTTCCATGGCGGCGACCTCGCGGGCCTCACCAAGCGGCTCGACTATATCGAGGGGCTGGGGACGACCGCGATCTGGTTCGCGCCGATATTCAAGAACAAGCCGGTGCAGGGGCCGAAGGGCGACGAGAGCGCGGGCTATCATGGCTACTGGGTCACCGACTTCACCCAGGTCGATCCGCATTTCGGCACCAATGCCGAGTTCAAGGCCTTCGTCGATGTGGCGCACAAGCGCGGGATGAAGGTCTATATGGACATCATCGCCAACCACACCGCCGACGTGATCCGGTACAAGGAAGGCGAGGCGGAGGGTTTCCCCTATCGCGCGATCGCCGACTATCCCTTTTCGCGGCGCGGCGGGATCGGCGGCGCGCCGATCAATCCGGGGTTCGCGGGCGACCATGTCGCCGGCGCGGAGAATTGGAAAAAGCTGACCGATCCGGGTTTCGCTTACACCCCCGTCGTCCCCAAGGGCGAGGAGACGGTAAAGGTCCCGGCCTGGCTCAACGATCCGGCCTATTACCATAATCGCGGGAACAGCAATTGGGTCGGCGAGTCGGCGCTCTATGGCGATTTTTCGGGGCTCGACGATCTCGCGACCGAGAACCCGCGCGTCGTCGACGGTTTCATCGACATCTTCGGCCGCTGGATCGACGACTTCGGTATCGACGGCTTTCGCATCGATACCGCGAAGCATGTGAATCCCGAATTCTGGCAGGCGTTCGTGCCCGCGATGCGGGCGCGCGCGAAGGCGCGCGGCATCCCCAATTTCCACATCTTCGGCGAGACCTACGACTTCCAGTCCGGCACGGCGGCCATGCACACCGTGGTCGACGGCCTGCCGACGGTGCTGGACTTCGCCTATCAGCGCGTCGTCCAGAACATGGTCACGGGCGTCCAGCACCCCGACGCCATGGGCTATCTGCTGATGGAGGACGCCATCTACGCCGGCGGCCCCTCGACCGCCCTGCGCCTGCCGACCTTCACCGGCAACCACGACATGGGCCGGATCGGCCATCTGATCCTGCACGCCAGACCCGACATCTCCGACGCCGAACTGCTGGATCGTTCGACCCTGGCCCACGCCCTCGTCCTGCTGGGCCGCGGGGTGCCCGTCATCTACTACGGCGACGAACAGGGCTTCACCGGCGACGGCGACGACCGCCGGGCGCGTCAGGACATGTTCCCGACCCGCGTCCCCTCCTACGCCGACGACCGCCGCATCGGTTCGGCCTCCGGCCCGTTCGACGTCGACGCCGACATGTACCGCCGCATCGCCGAAATGAGCCGCGTCCGCGCCGCCGACAAACGCCTGCGCCACGGCCGCGTGGTCGTGCGCACCGCCGACCAGACGCCGGGCGTCCTCGCCATTTCCCGTCTCGATGATGACGGCGAGACCCTGGTGGTGTTCAACACCTCGACCGAGGCGCGCGACGTCAATGTCGCCGTCGAGGCCGGGTCCGCCGAATGGCGCGCCCTGATCGGATCGTGCCCCGCCCGCAGCGCCGCTCCGGGCTCAGTCTCCGTGTCCCTGCCCGCCCTGGGCTATCTTGTCTGCGTATCCGAAAGACCAGCGTGACCGCCCAGATTCTCGAACAGCCCGCTTCCCTGACCGACGCCGCCGAATGGTGGCGCGGCGCCGTCATCTATCAGGTCTATCCGCGCAGCTTCGCCGACACCAACGGCGACGGCGTCGGCGACCTGGCCGGCGTCACGGCGCATCTGGAGCACATCGCCTCGCTGGGCGTGGACGGGGTCTGGCTCAGCCCCTTCTTCACCTCGCCGATGAAGGATTTCGGCTATGACGTCGCCGACTATTGCGACGTCGATCCGATCTTCGGAACCCTGGCCGACTTCGACCGGCTGATCGAGAAGGCGCACCGCCTCGGCCTCAAGATCATCACCGATCTGGTCTTCGCCCACACCTCGGACCAGCACGACTGGTTCAGGGCGAGCCGCCAGTCCCGCGTCAACCCGAAGGCGGACTGGTTCGTCTGGGCCGACGCGAAAGCCGACGGCTCGCCGCCGTCCAACTGGCAGTCGGTGTTCGGCGGCCCGGCCTGGACCTGGGATGCGCGGCGCGGCCAGTACTACATGCACAATTTCCTGCCCGAGCAGCCGCAGCTGAACCTGCACAATGCGGATGTGCAGGAGGCCCTGCTGGACGCCGCCCGCTTCTGGCTGGACCGCGGCGTCGACGGCTTCCGCTTCGACGCCATCAACTTCTCGATGCACGACCCGAAGCTGACGGACAATCCGCCCCTGCCGCCCGGCGGCAAGCGCACCCGGCCCTTCGACTTCCAGGACAAGGTGCACAACCAGTCCCAGCCCGGCATCGTAGACTTCCTCGCCCGCATCCGCGCCCTGACCGACAGCTACGGCGGCCGCTTCAGCGTGGCCGAGGTCGGCGGCGACCACGCCGAACGCGAGATGCAGGCGTTCACCCAAGGGCAGGACCACCTGAACAGCGCCTACGGCTTCCTCTACCTCTATGCCCCCGCTCTCGGCGCCGCGCTGGTGCGCGAGGGCGCCGAGGCCTGGCACGGCCGCGACGGTCAGGGCTGGCCGTCATGGACCTTCTCGAACCACGACGCCCCGCGCGCCATCTCGCGCTGGGCCGAGGGCCGCGATCTGCGCGCCTACGCCGAGATGGCGATGCTGCTGCTGATGACACTGCGCGGCAACGTCTTCATCTATCAGGGCGAGGAGCTGGCCCTGCCCCAGGCCGACGTCCCCTTCGACCGTCTGGTCGATCCCGAGGCCATCGCCAACTGGCCCCAGACCCTGGGCCGCGACGGCGCCCGCACCCCCATTCCGTGGACGGAGCATCTGCCCCAGGCCGGGTTCTCGACGGTCGAGCCATGGCTGCCGCTGGACCCGCGCCACGCGCCCCTGGCCGTCGACCGGCAGGAGGCCGATCCCTCATCCATGCTCCACGCCACACGCCGTCTGGTCGCCTTCCGCAAGGCGCACCCGGCGCTGACCCTCGGCGAGATGACCCTGGCGGACAGCCCCGACGACCTGCTGGTCTTCGAGCGCGTTCACGGCGGCGAACGGCTGGTCTGCGTCTTCAACCTGGGTCACCAGCCCGCGGCCTGGACCGCGCCGCAGGGCCTGCGGATCATCGAGTCGGTCAATCTGGACGGCTCGCCGACGGGCCTGTTGCCGCCCATGGCCGGGCTGGTTCTGGCGGCGGGATGACCTCAGCCGCCGCAACTCTCGCGCACGATCAGGTCGGTGGGGATCCGCTCCGACCGGCCGACGGAGTCGCCGGGGTTGTCGAGCAGTTTGGACACCAGCAGGCGGCCCGCCTTCATCGTGTCCTGGGCGATCGTCGACAGGGCGGGGCGGCTGTAGCGGCTGAACGGCACATTGTCGAAACCGATGACGGAGACGTCCTCGGGCACCCGCATGCCGGCGTGCAGCAGGGCCCGCACGGCGCCCAGGGCGATCTGGTCCGAGGCGCAGACCACGCCGTCGAACTGCACCCCGCGCCGGATCAGGCTGTCGACCGAGGCCTCGGCCGACTCGACCTCGAAATGGGCCTCCATGATCAGGTCGGGATCGACCTCGATCCCCGATTTGGCGAGGGCTTCCAGATAGCCGCGATGGCGCTGCATGGCCTCGGGCGGATCGAGGTCGCCCAGAAACACGATCCGCTTCCGCCCCAGACGCGCCAGATGCAGCGTGGCGCGCCGGCCGCCGGCCAGGTTGTCCGACCCGACCGAGCAATAGGCCTGATCCGGCATCTGGGCGCCCCAGACCACGAACCGGCCCTCGGTCTCCGCCAGCCGGTTCAGGCTCTGGTGCAGGGTGCTCTGGCCGAGGAAGATCACGCCGTCGGCGCGGCTGGTGTTCATCGCCGCCGACAGGTCGTCGTAACTGGTCGGCGAGAAATGGCTCATGATGACGTCGCAGCCGCGCTCGCGCGCCGCCTCGCCGACGCCGGCCAGAAGCTCGAGGAAGAAGGGATCGCTCAGCCGGCCCTCGCGTCCCTGCGGACGCGGCGTCACAAGGGCGATCACGCCGTCCGCGCCGATCGGACCGGCGGGCATGTAGCGGCGGAAGGGATAGTCGTGCTCTCGCGCCAGCTTCCAGATCAGCTGTTTGGTCCGCGCGTTGACGGCCGGACTGTCGTTCAGCGCCCGCGACGCCGTGGAGATGGACACGCCCGCCAGCTTGGCCAGATCTTCCAGTCGGGTGTTGCGGCTCAAGCGGGCGCTCCGGTCGATTTCCTGTCTGCAAAATTTGCTGCAAACCTTGCTTGTTCTGCGCCGCTGCGGCCGCGCTTGGCAAGTGCCGTTCCGTGGAGTGTTGCCTGATGTTGACCCGCCGGTTTCTGATCTCGACCACCGCCCTGCTGGCGACGATGCCCGCTGTGGCCCGGGCCCAGGACGTCGCCCAGGCGCCCGCCTCCGGAACCGCCGCCGCCCGCGCCTCGTCGCCCGACGGCGTCCTGTCGGTCGAGGTTTCGGTCACCGGCGAGGGCCGCGCCGACTACACCGTGACCCGCATGGGCCGCACGGTGATCGCCCCCTCGCGCCTGGGCTTCCTGCTGACCGACGCGCCCAAGCTGGAGCGAAACTTCACCGTCACCGCCGACGCGCCCACCAGCCATGACGACACATGGGAGCAGCCGTGGGGCGAGCGGCGCTTCATCCGCAACCGCTACACCCAGCTGCGCGTCCACCTGACCGAGCGCAACGCCCCGAACCGGCGGCTGGACGTCGTCTTCCGCCTCTATGACGACGGCCTCGGCTTCCGCTACGAGGTCCCCGCCCAGCCGGGCATGACGACCGTCAACATCGCCGCCGAACTGACCGAGTTCGCCGTCGCCGACGCCGGCACGGCCTGGTGGATTCCCGCCTTCGAATGGAACCGCGAGGAATACCTCTACAACCGCACCCGCATCGACGCCGTCGGCGTGGCCCAGACTCCGCTCACCGTCCGCACCGACGACGGCCTGCATGTCTCCATCCACGAAGCGGCCCTGACCGACTATTCCGGCATGAACCTGCGCCGGGTCGAGGGCGGGCGGTTCAAGGCGGCCCTGACGCCCGGACTGACCAATGCGGCGGTCCAGCTGACCGCGCCCTTCGTCACCCCCTGGCGCACCATCCAGATCGCCGACAAGGCCTCGGACCTGGTCACGTCCAGCCTGATCCTGAACCTCAACGAGCCCAACGCCCTGGGCGACGTCAGCTGGTTCAAGCCGATGAAATACGTCGGCGTCTGGTGGGAAATGCACCTCGACACCAAGAGCTGGGCGTCGGGACCCAAGCACGGCGCGACCACCGGGAACGTCATCAAACACATCGACTTCGCCGCCGCCCACGGCTTCGGGGGCGTGCTGGTCGAGGGCTGGAACAAGGGCTGGGACGGCGACTGGTTCGGCAACGGCTGGGACTACAGCTTCACCGAGACCTACCCTGATTTCGACATCGAGCGGATCGCCGCCTACGCCCGCCAGAAGGGCGTCGAGATCATCGGCCACCACGAAACCGGCGGCAACGCCTTCCACTACGAACAGCAGATGGACGCGGGCTTCGCCCTGTACCAGCGGCTGGGCTGGCATTCGGTCAAGACCGGCTATGTCGCCGACGCCGGCGGCGCCCGCGTGCGCGGCCCCGACGGAAGTCCGCAGCTGGCCTGGCACGAGAGCCAGCCCATGGCCCAGCATCACCTGCGCGTCGTCCAGGCCGCCGCCCGCCATCAGGTCGCGGTCAACGCCCACGAGCCGTTCAAGGACACCGGCCTGCGCCGCACCTACCCCAACATGATCTCGCGCGAGGGCGCGCGCGGCATGGAATTCAGCGCCTGGGGCCAGCCCGGCAATCCGCCCGAGCATGAGCTGAACCTCGTCTTCACCCGCCTGCTGGCCGGGCCGATGGACTACACCCCCGGCATCTTCGGCATGGAGACCCGCGCGCCCGACGGGATCGCCACGACCTGGGCCAAGCAGCTGGCCCTCTATGTGACGATCTACAGCCCCATCGTCATGGCCGCCGACCTGCTGGAGAACTACGAGGCCAACCCCGGCCCGTTCCAGTTCATCAAGGACGTCGCCGTCGACTGGTCCGACACCCGCGTGCTGAACGGCGAGGTCGGCGACTTCGTCACCATCGCCCGCAAGGACCGCAACTCCGACCAGTGGTTCCTCGGCGCCATGACCGACGAGCATCCGCGCGTGCTGGACGCCTCCCTGTCCTTCCTCGACCCGGGCCGCCGCTACCGCGCCGAAATCTACCGCGACGCGCCCGACGCCCACTGGAAAACCAACCGCGAGGCCATCGTCATCGAGGCCCGCGAGGTGACCGCCGCCGACACCCTGAGCCTGCGCCTCGCCCCCGGCGGCGGCCAGGCCATCCGCTTCGTGCCGCTGGGCCGGGGAGTGAGACAATGACGACTGCAGCGTCTTCCGTTTCCCCGAAATCACAGCGGAATCCGTCGTTGAATTCTTCGGTGGTTTCGGCCCGTTTCGCCGCCTTCTCCAAGGCTTCTGCATGACCGCCGCCGCTGACTCGATCCTGCGCACGCGGCCGCGCCTCAGCCACCTCGCCATCTGGAACATGTGCGTCGGCTTCTTCGGCATCCAGATCGGCTTCGCCCTGCAGAACGGCAACGCCAGCCGCATCTTCCAGACCCTCGGCGCCGAGGTCGACAACCTCGCCATCCTGTGGATCGCCGCGCCCCTGACCGGCCTGCTGGTCCAGCCCATCATCGGCCATTTCAGCGACCGGACCTGGGGCCCGCTGGGGCGCCGCCGGCCCTACTTCCTCGTCGGCGCCATCCTGACCTCGGCGGC
>NZ_JAKFEB010000040.1:0-3188 GCF_036677305.1 Brevundimonas sp. | reverse complement strand
CGCCGGGACGTGAATGCACTGCGCCGCCTTGAGGCCGAGACGGGCATCCCGTCCGAGGTCGACCACGTCGAGGCCGAGGTGCTGTTCGCGGAGGGCCGGCACGAGGCGGCCTTCCGCATCCTCCGGGCGCATATGCTCGAGAGCGAGATCGATGCCGCCCGAAGCTACAGCGCCGGCATACACCAGGTGACCGGCAATATGCAGCAGCAGCTGGCCGAGCGCCGGACCCAGCTGGAGACGGCGCGGTCCAACACCGGCCTGCAGCGGGCGGTCATAGGCATCGGGGTGATCTTCCTGCTGTTCGCCGGCGCCACCCTCGTCTGGCAGTATCGCCAGAGCGGACGGCTGCGTCTGGCCCAGCGCCGGGCCGAGGAGGCGAACCGGGCCAAGAGCGAGTTCCTCGCCAATATGAGCCATGAGATCCGCACGCCCCTGAACGGCGTGGTGTCGATGGCCGATACCCTGGCGCGTCGCGAGCTGCAGCCGGAAGAGCATGAGATGGTCGAGCTGATCCGCTCGTCCGGCGCGACCCTGGAGCGGCTGCTGTCCGACATTCTCGACAGCGCCAAGATCGAGTCGGGCCAGCTGACGTTCGAGCCCGCGCCCTTCGACCTGGAGCAGTCGGTCAAGGACGTCGCCGCCCTGTGGCGGGTCAAGGCCGAGGACCAGGGCGTGGCCATGGTGGTCGAGTTCGACGAGGCGCTGTCGGGACTGGTCGAGGGCGACATGGTGCGTCTGCGGCAGGTGCTGACCAACCTGGTCAGCAATGCGCTGAAATTCACCTCTTCGGGCTCGGTGCGTCTGTCGGTGATGTCGACCATGGACGGTGCGGCGGTGTTCCGGGTCACGGACACGGGCGTCGGCTTCGACCCCGATCAGAAGGGCCGCATCTTCCGCCGCTTCCAGCAGGCCGACGGCTCGATCACGCGCCGCTACGGCGGCACGGGTCTGGGCCTGACCATTTCGAACGCCCTGGTCGAGCTGATGGGCGGGACGGCCCTGGATTGCGACAGCGCGCCCGGCAAGGGCTCGACCTTCTGGTTCGAGATTCCGATGCGGAAGGTCGCCGAGCCCGTGGCCGAGACGGACGCCGCGGCGACGGCGGACGTCGCCGCGACGCCGCTGCGCATCCTGCTGGCCGATGATCACCCCGCCAACCGCAAGGTCGTCGAGATCATGCTCTCGGCCACGGAGATGGAGCTGGTCACGGTCGAGGACGGCCAACAGGCGGTCGACGCCTTCAGAGGCGGCGGCTTCGATCTGGTCCTGATGGACATGCAGATGCCGGTCATGGACGGGCTGACCGCGACCCGCGAGATCCGCGCCCTCGAGGCGGCGGGCGGACTGAAGCGGACGCCGGTGGTGATGCTGACCGCCAACGCCATGGCCGAGCACGTGGCGTCAGGCCGGGCGGCGGGCGCGGATGGTCACCTGACCAAGCCGGTGACCCTGGTCAGCCTGTTCGGCGCCATCGCCGGCGCCATGGAAGAGCCGGAGCGCGAGGCGGCCTGAGCCCCCTTCGCCTCAGGGCCACTTCACCACGGGCGGCATCGAACTGAGGATCGAGTCGACATTGCCGCCGGTCTTGAGGCCGAACATCGTGCCGCGGTCGTAGAGCAGGTTGAACTCGACGTAGCGACCGCGCCGGACCAGCTGTTCCTCGCGCTCTTCCGCCGTCCAGGGCTCGGCCATGCGTCCCGCGACGATGGCGGAATAGGCGTCGAGGAAGCGGGTTCCGACATCGCGGGTGAAGGCGAAATCCTTCGCATAGTCGCCGCTGTCGTGGTGGTCGTAGAAGATGCCCCCGGTGCCGCGCGGCTCGTTGCGGTGCGCCAGCCAGAAATATTCGTCGCACCAGACCTTGAAGCGGGCGTGCCAGTCCGGATCGTGGGCGTCGCAGGCGGCCTTCATGGCGGCGTGGAAGGCGACGGTGTCGGGCGCATCCGGGCGCCGGTCGACGTCGAGCACGGGGGTCAGGTCGCCGCCGCCGCCGAACCAGCTCTGCGTCGTGGCGATGAAGCGGGTGTTCATATGCACCGCCGGGACGCGCGGGCTGACCGGATGGGCGATCAGGCTGATGCCGGTGGCGAAGAAGCGGGGATCCTCGGCCGCGCCGGGAACGGTCTTCGCATAGTCGGCGGGGAAGCTTCCGTGGACGGTCGAGACGTGGACCCCGACCTTTTCGAACAGCCGCCCGTGCATCATGCCCATAACGCCGCCCCCGCCCTCGGGCCGGTCCCAGGGTGTGCGGACGAAACGGCCGGGTTCGCCGGGGAAGAGGTCCGCGGGCGCCGAGTCTTCCAGCGCCTCGAAGCCGGCGTGGATGCGGTCGCGCAGCGTCTCGAACCAGGCCCGGGTCTCGGTCTTGCGTTGATCCAGCGAGGGGGCGGCGGCGTCGGTCATGGGGGGTCTGTAATAGGTCCGGGTTCGAGGGAGAAGTGCGGCGGATGCGCCTTGCCAACCCCGTCGCGTCTGGCACTGTCCCGCGTTGCAGTTTCGGGGAGCCCGCCATGATCCGCACCATCCTTCTGACCACCGTCGCCGCCGTCCTGATCGCCGGTCCCGTTCTGGCCCAGAGCCCTGACGCGGCCGGGGAGGCGAGGGCGCGGCGGATACTGGAGCGGACGCCGCTGATCGACGGGCACAACGACCTGCCATGGGCGCTTCGGCAGGGGCACGGGAACGATCCCTACGCGGTCGACCTCACCGCCAACCTGGACGCCACCACGGACCTGCACACCGATATTCCGCGTCTGCGCGCCGGCGGGGTCGGAGGGCAGTTCTGGTCGGTCTATGTGCCCGCGACCCTGACGCCGACCGAGGCGGCGCGCGAAACCTTCGAACAGATCGACACGGTCAAGCGCATCGTCGCGGCGCATCCGGACACGTTCGAACTGGCCGTGACCGCCGCCGACGTCGAGCGCATTCACCGCCGCGGCAGGATCGCCTCGCTGATCGGCATGGAGGGCGGCTATTCGATCGACGACTCCCTCGGTCTGCTGCGCGAATTCTTCGACGCGGGCGCCCGCTACATCACCCTGACCCACTCGCGGACCACGACCTGGGCCGACAGCGCCACCGACGCGCCGAAATGGGGCGGACTGTCGCCGTTCGGCGAGCAGGTGGTGCGCGAGATGAACCGGCTGGGGATGATGGTCGACCTGAGCCACGTCTCGGAAGACACGATG
>NZ_JAKFEB010000039.1:0-6768 GCF_036677305.1 Brevundimonas sp. | reverse complement strand
CCGAATGCCTGCTTCTTCCTCGCCAGCGGCCGGGTCGTGCATGAGGCCGGCGGCTCCATCGCCCAGGAACTGGGCTTCGCCGCCGCCAACGCCGTGGCCCTGATCCGCGCGGCCGTCGCGGCCGGCATGAGCGCGGAACAGGCCCTCAAGGGGACGGTCCTCGGCGTCTCGGTCGACCAGGAATATTTCGACGGCCTCGCCAGGGTCCGCGCCCTGCGCCTGATCTGGCGCTCCATCGGCAAGGCGTTCGGGACTGAAACCCCCGCCGTCATCGAGGCCCGCTCGTCGCGCCGCATGCTCTCCGCCCGCGACCCCTGGCCCAATCTGCTGCGGCTGACCGCTGCGGGCTTCGCCGGAGCCGTGGGCGGAGCGGACGCGGTCGTGCTGGACGGCCTGTCGCGCGCCAACGGCCGGTCCGACGCCTTCGCCCGTCGTCAGGCCCGCAACACCCAGGCCGTGCTGATGGAGGAATCCAGCCTCGGCCGCGTCGACGATCCCGCCGCCGGCTCCTGGTTCCTCGACGCCCGCACCCGCGATCTGGCCGAGGCCGGCTGGGCCGAATTCCAGCGCATCGAGGGCGAAGGCGGCCTGATCGTCGCCCTGCGCACCGGCGACATCCAGGACCGCGTCGCCGCCGCCCGAGCCGAACGCGAGGCCGCCCTCGCCGGCGGCGCCGCCCATCTGGTGGGCGTCACGAAATTCGTCGATCCCGACCCTCGTCCCGCGCCGTTCGAGCCCGACGCAAGGCCCGCGATCCGGAGCGGCGGCGACGCCTGCGACCCGCTGACCCCGATCCGGTTCGCCGAGCCGTTCGAGACAGAAGCGTCGGAGGCCGGCCAATGAGCGCGCCCGACTTCACCGGAATCGCGCTCGATCTCGGCTCGACCGGCGCCGGCCCGGCCCGCGACGCCTGGAACACCCCCGAGGGCCTGACGGTAGAGACCGCCTACGGCCCCGGCGCGGTCGAAGGCCTGGACTTCATCCACGGCCTGCCAGGGATCGCGCCCTATGTGCGCGGTCCCTATCCGACCATGTACGCGGGCAACCCCTGGACCATCCGCCAGTACGCCGGCTTCTCGACCGCAGAGGCGTCAAACGCCTTCTACCGCCGCAACCTCGCCGCCGGTCAGAAGGGACTGTCGATCGCCTTCGACCTGGCCACCCACCGGGGCTACGACAGCGACCATCCGCGGGTGAAGGGCGACGTCGGCATGGCCGGCGTGGCCATCGACAGCATCTACGACATGCGGACCCTGTTCGACGGCATCCCGCTGGACCAGATGTCGGTGTCGATGACCATGAACGGCGCCGTCCTGCCGATCCTGGCCCTCTATGTCGTCGCCGCCGAGGAGCAGGGCGTCGCCCACAAGGACCTGACCGGGACCATCCAGAACGACATCCTCAAGGAGTTCATGGTCCGCAACACCTACATCTATCCGCCCGAGCCCTCGATGCGGATCGTGTCGGACATCTTCGCCTGGACCGCGGCCGAGACGCCGAAATTCAACTCCATCTCGATCAGCGGCTACCACATGCAGGAGGCCGGGGCCTCGGCTGATCTGGAGCTGGCCTACACCCTCGCCGACGGCGTCGAATATCTGAAGGCGGGCGTCGCGGCGGGCATGGACGTGGACCGGTTCGCGCCGCGTCTGAGCTTCTTCTGGGCCATCGGCATGAACTATTTCATGGAGGTGGCCAAGCTGCGCGCCGGCCGCCTGCTGTGGGCCGAGGCCGTGTCGAAATTCGGCGCCAAGGACCCCCGCTCCCTGTCCCTGCGCGCCCACTGCCAGACATCGGGCTGGTCGCTGGCTGCCCAGGACGTGTTCAACAATGTGCCGCGCACCATGGTCGAGGCCATGGCCGCCGCGGGCGGCCAGACCCAGAGCCTGCACACCAACGCCCTGGACGAGGCCCTGGCCCTGCCGACCGACTTCTCGGCCCGGATCGCGCGCAACACCCAGCTGCTGCTGCAGATGGAGACCGGCCTGACCAGGGTCATCGACCCCTGGGGCGGCAGCTTCTACGTCGAACGCCTGACCCACGAGCTGGCGAACAAGGCCCGCGTCCTGATGGCCGAGGTCGAGGCCCTCGGCGGCATGGCCAGGGCCATCGAGGCCGGCGTGCCCAAGATGCGCATCGAGGAGGCCTCGGCGCGGACGCAGGCCCGGATCGACACGGGCCAGCAGACGGTCGTCGGCGTGAACCGCTACCTGTCCGACGCCGTCGACGACATCCCGATGCTCAAGGTCGACAACGCCGCCGTTCTCGCGGCCCAGATCGACAAGCTGAAACGCCTCCGCGCCGAACGCGACGAGGCGAAGACGCGGGCGGCGCTGGACGCCCTGACCGAGGGCGCGCGGGGTACCGCCAACCTGCTGGAACTCGCGGTGCAGGCCGCCCGAGCCTACGCCACGGTCGGCGAAATCTCCGACGCGCTGGAGGCCGCCTTCGGCCGCCACGTGGCGACGGTGAAGACTGTCTCCGGCGTCTATGCGAAGGAGGCCGGCGCCGATCCGAAGATCGCCCGCGCCCGCGACATGGTCGCCGCCTTTGTCGAGAACGACGGCGGCCCGCCGCGCATCCTGATCGCCAAACTCGGTCAGGACGGCCACGACCGGGGCCAGAAGGTCATCGCCACCGCCTATGGCGACCTCGGCCTCGAGGCCACGGCCGGCTCCCTGTTCCAGACCCCGTCAGAGGCGGCGAAGGCGGCGGTGGAGCGCAACGTCCACGCCGTCGGCGCCTCATCCCTGGCGGCCGGCCATCTGACGCTGGTGCCCGAACTGAAGGCCGAGCTGGAGAAGCTGGGCCGGCCTGACATCCTGATCGTGGTCGGCGGCGTCATCCCGCCGTCGGACGTCCAGACCCTGATCGACATGGGCGCGGCCGCCGTCTATCCGCCCGGCTCGGTCATCGCCGACACGGCCATCGACCTGATCGAGAAGCTGAACCAGCGGCTCGGCTACGCCCAGAAGCGCCAGGGCCCGACCTAGGGTCTGTGGCGCGGCGGCAGGGCGGCGACCTCCGCCTCGGTCAGCTGACGGCTGACGCGCACGCGGCAGGTGCTGACGCGCGAGGTCGAGCCCGGCACCACGACGCGGGCCCAGTCGTCGGTGCAGATCCGTGAACCGACGGCCCCGCCGTCGGGGATCAGCGCCATCTGCTGGGCGAAATCCATGTCCGGACACCCGCCCGCAGCGGTCAGTTCGTAGACGTCGCGCCGGCCGACCCGCAGGAAGACCTGATCGCGCTCGCCCCGGGTGTAGTTGCTGACCTGCTGGACGCTGAAACACCGGCGCGGCTGGGGCTCGCCGCCGCTATAGGCCGTGCCGGTGGTCCGGCCGCCCGCCTCCGTCGGGGCGCAGGCCGCGAGGGCGAGGACGGAAACGACGGCGCTGGCGGTCAGGGCGCGCATGGCGAACTCCGGGTCATGGGGCGTCTACGAGCGCTCAACCGTCCGCCTTGTCGATCGGTTGCGCAAGCCCGGCCGCCTTTGACGATCGCGACGGATCAACCCGCGCCGCCAGGTCCAGCGTCAGGGGCGATGCGTCGCCCAGCGCCAGGGCGGACACATGTTCGGCCAGCAGGGGCGCGGCGCAGAAGCCGCGCGAGCCCAGGCCGCCCAGCACGAAGAGCCCCGGCCTTCCCGGAACCGCGCCCGCCAGGGGCATGCGGTCGGGCGTGGTCGCCCGGACGGCGGCGCGCGCCTGTCCCTGCCCCGCCGCCTCGACCCGCGCCGCCAGTTCAGGCAGGCGGCCGGCCAGCACCGCCCGGTTGCGGGCGCTGTCGCCGGGCCGGACCTCGGTGGAAACCTCGCCCCGGTCGTGGGTCGCCCCGAACAGCAGCCCCCCTCCGGTCGGGACCGCATAGCCGCCCCAGGCGATGGGCGAGGTTTCCACGCCCTCCACCCAGTCCGCCTGTCCCCGCACCGGGGACAACGCCCCCTCGGGCCAGAGGCCCGCCGTCCCCCAGCCCGCGGCGATGACGACGATATCGGCTTCGAGAATCGTCCCGCCCGCGCCGTCGACCAGACGCCAGCGGTCGCCATGGGGCTCAAGGCCCGCGACGCCGGCGGTGATCAGGTCCGCGTCTTCCAGCCAGCGCTCCAGCACAGGCGCCGCCCGCAAGGCGAGGGCCTGGGCCATGAACAGGCCGCCGCCGACAGCTTCGCCCAGCTGTTCGGCGGCCGCCCCGGCCTCGAAAACCGCCATCGACCCCGCCGGCCACGCCGACTGGGCGGCGATCTTGCCGAAGCGGACGGCGTCGCGCGGTTGCTGCTCCAGCTGGAACACCCCTTGGGCGACGATCGCGCCGGGAGCGGCGGCGTACAGCGCCCGCGCCCGCTCCAGCGCCTGGGCGAACAGGGCGGCGATGCCTTCGTCCCCCGCATCCAGCCGCGGGGTGACCAGAGAGGCCGGAAATCCCGAAGCGCCGGCGCCGGGCCGGTCCGCCTCGACCACCCGGGCCCGCACGCCCGACCCGGCGAACGCCCGCGCCAGGGAGGCGCCCGCGATTCCCGCGCCGACGATGGCCACCGACGGAGACGCCGCCTCGCCCGACGCCCCGTCCGCGATCGCTGGCAGCCAGGCCTCCAGCCGCTCGCGCTTGCGCCCGTGTCCCGGACGTTTGGCGACCTCGAACCCGCGCCCGGCCAGCGCCCGCCGCACCGAGCCCGCGACGGTGAAGGTCGCGACCCGCGACCCCGGCGCCGACCGCGCCGCGATCCCGTCCATCACCGCATCCGACCACATGGCGGGATTGGTCGAGGGCGCGAACCCGTCCAGGAACCAGGCGTCGGCCCGTCCGGTCCATTGCGCCAGCGCCCACTCCACCTCGCCGACGGCCAGATCGACCACGGCGTTGAACCCCGGCAGATCCAGCCGGTGAAACCCCGGCGTCGGCGCCGGCCAGGCCGCCAGCAGCGCTTCGGCGGCCTCGCCCAGCGCGGGCCAGGCCGAAAGCGCGCGCGCCGCCTCCTCGCGATGGAGCGGAAAGCCCTCGACCGAGAACACGTGCAGCCGCCCTCCCGCCGGCCCCTCCCGGCGCCACAGCTCCAGCAGGGCCGCGATATTCAGCCCGGTGCCGAAGCCCAGTTCCGCCACGGTGAACCGCCGCCGCCCCGCCCAGGCCTCCGGCAGGCCGCAGCCGGCCAGGAACACCGCCTGCGTCTCGGCCAGCCCGTCCTCGCGCGAGAAATAGACGTCGTCGAACCGGCCCGAACGCGGGGCGCCGTCTTCGGTCCAGATCAGGCGGGGCGAGCGGTCTTCGGCCATGACCACGGCCTATACGCGTCTCCGCCGCGGGCAAGAAAAAAGGGCCGCCCCCGGTCCGGAATCCCGGACGGAGGCGGCCCCTTCAACGCAGACCCGGGCGTCTTATTGCTGGTTGTTCTGCGGCGGGTTCAGGCGGCGCTCGGTGTCGGTCTTGTTGTCGCCGGCGGCGGCGGGCTGGGCGGAAGGCGCCATCGCGCCGTCCGTGACCGTCGCGCTGCCCGAAGACGTCATCGTCTGGCCGCTCGCGCCCGAGCTGGAGGCGGAGCCGGAGGCCGAACCCCCCGAAGTTCCGGTCGAGGCGCTTCCGCCGGCCGAACCGCCGGCGCCGGTCGCGGCCGTGTCGACGGCGGCGCCCGAGGCCTCGGCGGCTTCGGTCGTGGCGTCGGTCGCATCGTCAGCGGGCTGGTTGCAGGCGGACAGGGTGAAGGCCGCGGCGGCGGCGGCGATCAGGGCGGCGGTTCTCATCGGTGGATCCTCTGGTTGCGGGCGGCTCGGTCCCGACCATCAGGATGCCGACCGCCAAGCTTTGTGCACAAGGGAAAATCCCGTCGGCGACCGATGTTCCCGAAGGCGATCAGGCAAAGAAAAAAGGGCCGCCCGTGAGGACGACCCTTTCGTTCAACAAGGCCCGAGGGCCCGTGTCGATGTCGCTCTTAGTGAGCGGCTTTTTCTTCAGCAGCCGGGGCAGCCGGGGCCATGGCGGCGTCGGCGGCCGGAGCAGCGGCAGCGGCGTCCGAAGCGGTCGCGGCGGCGGCAGTGGCGTCGGCGGCGGCAGCGTCGGCGGTCGCAGCAGCGTCCGTGGCGGTGTCGGCGGCGGCAGCGGCGTCGGCCGAAGCGTCAGCGGCCTTGTCTTCGGCGGCGGGTTGGCAAGCAGCCAGGGCCAGAGCGGCGGCCGAAGCGGCGATCAGAGCGGTGATGCGCATGGTTTTCTTCCTTCAGAAGGGTCACACGAGGTCATGAATCCTCGCAATGCCGGAGATAACGGGATCGTGAGCAGGAGCGCAAGCGAAATTCTCACGCATTCGTGAACCGATGTAACGCAACCACTTCCTCTGGCGCTTCTTTTCGACGCCGCACCGCTGCCAGGGCCGACTATTGCGGCGGCGGGCTGGTGGCCGGCGAGGTTGTGGACGGTTCCGTCGGAAGGGTCGGCGGAGTCTGTCCCGGAGGGGTCGTCCCGTCCGACGGCGGCATGGGCGCCGGAGCCGTCGCGCTTCCATCGGCGGGCGCCGTCGTGGTCGGGGCCGGCGGTGTCGTGGAGTCTGTCGCGGCCGTGTCGGTCGCGGCTTCAGGGGCTGCGTCCGTCTTCGGCGCGGCGTCTTCGCCGGAGCAGGCGGCGAGGGCCAACGACCCGGCGGCGGCCAGAACTGGGATCATGAGCTTCATGGGCGAACCTCCCGGCGATCGCCCGGCGAGGGACCGCCGGTCCTCACGATCGCCGCAGATATAACCGGAGGCGGCCCAAGCCGTTCCCGGGTTCGTGACAACGGGTGAA
>NZ_JAKFEB010000038.1:0-2433 GCF_036677305.1 Brevundimonas sp. | reverse complement strand
GCGAAACCGCTTCCCAAGCCGCGATGACGCTGATTTTATCGCCAAACCGCCGCTCGGCCACGATTTCGTCGCCTCGCGGTCCGTATCTGACTCAAGACGCCGCCTGACCCTGAAAGAAACCCGATGCGTAAACTGCTTCTGATTGGCGCCGCCGCCGTGGCCATGGTGGGCGTGGGCGCGGCCACCGCGGCCGGCCAGACGCCGCGCAACGAGGCCTTCCGCATGCTCGGGCTGTTCGGCGACGTCCTGGGCATCGTCGAACAGGCCTATGTCGTGCCGGTCGACGACAAGAAGCTGATCGAGGCGGCTCTGCAGGGCATGATGACCGCCCTCGATCCCCACTCCAACTATCTGCCGCCCGACGGCTACGGCGACCTGCAGGAGCGCACCTCGGGCGCCTATTCCGGCGTGGGCCTGACCATCCAGTCCGAGGCCGGGATGGTGAAGGTCATCTCGCCCATGGACGGCGGACCGGCGGCGCGGGCGGGGGTCAACGCCGGCGACGTGATCTCGTCCATCGACGGCCAGAGCGCCTCGGGCCTGACGGTCAGCCAGGTGTCGGACAAGCTGCGGGGCGCCGTCGGCACCTCGGTCAAGGTCACCTTCCTGCGCGACGGGGAGGAACCCCGGGAGGTCACCCTGACCCGCGAGGTGATCAAGATCGAGTCCGTGACCGGCCGCGTCGAGGGCGAGTTCGGCTATCTGCGCGTCTCGACCTTCAACGAGAACACCGGCCGCGAACTCAGCGAGACGATCACCAGGCTGAAGGCCGAGAACCCCGCCATCAAGGGCTATGTCCTGGACCTCCGCAACAACGGCGGCGGGCTGCTGGACGCGGCCATCGCCGTGTCCGACGCCTTCCTCGAGCGGGGCGAGATCGTCAGCCAGCGCGGGCGCAAGGCGGACCAGATCCAGCGCTACGCCGCCCGCCCCGGCGACCAGATCGGCGGCCTGCCGCTGGTGGTGCTGATCAACTACGGCTCGGCCTCGGCGTCGGAGATCGTGGCCGGCGCGCTGAAGGATCACCAGCGCGCGACGCTGGTCGGCCTGACCAGCTTCGGCAAGGGTTCGGTCCAGACCGTCATCCCGCTGCGCAACGGCGCCGACGGCGCCCTGTCGATCACCACGGCGCGCTACTACACGCCGTCCGGCGCCTCGATCCAGAAGATCGGCATCGAGCCGGATCTGGAGGTGTCGCGTTCGGCGGCCGAGGCGCGGATCGTGTCGCGGTCCAACTTCATCTATTCCGAGGCCGCCTACGCCACGGCCCTGGACTCGTCGATCGGCGCCGAGCGGAAGGGACCGCACACGCCCCGCGAAGCGCCTGGCGAGACCTATGACGAGGACAAGGACTACCAGCTGGAGCGGGCCTTCGACGTGCTGCGGGCCGGCGGAAACCTGGCCCAGCTGGCCGCCGCGCCGGAAGGCGTCGTGGTCTCCGAACCGGGCGCGACCCTGGCCGCGGTCGAGCCGGATCCCGCGCCGGAAAACTGAGGCGGCGCGGGCCGATCCCATGCCTAACGCGCGTTAGGCTTTCTTAACCGACCCCCGCCACTGTGCCCTTGAAGGAGTCCGTCTCGCGGACCCCGTATCAAGCGTCCAGTCTGCCATGTTCGCCAAACGCCAATCCGTCCTGGCCGCCACCGCCGGTATCCCCCCGGTGCGCCGCTCCATGCGCGAAAACCTCGCGCCTGTGGTCCGTTTCGTCCGCAAGCCGCCGGTCGCCGTCGCCGGAGCCGGCCTGCTGCTGATGAGCGCCGCCGCCCTGTTCATCACCGTGCTGGGCGATCCCCGCGCCGGAGCCCCCACGGCCCGCGCGGCGCTGAAACGCGAAGCTCCCGCCTCCGCGCCGGTCCCGACCGGGCTGGAAGCCTTCTCCATGGGCGCCTACGGCTCCTGGCAGGATATGGCGGCCGACGGCGGCGCGCTCGATCCGGCCCTGGCCGGCGAGGCGGTCATCACCCTGCCGAACGGCGCCACGGTGTCCGGAAACGGCGCGCCCGTCACCGCGCCGCGCGTCGAGGCCTCGCCCCTGCCGCCCGCCCCGATCGCCGGCCTGAGCCAGCCGGGTCCGAACGGTCCCCTGCCCACCATCGCCACCGACGGCCGCGTGCCGGCCCAGGCCTACGCCCGTCCGTTCCGCTCGAACGGCCGACCGCGCGTCGCCCTGATCGTCGGCGGCCTGGGCCTGAACGCCGTCACCACCCGGGCCGCCATCGAACGTCTGCCCGCCGAGGTGACGCTGAGCTTCGTGCCCTATGCCGAAGGGCTGCAGACCTGGATCGACCTGGCCCGCGCCCAGGGCCACGAGGTCATGCTGGAAATGCCGATGGAGCCCAGCGGCTATCCCGACAACGACCCGGGCCCCTACACCCTGCTGGCCTCGGGTTCGCCCGCCGACCTGCAGTCCAAGATGAACTGGCTGCTGGGCCG
>NZ_JAKFEB010000037.1:0-8714 GCF_036677305.1 Brevundimonas sp. | reverse complement strand
CGCGGCCTCGATGCGGTAGCTTTCGATCACGGTGTTGGCCAGCAGCTGCTCGCACATCTTCTTCGCCTCGGCGGCCGGATCGGCCGCGCCGTCCAGATCGAACTCGATCAGCTTGCCGACGCGGGCGTTGGTCACGCCCGACCAGCCCAGCCCGTGCAGGGCGCCTTCGACGGCCTTGCCCTGGACGTCCAGAACGCCGGGCTTGAGAAACACGTGCACCTTCACCTTGGCCATTAGTGCAATCCACCCTGAATCACGGTCGGCATGTCCTTCATGATGCCGAGGCGGCGGGCCACCTCGGTGTAGCTTTCGATCACATTGCCCAGATCGCGGCGGAAGCGGTCCTTGTCCAGCTTCTCGCCCGTATTGGTGTCCCACAGGCGGCACGAATCGGGGCTGATCTCGTCGGCCAGGATGACGCGGCTGAAATCGTTCTCCCAGATGCGGCCGAACTCGATCTTGAAGTCCACCAGGGTGATGCCGACGGCGCCGAACATGCCCGACAGATAGTCGTTCACGCGGACGGTCATGGCCAGGATGTCGTCCAGCTCCTGGGTCGTGGCCCAGTTGAAGGCCGTGATGTGCTCTTCCGTGACCATCGGGTCGTTGAGCTCGTCCTTCTTGAGGTAGAATTCGATGATCGAGCGGGGCAGGGGCGTGCCCTCGTCGATGCCGAGGCGCTGGCTCATCGAGCCGGCCACGACGTTGCGGCAGACGACTTCCAGCGGAATGATCTCGACTTCGCGGATCAGCTGTTCGCGCAGGTTCAGCCGCTTGATGAAGTGGTTGGTCACGCCGATGCCGTTCAGGCGCGACATGACGAACTCGCTGATACGATTGTTGATGACGCCCTTGCCCTCGAGCTGGGCCTTCTTCTCGCCGTTGAAGGCGGTGGCGTCGTCCTTGAAATACTGGATCAGGGTGCCGGGCTCGGGACCCTCGTAGAGGATCTTGGCCTTGCCCTCGTAGAGCTTCTTGCGCTTGACGTTCATCATCTTCGGTCCGGGCGGGGCCTGCCGGAAACGCAAAGCGAGCGGCCAGACCGTGTCTGGGCGGCTTGATCCGGAATCGGGCGGGCGGGAAAAAGTCGCGCGAACCCTTAGCGGATGCGGCGCCGCGACACAAACCAGCGTCGTTTTGGCGCGCTTCCGGGGCGCCTCGTCGCAACCCCGTCAGTTCCGGTTGCGTTCGGGTAGGGGGTGGATATAGACCACCTCGACTGCGGCCCCGCTTTGGCCGCCTGACGGAGCCTTGCAACGCCCATGACCACCTTCGACGATCGGGAAAAGGGCTTTGAGTCCAAGTTTGCCCTCGATCAGGAACAGGAGTTCAAGGCGGTTGCCCGGCGCAACAAGCTCCTGGGCCTGTGGGCTGCCGAGAAAATGGGTCTGAACGCCGCGGGGGCCGAGGAATACGGTCGCGCCATCGTCAAGGCCGATTTCGACCAGCCGGGCGAGGAAGACGTCTTCCGCAAGATCGCCCAGGACCTGGAAGGCGCCGGCCTGACCGTCTCGGAAGGCGAGATCCGCCGCAAGATGGACGAACTGCAGTCCATCGCCCGCGACCAGATCCGCAACGGCGAATAGGCCGCTTCCGCGTTTCGATCGAAAAAGGGCCGCTCCAGCGATGGAGCGGCCCTTTCCGTTTCAGCGATGACGCCGTGGTTACGGCATTACGACCGTATCGATGGCGTGGATGACGCCGTTCGAAGCCGCCACATCGGCCTGTACCACGCGCGATACGCCGCCCTTGGCGTCGGTCAGGGTGACCGAGCCGTCAGCACCGGCGCGAGCGGTCAGTACGCCGCCCTGAACCGTGGTCAGCTGGGCGCTGCCGCCGCCGGCCTGGATCTGCTGCGTCAGCGTGGCGGCGTCCACGCGACCGGGGACCACGTGATAGGTCAGGATTTTCGTCAGGTCAGCCTTGCCGGCCGGAGCCATCAGGTTTTCCCGGGTCGCCGCCGGGACCTTTTCAAAGGCCGCGTTGGTGGGGGCGAAGACGGTGAAGGGACCCCCGCCGTTCAGCGTGTCGCCGAGGCCGGCGGCGGTGACGGCGCTGACCAGGGTGCTGAAGTCAGGATTGCCCTGCGCCACGGCGACGACGGTGCCGCTGGCGGCCGGGGCCGGGGCCATGGCGCTGGCGTCAGCCGCTGTGGCGTCCGCCGGCGCGGCTTCCTCGGCGTTGTTGCCGCACGCGGCGAGGGCCAGCATGGCGGCGATCGATACGCCGGCGAGCGTGGCGGTTCTGGTGACTTTCATGGAAGTTCTCCTGAGCGACCGCCCTGCCGGCGGTTCAGGGTCAGGTACTGTTCAGGCCCGGAAAAGATGCACGAAGGGCCGGTATTGGTCCGCGACACGTGACCGCACCTTCTGTCAGCACGGTCGTATGATCGCGCCCAGTGCTGACCAGACCGCCGCCTTCTCCGAAAGAGGCCGGGTGTAGGCAGGGCTTGAGGACGGCAGGTCGATCAGCTCGACCTGCGGACGAGGCGCAAGCCATCGCCGACCGAGGCGGGCGGCGGTTCCACCGTTGAACGCAACGGCTCGCAGAGCAGGCAGGGTTTCCACCAGCCGGTTCAGGTCAGCGCCCTCCGCGTTGCGGATGGCTGCGTCCAGACTGCCGGGACGATGCGCGCTGGCGATGACATCCCACAAACCGACCCCGGCCGCCCTTAAGGCCTCCAGCCGGTCGGGATAGGGCAGGGCGGACAGGTCGCGCCCGATGACTCCGCCGACCAGCCGCCAGAAGGCGTTCTGCGGATGGGCGTAATACTGCGCCGCCTTCAGCGAGGCGTCTCCGGGCAGGCTGCCGAGGATCAGCAGCCGCGTGTTCGCGTCGACGACCGGGTCGAAGGCGCGCTTGAGGCTCACGCCGCCCCGAACACCCGGGCGAACACCGTGTCGACGTGCTTGGTATGATAGCCGAGGTCGAACAGCGCCTCCAGCTGTTCCGCCGGCAGGGTCACGCGGGCGTCGGCCTTGAGGAAGTCCAGGAACCGGCCCTCGCCGCGCCAGACCTTCATCGCGTTCTCCTGCACCGCCGCATAGGCGTCCTCGCGGCTCACGCCCGCCTGCGTCAGGGCCAGCATGACCCGCTGCGAGTGAACCAGGCCGCCCAGCAGGTCGAGGTTCTTCTGCATGTTCTCGGGATAGACGTTCAGCCGCTCGACCACGCCCGCCAGCCGGTGCAGGGCGAAATCGAGGTGGATGGTCGCGTCCGGCCCGATGCCGCGTTCGACCGACGAATGGCTGATGTCCCGCTCGTGCCAGAGGGCGACGTTCTCCATCGCCGGCACCACCGCCGAGCGGACCAGACGGGCCAGGCCGGTCAGGTTCTCGGTCAGGATCGGGTTGCGCTTGTGCGGCATGGCCGACGAGCCCTTCTGGCCCTTGTCGAAGAACTCCTCGGCTTCGAGGACTTCGGTGCGCTGCAGGTGGCGGATCTCGATGGCCAGCCGCTCGACCGACGAGGCGACCACGCCCAGGGCCGCGAAGAAGGCGGCGTGACGGTCGCGCGGGATCACCTGGGTCGAGACCGGCTCGACGGCCAGACCCATCTTCTCGGCGACATACTGCTCCACCGCCGGATCGACGTTGGCGAAGGTGCCTACGGCGCCCGAGATGGCGCAGGTGGCGATCTCTTCCTTCGCGGCCAGCAGGCGGCGCTTCGCCCGCTGGAACTCGGCGTGATATCCGGCCAGCTTGAGGCCGAAGGTCACGGGCTCGGCGTGGATGCCGTGGCTGCGGCCGACGCACGGGGTGAATTTGTGCTCTTTCGCCCGCGTCTCCAGCGCCGCCAGCACCCGGTCGACGCCCTCGATCAGCAGGTCGGACGCGCGGGCCAGCTGGACCGCGAAACAGGTGTCCAGCACGTCCGACGAGGTCATGCCCTGGTGCAGGAAACGCGCTTCCTCGCCGACGATCTCGGAGACATGGGTCAGGAAGGCGATGACGTCGTGTTTGGTGGTGCGCTCGATCTCGTCGATGCGGTCGGCGTCGAAGACGACATCCTTGCCCTTGGCCCAGATCGCCTCGGCGGCGCTGGCGGGGATCGTGCCCAGCTCGGCCATGCGCGTGGCGGCGTGCGCCTCGATCTCGAACCAGATCCGGTATTTGGTCTCCTGCGACCAGATGGCGACGGCGGCGGGGCGGGAATAGCGGCTGATCATGGGCGCGTCGTGTCGGTCCCGCGACCGGTTGAGTCAAGCGCCGCTTGTGCCGGGCCGCTTCAAACTCGGCCATGGCCCGCTGGCGGCGCGCCCTGAGCGGCCGTATTGCAGTCGGACTGAATCGCTGGAGGGGCTCATGGAACTGATCATCGGACCGCGTCTGTATTCCACCTGGTCGCTGCGGCCCTGGCTGGTGCTGAAGCGCTGCAAGGCGGACTTCACCGTTCGCGAGATCGACATCTATTCGCCCGCCGGCCAGGCCGAGCTGGAGGCGATCTCGCCCTCTCGCCTCGTGCCCCTGCTGAAGGTCGACGGCGAGACGATCTGGGATTCCATGTCCATTTCGGTCTGGTGCGCGGAGAATTTTCCCAACGTCCGGCTGTGGCCCGCCGACGCTCACGCCCGCTGGCTGGCGCGGTCGGCGGCCTGCGAGATGCACGGAGGCTTCATGGGGCTGCGCACCGACTGCGGCATGGGACCGGACCACACCATGGTCGGCCCCGACCGGTCGCCGCCGCCGAAGGGCGAGGCCGTGACCCGCGACATCCGCCGCATCGTCTCCCTGTGGCGCGAGATGCGCACCCGGTTCGGCGAGGGCGGCCCGTATCTGTTCGGCGAATGGTCGGTGCCCGACGCCTTCTTCACCCCGGTGGCGACGCGGTTCCGGCATTTCCAGATCGATCTGGCCGCCCATGGCGACGACGGGACGGCCGCGGCCTACCGCGACGCCCTTCTGGCCCAGCCCGATTTTCTGGAGTGGTCCGCGGAGGCTCTCTCCGGTCGTTAACCCCGCACCGGAACGGCGCCTTAAGACAACATCGGTATCTGTCAGTCTTCAGAACGCCCCGCGTTCGGAGGCCGCCATGTCCCCGCCCGTCCAGCAGCCCGGCACGCGTCGCCCCAGCCTGATGGTCTATGGGCTGATGATCGTGATCGCCTGCTGCCTGCCGGCGCTTCTGGTCAGCGTGATCTAGATTCAATCGACGATCAGCCGCAGGGTTTCTCCATCCCGTCATTCCGGGGCTGGGACCGGCGCAGCCGGGAACAGAACCCGGAACCCAGGCGTCTGGACGCCCCGGCCTGCCGGGTTTCAAACTGTTGAGCCCAGTCTCCTGGGTTCCGGGTTCCGCTGCGCGGCCCCGGAATGACGGGATTTGAGGCGTCGAATCTCGATCGAAACTAGTTGGTTCCGGCGGTCGTGGCCGCCGAGGCCAGATCGATCGCCTGGGCCGGAGCCGGCGGCGGCGCGACATAGTCCAGGGCCAGCGGAATCCGCGAGGCGCCGGACGCCACCGCATCAAGCGTATTCAGCGGCCGACCGTTCATGCGCTGGTAGATCCAGTAGGCCGCCACGACCTTTTCGACATATTCGCGCGCCTGCGGCACGTCGATCGTCTCGATCAGCAGCAGCGGATCCGCTTCCGGACCCAGTTTGCGCACCGCGTCCACCATCGGACCCGGTCCGGCGTTGTACGAGGCCGCGGCCCTGAGCAGGTCGCCGTTGATCGCCGGCAGGGCCAGCACCCGGTTCACATAGGCCTGACCCAGACGGGCGTTGACGTTGGGATCGAACAGACGCTCCGGATCGCTGATGAAGCCCCGGTCGCCGGTCAGTTCGGCGGCGGTGGTGGGCATGACCTGCATCAGGCCATAGGCCCCGGCGCCGGAACGGGCGCGGGCGTTGAAGTCGGTTTCCTTGCGGGCGATGGCGTAGACGAGCGAGCGTTCGACGGTGAAGCCGCCGTCGGGCTCGATCACCGGCTGCGGATAGCGATCGGCGTCGACGCGGCGCACGTCGTCTCCCGAGCCCGTCACGCGCGGACCGAGGGCCCGGCCCAGGGCGGCCCACAGCTCGCGGCCCCGATCGGTGGCGGCGGCGCGGATGCCGGTCTTCAACTCGTCGCGGGCGTCGCTGCGCCGTCCGACCTCATAGAAGGCCACGGTGCGCAGCGCGCGCGGCTCGGAGCGCACGAACTCTTCCAGCTCGGCGGCGTCCACGCCGATCGGCTCGTCGGGCTGATACGAGGCGTGCTGCATCCGGGCCGCGCCGTACGGGACGGGTCCGAGGTTCTCGATCGCGGGCTCCTCGCCCAGCTGACGCAGGGCGATCTGGCCGTAGAAGGACGCCGGCCAGGCCGCGGCCCGGCGCAGCAGGGGCTGGACGCGATCCTGCTGTCCGGACCGGGCCGCCGAACGCGCGGCCCAGAAGGCGGCGCCCGAACGGGTCCAGCCGTCCTCGGTCGGATCGTCCAGCACGCGCTGGAAGGCGATCTTGGCCTGGCCGAACTCGCCGAGGCGGTACTGGGCCAGTCCGACCGTCCACCAGTCGCCCAGCTGATCGCCCAGGGCGACCGCGCCGGTCAGGTCGTCGCGATTCAGGGCGACGCGCGCCGCCTTCATCGGGTCGCCTTCGGTGTTGCCGCCGGCCTGCGCGATGGCGTTCCAGGTCCGGCCGCCGCCCATCCGCGTGGGGCGCCGGGGCTCGGGCGCGCCGTCGGGCCGCCGGCGCATGGCCAGGGTCCAGGCCCGCTCGGCGCACTGCAGGTCGGCGTATTCCGACAGCCAGGCCGACAGTTCCTCGTAGGTGGCGGTGTAGTCGGCGTGGAACAGCCGTTCGAACTCGACCTGGCCCAGCAGGACGCGGTCGTTGGCCTGGCGCGCGGAATCGCGGGCGGCGTTCAGGTCGCCGCGGCGAAGCGCGTCGAAGGCGGTGGTGTAGCTGAGCCGGTCGGCGGCGCTCAGGGCCGTGGGCGCGCGGCGGACTTCCTCGGCCTGGCCGGCGGTCGCCATGGCGCACAGCGCCACTGCCAACGTCGGCGCGATGATCGCGCGGCGGAAATCAAACGGCACTGAGGCGGCCCCCTTTGAGCGTTGCGCCACCCGTCTCGACTCAGGTCGCGTATGCGCTGTTCATTCGGTCGTCAGGCGCGGAAGGCGCCATCGCCCCCGGCCCGTGTCAAGATTTCTCCCCATTTTGGGGCAGTTTTGAGTCTGAAGGATGAACAGGCTTCAGTCCGCGGCGTCCAGTCGCGCGGCCAGCGACAGAATGTCCGCCCACGCCTGACGCTTGGCCATCGGCTGCCGCAGCAGGAAGGCGGGATGCAGCGTCGGCAGGACCGGGGCGGAAACCGCGCCCTCGGACAGGCGCCATTCCTTCCACTGGCCGCGCATCCGCATGATGCCCTCGTCGGTGGCCAGCACCGACTTCGCCGCCGCCGCGCCCAGCAGCAGCACCGCCTTCGGCTTGAGGAGGGCGAAGGCCCGCTCCACGAACGGCGCGCAGACGGCCTGTTCGGCGGGGGTCGGCGTCCGGTTGCCCGGCGGCCGCCAGAAGACGGTGTTGGTGATGAACACGCGGCCCTCGAGCCCCGCTTCCTTCAGCATCCGGTCCAGCAGCTGGCCCGCCTTGCCGATGAAAGGCTGGCCGCGTTGATCCTCCTCCGCGCCCGGTCCTTCGCCGATGACCAGAACCGGCGCCTCGGGATTGCCGCGGCTGAACACGGATTGCGTCGCCCCCATGCCCCTCAGCGGGCAGCCCTCGAAGGCGGCGATGGCCTGGCCCAGCTCTTCCAGCGTGCCGGCCCCGGCGGCCAGTCGGCGCGCCTCGGCCAGGGAGTCCCCGGCGTCAGGCGCGGCCACCACCGAGGCCGTGGCCTTGGCCACCGCCTTCACCGCCGGCGGCGGGACGACGTGGGTCCGGTCGACCGGCGCATCCTCGAAACAGGCGTCCACGCCCGCGTCGCGCCAGAAGGCGAGCAGGCTTTCGGTCGCGGCGGCGTCGAGGGGCTGGGTGATCATGACGGTCGGCACAGGGATAGTCCTTGACCACCCTTGCGTCACCTTCCGATAAGCGGAAAACACCAAGACCCCACCGACCACGAGGAAATCAGGGCATGGCCGAGGACGCGATCGAGGGCGGCGCGACAAACGCCTGGCAGGAAGCCGTGATCGACAAGCTGCCGCCGGCCGAGGCCCTGGCCGGGGTCGAGCGCGAGGTGATGGAATACGACGTCGTCATCGTCGGCGGCGGTCCCGCGGGCCTCGCCGCCGCCATCCGCCTGAAGCAGCGGGCGGAGAAGGACGGCAAGGAGATCACCGTCGCGGTGCTGGAGAAGAGCGCCGAGATCGGCGGCCACATCGTCTCGGGCGCCGTGCTTGATCCCAAGGCCCTGGTCGAACTCTTCCCGGACTGGAAAGAGCGCGGCGCGCCGCTGGAGACGCCTGTCACCGAGGATCGGTTCATGATCCTGGGTCCGATGGGCCAGGTCTCGCTGCCCATGTTCCTGCTGCCGCCCATCATGCACAACGACGGCTGCTACATCGGCTCGCTGGGCAATGTCGCCCGCTGGCTGGGCGAACAGGCGGAAGCGCTGGGCGTCGAGGTCTATCCGGGCATGGCCGCCAGCCATGTGGTCTGGGACGAGCCGACCGGAACCGTGAAGGGCGTCGTCGCCGGCGTCTTCGGCATCGACCGCCACGGCAAGCCGACCGACGACTTCCAGCCGGGCATCGAACTGCACGGCAAATACGTCTTCATCGCCGAGGG
>NZ_JAKFEB010000036.1:0-3710 GCF_036677305.1 Brevundimonas sp. | reverse complement strand
GGCGACGCCGGTCCAGAAGGCCTCGGGACCGATCCCCGTCCCCGGCAGCGCCTCGCTCTCCAGGAAGACGGCCAGCTCATCAGCGACCTGAAGTCCGGCGCGCGGCGTCATCGGCATGGTTCGATCCCGGGGAGTGGAGGCGGCGTGGCTGTAACATTCCGTGATGACCCGACGGAAGTCGAGCGCTTTTCGCAAGCGCGAAGACGATGCGGGCTTGCCGTCGTCGCCGACGGGCGCATCATTCCGGTATGCAAGCATTCGCCTGGCTGCGCCTGCACTGGCCGCTGATCCTCGTTCTGCTGATCGCCGCCTCAAGTCTGGTCTGGCCGGTCGGCGGGGGCTGGCTGAACCGGCTGGCGCTGGGCTGGGATGTCGGCGTCGGCCTGTTCCTGATCGAAAGCGCCTTGAAGCTGTTCCGCGCCCGGTCGCCGGACGACATCCGCAAACGCGCCGCCGCGCTTGACGAGGCCGGGGGCGCGGTCCTGCCACTCGCCGTATTCGCGGCCCTCGCCAGCATCGCCGTCGTCGTGGGCGAGGCTGTCCGGGTTGCCGGCGACAAGGATCAGGCCGGCATGGCGGCCATCGTAGGCCTGGCCACGGTCGCCCTGTCCTGGACCTTCGTGCACACCATCTTCGCCTTCCACTACGCCCACGAATTCTATGCGCCAGAGGCGGCGGGCGGATCACGCGGCAAGGCCAAGGCGGGGGACCGCGGCGGCCTGATCTTCCCGGGCGGCGAGGACCCCGACTACTGGGACTTCGTGCATTTCTCGACGATCATCGGCGTGGCCCAGCAGACCGCCGACATCCAGATTTCCGACAGGGCGCTGCGCCGCACGACGACGGTTCACAGCGTCACGGCCTTCCTGTTCAACACCGTGATCGTGGCCCTGACGGTGAACATGGCGGTCAGCCTGCTGGGCGGCAGTTAACCCCCGCGCCTTGACTTGGCCGCATTGGAAGCCCATTTGCGCTGCGTCGCACAATTGCGATTACCGGCGCCTCCAGCGCGTGTGGGTCTTCCGAACTTCGAAGACCTGACTGTAGCAGTCGCCGGTTCCTCAAGATTCATTCGCTGCCCGGACACGCGGGGCGGCGCCCGATCCACCCCGAAGGTCTCCTCCCCGAGACCCTGTCGGGACTGGCGGTGCGCGGCCTTTCGGCGTTGAGCCATGGCTGATGCGCGTCGCCGCATACGCGAAAGAAGCCGCTCACATGAGCAAGACATTCGACACCTTCGGCCTGAATCCGGCCCTCCTGCAGGCGCTGGCCTCCGAAGGCTACACCACCCCCACCCCGATCCAGGCGCAGGCCATCCCTGACGTCATGGCCGGCAAGGACCTGCTGGGCATCGCCCAGACCGGCACCGGCAAGACGGCGGCCTTCGCCCTGCCGATCCTGCACCGCCTGGCCGCCAACCGCATCCCGCCCGTGCCCCGCACCACGCGCGTCCTGATCCTGTCGCCGACCCGCGAACTGGCCAGCCAGATCGCCGAAAGCTTCAAGAGCTACGGCAAACACCTGGGCTTCCGCGTCGCCGTCATCTTCGGCGGCGTGAAATACGGGCCGCAGGAACGCGCCCTGCAACAGGGCCTCGACGTCCTGGTCGCCACCCCCGGCCGCCTGCTGGACCATATGCAGCAGAAGACGCTGGACCTCAGCCAGACGGAAATCTTCGTCCTCGACGAGGCCGACCAGATGCTGGACCTCGGCTTCGTCAAGCCGATCCGCCAGATCGTCAGCCGCATCCCGGCCAAGCGTCAGAACCTGTTCTTCTCGGCCACCATGCCGGGCGAGATCGGCAAGCTGGCCGGCGAACTGCTCAAGGATCCGGTCAAGGTGTCGGTGACGCCCCAGGCCACCACGGTCCAGCGCATCAGCCAGTCGATCATCCACATCGAACAGGGCCGCAAGCGCGCCCTGCTGACCGAGATGTTCGCCGATCCGGGCTACACCCGCTGCCTGGTCTTCACCAAGACCAAGCACGGCGCCGACAAGGTCGCGGCCTATCTGGAAGCCGGCGGCGTCGAAGCCGGCGCCATCCACGGCAACAAGAGCCAGCCCCAGCGTGAACGCACCCTGGCCGCCTTCAAGGCCGGCAAGCTGCGCGTTCTGGTCGCCACCGACATCGCCGCCCGCGGCATCGACGTGGACGGCGTCTCGCACGTGCTGAACTTCGAGCTGCCCTATGTGCCGGAAGCCTATGTGCACCGCATCGGCCGTACGGCCCGCGCCGGCGCCGACGGCACGGCGATCAGCTTCGTGGCCGGCGACGAGATGAAGCTGCTGCGCGACATCGAAAAGGTCACGCGCCAGAAGATCCCGTCGACCGATCGCCGCAACGACAAGTCGCTGGCCCTGCTGGACCAGTCGATCATGGCCTCGGGCGTCAAGTCCAAGGCCTCGATGCCCGACGACGGCCGCGGCGATCGCCAGCAGCAACGCGGTCCGCGCAACCCGCGCCGCGACGGCGTCAAGCTGGAGGGCGGCGGGCAACCGCACCGCGTCCGCAAGGCCGGTCCGGGCCGCGACGCCCGTCCAATGCCGGAACGCGCCTTCGATCCGCTGGCGCGCGAGCGTCCGCGTACCTCGAACAACGACCCGCGCCACACCTCGGCGCCGGGTGAAACCAAGCCGGCCGGCGAGATCAAACGCCGTCCCCGCAGCCGCCGCCCGTCCAACGGCGGCAAGGGCTACGCGGCCAAGGGCTGATCCTTCCGGCGGCGCAGTCACGCCGCTGATATCGAGACGAAAGGGTGCGGGCCGTCATGCGACGGTCCGCACCTTTGCGTCGGGGCCTCTCCCATGCATTGACAGGCTCTTTCACTTTGCTTTATAAAGTTCTTCATAACCGAAGGAACGAAGCCCATGAAAGTCCTCGCACTGGCCCTCGCCGCCCTGGCCCTGACCACGGGATCCGCCGCCGCGGAGACCGTCACCGTCACCCTGACCGGCGTCCAGGTCCGCCCCGGCCCGATCAAGGCCAGCCTGAACACACGCGACCAATTCCTGCGCGCCGCCCCCGCCTATGAGGCCGTGGCCGAAGCGGCCGCCGGCGGCGTGACCCTGACGTTCCGCAACGTCGCGCCCGGCGACTATGCGCTGATGGTCATGCACGACCTGAACGGCAACGACCGGTTCGACTACGGGACCGACGGCTGGGCCTTCTCGAACAGTTCCCTGCCGATGATGGGCCCGCCCGTCTTCGACGAGCGCAAATTCACGGTCGCCGCCGCGCCGGTGACGCTGACGGAAACGATGCAGTACTGACCGCCGCCGCCGCCGGAGCGATCCGGCGGCGATGTCGCACCCGGGGAACAACGGGGGCCAGCTTGGCCTTACCTCTGCATGCTCCCCCACAGACTCCCCTCTCCGCTGCAAACCCGTATCGAGACCATCGCCGGCGAGCTGACGCGCGTCGAAGGCATGGCCGTGGATTTCTCGACCCCCGTCGGGGCCCCCGCCCTCGCGGCGCCGGACTCGGTGTCGTGGCGGGTGTTCAAGAACCCGATCGCCCTGTTCATCGGCGGCGTCGGCGCCGTGCTGCTGGAACTGGCCGAGCCGAAGGTTCGGGCCGGCGTCTGGGATCACACCAGTTTCCGCACCGACCCGGTCACCCGGCTGAGGCGCACGGGCCTGGCCGCCATGGTCACCGTCTATGCGCCGCGCGAGACGGCCGAGGCCATGATCGCCGGCGTCAGCCGCCGCCA
>NZ_JAKFEB010000035.1:0-3113 GCF_036677305.1 Brevundimonas sp. | reverse complement strand
CCAGACGCGCCGCGCGCCCTGGTTCGGGGTGGGCGGCTCGACGACGGTCGCCTCGCCGGTATCGAGATCGACCTTCGCGATATGACTGCCGGCCAGGGAGGCGTACCAGACGTCGCCCGACGGGGTGGTGGTGATCCCGTAGGGACCCCGGCCGCGCGGCGCCGCCCACACCTTCATGTCGTCGGTCGCGGGGTCGAGCCGGCCGTAGAATCCGGTCTGGCCGGTGAACCAGATGCGGCCGCGATGGTCGAAGGTGGCGGTGTTCATGTTCACCGGCCCCGTCTCCGCCGGCAGCGGCCAGACCTTGACCTCGCGGGTGGCGCGGTCGACGCGGACGATCGCATTCTGGCCCCCGTCGGTGATCCAGGCGTTTCCGTCGGGCCCGACGATGACGCCGTGCGGCGCGGATCCTTCGCCCAGCGGCACGATCACGGTCTCACCCGTGCGGGGATCCAGGATGCCGTGGCCGCCGCCGCGCTGGACCGTCCACCAGACCTCTCCGTCGGAGGTGACGGCCACGTCGTGGGCGCGCCCGCCGGGCGGCACCTCGTAATACCGGACCTGCTGGGCCGCCGCGGGGAAGGCGAGGGCGACGACCATGGCGAAGGGAGCGGCGAAGCGGGGCGACAAGCGGATCATGAGGCTCTCCTGCGTTCCTGCGCCGGGATCATAGCCCATGCTGACGCCGCGGGCATGCGCCGGCGCCCGATCAGCCCTCGACGTCGACCTCGGGACGGTCGTGGCCGTCGGCGCGTTCGGTGATCCAGCGGCCCGAGGAGTCGGCGTATTCGATCAGCGTGTCCTCGTCCGGCACCTTCTGCTCGCGCGCCACGGCGACGGCGGCGGCGCGCGCCGACTCGTGGGTCGGATAGGTCTCGGAATAGGTGCCGCCCGACTGATAGGCCCAGCCTCCGTCATGCTCGACGATGCGATAGGTGATCTGGACCATGGGGGAGGCTCCGGTGTGGGACTGAGTGTCCGCCAGCGAACGCGGGGCCGCAAGATGGGTTGCGCTCTCCCGCTCGCACCGGAGGCGCAAAAATTCGAGCAGGCCGCATCCGCTGGCGCGGTCGGCGGCGACTACCCTATGAAAGCGCGGGCAGGGCGTCCGGCTCATGAGGGGTGAAGATCATGGAAGACCTTTTCCGTTCCTACTGGTGGTTGCTGTTCCCGCTGGCCTGGTTCGTGTTCGGAGGCTTCTCCAGCTTCCTCAACTATCGACGCCAGAAGGATACGCTGGACCTGATCAAGACCTATGCGGCCCGGGGCCAGGAGCCGCCCGAGGCCCTGCTCAAGGTGCTGGATCGTCCCATCGACGGCAGCGGCATGTGGGACTCCCCGAACGAGGACCGCGGCAGCCGCATGAACGACGGCAACTGGTTCTCGGTGGTCCTGTTCGGGGTCATGGGCGCCGGCTTCGGCTACGCCGCCTACACCGACATGTACGGCGCCGGAGAGGCCTTCCTGATCGTGACCTTCGTCCTGGGCGCCCTGTGCCTGGCCTGTCTGGTCTCGGCCCTGACGGGACGCCGGCGGGGCTGATGCCCGACCGGGACCGGGGGCATGGACGGACTTCTGACAGACGCCGAGCTGGTGGGCCGCGCAACCGCCGGCTCGGACGCCGCCTTCTCGCGGCTGGTCGAACGGCATCAGGCGGCCGTTCGCGCCTTTCTGCGCCGGGCCCTGGGCAGGGGCTGGGCCGAGGCGGACGATGTGGCCCAGGACGCCTTCCTCGCCGCATGGCGCTCGCTGCGGTCGCTCAGGGATCCGTCCGGCGTGCGGGCCTGGCTGTGCGGCATCGCCTGGCGCAAGGCGCAGGACCGGATCCGCGGCGCGCGGCGCGGCGCGGCGCGGGACAATGTCTGGCTGGAGACGGCCGCTCCGCCCGCCGGCGTGTCGCACGAGGACCGGCTGTCCATGGCCGCGGCGATGGCGGAACTGCCGCCGGATGTCCGCGCCTGCGTCGCCCTGTGCCTGGCCGACGGCTGGTCGCACGGCGAGGCCTCGGTCGCCCTGGGCTTGCCTCTCGGCACGGTGAAGTCGCATGTTGCGCGCGGACGGGCGCGGCTGCTTGCGGCGCTCAAAGGGTCCGACGATGACGCCTGAACAGAAACTCCAGGCCCTGTTCGCCGCGGAAGCCCCGCCGGCGCGGGACTACGCCTTCCAGGCGCAGCTGGCGCAGCGGATCGCCCTGCGCCGGGCGTGGATGACCGTTGCGGCCCTGGTGCCGTGGGGCGTCGCCGGGATCGCCATCCTGTGGGCCCTGATTCCGGTGGTCGGTCCGCTGGGCGAGGACATCGCCGCCCTGGTCCCGGCCGCGGGCATGCTTGGGGTCGCGGCGCTCAGCGCCGTCGCCGCCCGCTGGCTGTCGCGCCGGTTCAGCGCAGCCTGAGGGTCGCCGCCACGCCGAAATGGTCGGACGGATATTCCCCGCCGGTCGGCTCGGCGCCGATCACGGCTGACCGCACGGGCGCGAACCGGGCCGCTTCGGCGAAGATGTGGTCGATGACGCGGGGCGGGTGGCCCTTGGCCGGGTTCAGGGTCGTGGGCGCGGATCCGCGGGGCAGGGCGCTGAAGAACCGCTGCCCCGTCAGCACCGCCAGCCCGGCGTCCTCCTGCACCGCATTGAAGTCGCCCGTGGCGATCAGCGGCGTTCCGTCCCTGGGCAGCCAGGCCATCAGATCGGCGATCTGGCGCGCCCGCACGGCCTGGGCGTCCGCCTGCCAGGCCAGGTGGGTGTTGACGATGTCGACGGGCCGGCCGCCGACGTCGATCCGCGCCCGGACGGCGGTGCGGTAGTCGTCCAGCGGCTCCAGCTTCTTCCAGTCGTGCGCCAGCACCGGCAGGCGGCTCAGTATGGCGTTGCCGTACCGGCGCGGGGCGCCCTCGGCGTCGGTCGAGACGAAATGCATCTGATAGCCGCCCAGGGCGTCGGCGAGGGTGCGCGCCTGGTTGGGCAGGCCGACGGCCGCATCCTCCAGCACCTCCTGCAGGGCGACGACGTCCGGATTCTCCGCCCGGATCGCCGCGATCAGCAGCGGCAGCCGCGCGGCCCAGTCTCCCTGATTGTGCCAGATGTTGAAGGTGACCAGCGTCAGCGAGGGCCCCGCGGC
>NZ_JAKFEB010000034.1:0-3282 GCF_036677305.1 Brevundimonas sp. | reverse complement strand
TCATCCCTCCTTGGCCGTCCCCTCGACCAGCGGCACGAACCGCACCTCGCTGAGACTCTCGCGCCGGAACGAGCCGTCCGGCTGCCCGACATAGCGGTGCAGCATCTGCACCGAGCTGCGCCCGACCGGACAGACCAGGATCCCGCCCGGCTTCAGCTGGTGCAGTAGTTCGGTCGGCTCGCCCGGGGCCGCGGCCGTGACCATGATCCGGTCGAACGGGGCCTGTTCGGGCCAGCCCAGATTGCCGTCCCCGTGGCGGGTGATGACATTGTCGATCTTCAATTCCTTCAGCCGGCTCTCGGCCTCGGTCAGCAGGCTGCGGTACCGCTCGATGGAATAGACGTAGCGCGCCAGCCGGCTCAGCACGGCGGCCTGGTAGCCGCTGCCCGTGCCGATCTCCAGCACCCGGTGGCGCGGCTGCACGTCCAGCGCCTGGGTCATCAGGCCGACGATATAGGGCTGGCTGATCGTCTGGGCGCAGTCGATCGGCAGGGCCTGGTCCTCCCACGCCTGGTCGAGGAATTTCTCGTGCACGAAGACGGCGCGGTCGATCGACTCCATGGCCGCCAGCACCCTGGGGTCGGTCACCCCCTGCTGCCGCAGCCCGAGGATCAGCCGCCCCGCCCTGTCGTCGTTCAGCTTCATCGGGCGACCATACCCTTTGGCGGCGCCCCGCCAAGCACGCCCTTCAGATCGTGGATGCTCGGCGCATGCGTCAGGTCAATATGCAGCGGCGTGACCGATATCTTCCCCTCGTCCATGGCCCGCAGATCCGTCCCCGCGGCATGGTCCTGCTTCGAACCGCGGAAGCTCATCCAGTAATAGTCCCGGCCCCTCAGGTCGGTCCGCTTGACCGCATGCATCTCGCCGATGTCGCGGAATCCCTGCCGCGTCACCTCGACCTCGGTCACGACGTCGGGCGCGCGGGCGGGGAAGTTCAGGTTCATCACCACCCCGTCCTGCCACGGCTGGGCCAGCAGGCGGCTGATGATGGGCGGCGCATACGCCTCGGCCGTCTCCCAGTGCGCCGTCACCTCGTCGTGGAACCGCTCCAGGCTCTGGCTCAGGGCGATCGAGCGGATGCCGAAGGCCATGCCCTGCAGGGCGCCCGCGACCGTGCCGGAATACGAGCAGTCCTCGCCGACGTTGTGCCCCCGGTTCACGCCCGACAGCACCAGATCGGGCCGCTCCGGCATCAGGTCGTTGACGGCCAGCACGACGCAGTCCGTCGGCGTTCCCGTCACCGCGAACCGCTTTTCACCCATGCGGTTGACCCGCAGCGGCTCGGTCAGGGTGATCCCGCGCCCCTTGCCCGACTGTTCGACGGCCGGCGCGCACACCCAGATGTCGTCGGACAGCTTTCGCGCGATCCGCTCGAGACATTCCAGCCCCTCGGCTTCGATGCCGTCGTCATTGGTCAGGAGAATGCGCAATCGAAGGCCTAGCGCAGCACGGAGACGCTCTGCGCCAGGATGACGTGATCCCCGCCGCAGGTGTTGCGGACGGTGGAGCCCTCGTGCTCCAGGGCGACCCCGCCCGGCCAGCGGACGGCCCGGCCGGTGAAGGTCACCTTGCGGCCTGACAATTCCCGCGCGGTCCGCTGCTCGTTGAGCGGCAGGACGCCGGATACGCAGGGACGGGCGAACGGGGACCGCAGCTGGGCCTCGCGCGGATAAAGCTGGAACTCGCCCTCGGTGACGCGGACAAAGCCGGTGAAGGCGGTTCCGGCGGGGTCGAACGCCTCGCCGGGAGGCGTCGAGGCGCAGGCTCCCAGCGAGAGGGCGGCGGCGGCGGCGGCGGCGGCGATGATGACGGCTTTCATGGCGTCAGGCTCCGACATGGGTGATGCCGCCCATATAGGGCAGCAGCACGGACGGGACGGCGATCCGCCCATCACTTTCCTGATAGTTCTCCATCACGGCCACAAGCGTTCGGCCGACGGCCAGGCCGCTGCCGTTCAGGGTGTGGACGAACTCGGTCTTCTTCTCGCCGTCGCGCTTGAAGCGCGCGTCCATCCGCCGGGCCTGGAAGTCCCCGCAGTTCGAGCAGCTGGAAATCTCGCGATACATGCCCTGCGACGGCAGCCAGACCTCCAGGTCGAAGGTCTTCCTCGCCGAAAAGCCCATGTCGCCCTTGCACAGCAGCATGCGGCGGTACGGCAGGTTCAGCTTCTCCAGCACCGCCTCGGCGCAGCGCACCATCCGCTCGTGCTCGGCCTCGGAATCCTCGGGCTTGCAGATCGAGACCATCTCCACCTTGTGGAACTGGTGCTGCCGGATCAGGCCGCGCGTATCCCGCCCGGCCGAGCCCGCCTCGGCCCGGAAACAGGGCGTCAGGGCGGTCAGCCGCATGGGCGTGGCCAGCTCGCTCTCAGGCAGGATCTGCTCGCGGACGAGGTTGGTCAGGGAGACTTCGGCGGTGGGGATGAGGAAGTGGGAGCGTTGAAACTCGGGAGACCGTTCGTCAATGTTCAGGTTAAGATCGGCAAGTAGGCTCTCGATATCGAACCGTTTTGCAATCTCGGCAAGCCTCTCAACGTGCTGAAAATTGCCAGCTGCGACCTCAAGCGAAATCGCATCGAGTTCAGCTCGTTCAGACGCCGTATCAGCCAAGAGCTTCTCTTGGGCCTTCAGTTGTACGGCTTCGTAGTCGATCGAGGCCGTTACGAAGAGATCCTCTTTGAACTTCGGCAGCTGCCCCGTCCCGAACATCGCCTCGTCGCGCACCAGATACGGCGGATTGACCTCCAGATAGCCGTGCTCGGCCGTCTGCACGTCCAGCATGAACTGGCCGATGGCCCGTTCCAGCCGCGCCAGCCCGCCCTTCAGCACCGCGAAGCGCGAGCCCGACATCCTGGCCGCCGCCTCGAAGTCCAGCAGGCCCATGGCCTCGCCCAGATCGGCGTGATCCTTGGCCGGGCCGCCCTCGCGCGGACGCCCCCACGGCTGGCCCCACAGCACATTGCCGGCCTCGTCCTCGCCCTCGGGCACGTCGTCCGCCGCCAGGCTCTTCTGCGCCGCCAGCAGGTCGCGCAGGTCCTTGGCGATCCGGGTCGAATCCTCGCCCGCCGCGGCGATCTCGCCCTTCAGGCTCTCGACCTCGGCCTTCAGCCGCTCGGCCCCGGCCGTGTCCTTCTTCGCCATGGCGGCGCCGATCAGCTTCGAGCTCTCGTTGCGCCGCGCCAGCGCCGTCTGCTCGGCCGTCTGCGCCGTGCGCAGGGCCGTATCCAGCGCCAGAATCCGCTCGACCAGCCCCGCCGCATCCTCGACGCCGCGCGACGAC
>NZ_JAKFEB010000033.1:0-4609 GCF_036677305.1 Brevundimonas sp. | reverse complement strand
CAGCTGCACCGCGATCCATTTGGCCCAGTCCACCGGGTTGGTGACGAAGCCGCCCGCCGCGCCCGCCGCGGCCCAGTCCCAGACCTCCTGGATCGACTGGCCGATGGTCCGCATCTCGCCCTGATAGCGCAGCGGCGGCCCGATCCGGCCGTGCGGCAGCGCCGACTTCGCCGGGTCCGCCGCCGTCATCAGCGGCAGGGTCTCCGTCATGCCCAGCCGGTCGAGGATCCGCGTCTGCACGAACTGCTCCCACGGCATGCCCGAGGCCGCCGCCACCACCTCGCCCGCGGCCACGAACATCAGGTTGCAGTAGTGGTAGGTCGTGCGGAAGCTGTCCTCGATGGGCACATGCGGAATGGCCGCCATGATCTCGGCCCGCGTCCGGTCGCTGTTGGGCCAGAACAGCAGGTCGCCGGCCCCCAGGCCGAAGCCGATCCGGTGGCTGACCAGATCGCGCACCGTCACCATCCCGTTCAGCTCGGGCTTCGACAGGCTGAAGCCGGGCAGATACGTCCGCACCGGCTCGTCCCACTTCACCTTCCCCTCGTCGATCAGGATGGCCAGGGCCGCGCAGGTCACCGCCTTGGTGTTCGAGGCGATGGCGAACAGGGTGTGCTCGTCCACCGCCGCCCCGCCGATCGCCCGCACGCCGTAGCCGCGCGTCAGCACCGCCTGACCGCCCTTGACCAGCGCCACCGACACCGCCGGCTGATCGGGGAAGGCCGCCATCGTCCGCTTCACATAGGCGTCCACCTGATCCGCCAGCGCCGCGCTGTCGTTGGCGGGCGCCTGGGCCCAGCCCCGCGACGGCAGGGCGGCCGCTCCGGCCACGGACGAAACCAGCGCCGCGCGGCGGGTAAGACGGATGGACATGCAAGGGGCTCCCGACTGGACTCGGGCCGGACGCTAGCGCGCCTCCGCCCGCCTCGCCAGCGGCCTCTTGCACGGCCCCGGGGCGGCGCCCACCTGATCATGCAACCGCCCGGCGCGTTGCTTGCATGAGGATGCGCCCGGCTCCTCCGCTGTCCGCAGGGAATACGCCTTGAACCTCGACCTCTACTCCGACCGCGCCAAACAGGCCGTCCAGTCCGCCCAGTCGCTGGCCCTCGCCCGCCGCCACCAGCAGTTCGCCCCCGAACACCTGCTCAAGGTCCTGCTGGAAGAGCGCGACGGCCTGGCCCGCAACCTGATCACCGCCGCCGGCGGCGACCCCGCCCGCGCCGAAACCGCCACCGAAACCGCCCTCAAGAAGCGCGCCCAGGTCTCGGGCGGCTCGGGCCAGCTCTATCTCGACGGCGACACCGCCCGCGTCTTCTCCAGCGCCGAGGAAGCCTCGAAGAAGGCCGGCGACGCCTTCGTCACCACCGAACGCCTGCTGGGCGCCATCGCCCGCGAGGGCGGCGTCGCCGCCGAGGTCCTGAAATCCGTCGGCGCCACGCCCGAAAAGCTCGACGCCGCCATCGCCGAGGTCCGCAAGGGCAAGACCGCCGACAGCGCCGCCGCCGAGGACGGCTACGACGCCCTCAAACGCTACGCCCGCGACCTGACCCTCGCCGCCCGCGACGGCAAGATCGACCCCGTCATCGGCCGCGACGAGGAGATCCGCCGCACCATCCAGGTCCTCGCCCGCCGCACCAAGAACAACCCCGTCCTGATCGGCGAGCCCGGCGTCGGCAAGACCGCCATCGTCGAGGGCCTGGCCCTGCGCATCGTCAACGGCGACGTGCCGGAATCCCTGCGCGACAAGGTCGTCATGGCGCTGGACATGGGCTCCCTGATCGCCGGCGCCAAATACCGCGGCGAGTTCGAGGAGCGGCTCAAGGCCGTGCTGGCCGAGGTCACCGCGGCCGAGGGCGGCATCATCCTGTTCATCGACGAGATGCACACCCTGGTCGGCGCCGGAAAGGGCGACGGCGCCATGGACGCCTCCAACCTGCTCAAGCCTGCCCTCGCCCGCGGCGAGCTGCACTGCGTCGGCGCCACCACGCTGGACGAGTACCGGAAACACGTCGAGAAGGACGCCGCCCTCGCCCGCCGCTTCCAGCCCGTCTTCGTGGAAGAGCCCAGCGTCGAGGACACCGTCTCCATCCTGCGCGGCATCAAGGAGAAGTACGAGGTCCACCACGGCGTGCGCATCAGCGACAGCGCCATCGTCGCCGCCGCGACCCTCAGCCACCGCTACATCACGGACCGCTTCCTGCCCGACAAGGCCATCGACCTGATCGACGAGGCCGCGTCGCGCGTGCGCATGGCCGTCGATTCCAAGCCCGAGGCGCTGGACGAGATCGACCGCCGTCTGGTCCAGCTGAAGATCGAGCGCGAGGCCCTGAAGAAGGAGGACGACAACGCGTCCCGCCTGCGTCTCGAAAAGCTCGAGCACGAGATCGCCGACCTCGAGGGCCAGTCCGACGACCTGACCGCCCGCTGGAAGTCGGAGAAGGAAAAGGTCGGCCAGGGCGCCCAGCTGCGCGAAACCCTCGACCGCCTGCGCGCCGAACTGGCCGCCGCCCAGCGCGCCGGCGACCTGGGCCGCGCGTCAGAGATCGCCTACGGCCAGATCCCCCAGATCGAGAAACAGCTCGCCGAGGCCGAGGCCGCCGAATCCTCCGGGTCCGGACCCTTGACCCCGGAAGTGGTCGACGCCGAACAGATCGCCCAGGTCGTCAGCCGCTGGACCGGCGTCCCCGTCGACAAGATGCTGGAGGGCGAGCGCGAAAAGCTGCTCAAGATGGAGGACGCCCTGTCCCGCCGCGTCGTCGGCCAGGACGAGGCCTTGACCGCCGTCGCCGACGCCGTGCGCCGCGCCCGCGCCGGCCTGAACGACCCCAACCGCCCGCTGGGCAGCTTCCTCTTCCTCGGCCCCACGGGCGTCGGCAAGACCGAGCTGACCAAGGCCCTGGCCGAATTCCTGTTCGACGACGAGGCCGCCATCACCCGCATGGACATGTCGGAATACATGGAGAAGCACAGCGTCTCCCGCCTGATCGGCGCCCCTCCCGGCTATGTCGGCTATGACGAGGGCGGCGCCCTGACCGAGGCCGTGCGCCGCCGCCCCTATCAGGTCGTCCTGTTCGACGAGGTCGAAAAGGCCCACCCCGACGTCTTCAACGTCCTGCTCCAGGTCCTCGACGACGGCCGCCTGACCGACGGCCAGGGCCGCGTCATCGACTTCAAGAACACCCTGATCATCATGACCTCCAACCTCGGCTCGGAAGCCCTGGCCGGTCAGGGCGAGGGCGACGACGTCGAGAGCGTCCGCCCCTACGTCATGGAACAGGTCCGCGGCCATTTCCGCCCCGAGTTCCTGAACCGCATCGACGAGATCATCCTCTTCCGCCGCCTCGGCCGCGATCAGATGTCGGGGATCGTCCGCATACAGCTTTCCCGGTTCGAGAAGCTGCTGGCCGACCGCCGACTGACGTTGTCGCTGGACGACGGCGCCTACGCCTGGCTGGCCGACAAGGGCTACGACCCGGTCTATGGCGCGCGGCCGCTGAAGCGGGTGATCCAGAAGGATCTGGTCGACCCGATCGCGCGGAAGCTTCTGGCGGGCGAGATTGAGGACGGGAGCGTGATTGCCGTGTCAGCGGGGGATGGCGGGCTGGAGATCGGGAAGGCGCGGGTGCATTAACGGAGCGGCGAGTGCCATCAGCAATCACGCATTCCCGCGGCCGGGCGCGTTTGGTGCCTCACCCAGCGTAGCGACGATCCGATTATACAACTTCTCTCTCAACTCTGGAGGATCAGTCCAAAGAACATGTGAGATTTGCCGTGTGTCAAAATGCACAAGGGATATCTGGTCGGCCCGAACGCAGGATATCACCTCCATGCCGAGTCCTCTTGCAAACCCAGCCTCATAGTAAACCCCACCACGGGGGACGTGATGTGACACACCATCAGCGACGAGAACTTCAGAGGTAAAATCTGACACCAGAAATCGAGACCGCCTTATTTCGGCGATGATCTCATCATCAATTTTGTTGTTGTGTTCTTTAGCGTCGATCCGGAACGGTTCGTAGCCAGCATCCTTGATAGCAAGAGCTATGCCATTAGTGTAAACCTCATCCGTAGACTGATGAAACCACATCGCCACAAAAACTTGTAGGGAGTCTGATCCACCAATACGCGTTCCATCTAATCTGTCCCACCCAGATGAAGTAAGAAGAGCGTAATCTCCAGATTGCTCTATAAAACCATCCTGACTTAACAGTTCTAGCAGGGCGTTTACATCCGAGGTGTCAGAGTAAATCGCTTCGGTCCAGACTGCTAGATAGTTTCTCCAGTATATATAGTTTTGCTCTACATTTCCTCGGATCTTCATCCTCATCTTGAGCCCGAGAGGCAGTCTGGAAAGGGCGAGAAAAAATCGATCCTTCCTCTGCCCGACGGTCAAATTTTTTCGGAGCTGCACCTGCTCTACGACTGCTGTGTTGATTACAGGGACATCGACGCCAATTGACCGTTGGTCAACTAACCAGGTAGTAAGCCGGGCCTTCTGATGCATCTCCAGATTCTCGACTGCATGCACGGCCGACCCTGTCACCCGATAGCCGCCACCCGCTCGCCTTGAATCTCTTCCGAGGTAGTCGCCATCCGACGCAATCTCTTC
>NZ_JAKFEB010000032.1:0-3573 GCF_036677305.1 Brevundimonas sp. | reverse complement strand
GCCAACATTCTCGGCGACGCCCGGATCGATAACGGCAAGCTGATGCGGCTGGTCGCGCGCATGCCCGCCACCGCCTTCAAGAGCGGCGAGGCCGAGGCCCGGTCGCTGAGCGCCGCCGTCGACCTGACCACCACCGGCGACCGGATCGCGGTGCGCCTCGACGCCGCCGCCGAGCAGGCGACCCTGCCGGGTCTCGCGGCCGATGCGGCGAAGCTGATCCTGACCGGCAACCTGCCCTATCCCGACTTCAAGGGCCGGAAGGGCGACGGCGCCGCCGCCCTGAACGGCGCCTTCACCGCCGCCCGCCTGTCGTCCGGCGATACGACGGCCCGGGGCGCCGACGCCCGCCTGGCCTTCACCGGCCAGACCGCGGGCTGGATCGAGACCTTCCGCATCGCCGGCTCCGGCGATCTCGACGTCCGGGCCGCCCGCATCGACGGCCCCGCCGCCGCCTCGGGCGTCCGCCTGCGTCTGGACCGCGCCCGCACCGTATTCAGTCGCGACGCCCAGGGCTTCGGCTGGCGTCTGGAGGGCCCGGCCACGGCCTCCGCCGCCCGCGCCTCCGGGGCGGGGCTGGACGGAACCGGCGTCACCGTGCGCGCTTCCAGCCTGACGCTGGGCGGCCGGGGCGGCGCCCTGGAGGCCCAGGGGCCCGTCGCCCTGTCCGCCGACCGCCTCGCCTGGGACGATCTGATCCTGACCGGCGCCCGCGCGGCCGGGCGGATGGATCTGGTCGTCAATCAGGGCCTGCGCCTCGACGCCACGGGCTCGCTGTCCGCGGCGCGCGGAAGCTGGCCCCTGTTCGGTCCCGCCGGCCGCGACGACGTGCCCGAACTGACCGGGATGAAGGAGGCCCTGTCCGCCTTCGCCATCGACATTCCCGCCTTCAGCGTCACCGCCGCTCCGTCCGGAACCCGCGTCGCCCTGAACCGGCCGGCGACCCTGCGTCCCGCCAACGGCGGCGTCCTGACCCTGCGGCCGGCCGCAGGACCCATTTTTTCGGCCAGGCGCGGTCAGCTGGGCGGCGGCGGCTTCAGCCTGACGGCGACCCGGGGCAGGGGTTTGCTCGACGCGGCCTTCTCCATCCCGGACTGGCGGCTGACTCCCTCGGGCTTCACCGCGACCCTGGACGGCCGCGCCGCCCTCGATTTCGGCCTTGCGCGAGGCATCACGGTCCAGACGCGCGGCCAGGTGACCTCGTCGAACGGCCGGGTCACCTATGTCGCCGCCGGCTGCGGCCCCGTCACGGTCGAACGGCTGGAACTGGACGAGAGCGACGTCACCAATCTGGCCGGCCAGCTCTGTCCGGCCGCCCGCCCGCTGGCCAGCATCGCCGAGGGCGGCTGGCGGTCCGATGGAACCCTGCGCGGCTTCAGCGCCGACGCCCCCTTCCTCGCCCTGAATTTCCGCGACATCCAGGGCGGCTTCACGGCTGTCGGCGCCGCCCGGGGCATCACCCTCGATGCGCGCGTCGCCAGCGCCACGGTCGCGGACGCGACCACCCCGCTGCGCTTCAATCCCCTGGGCGCGACCGGCGCGGCGCGGATGACAGGCGAGGACTGGACCGGCGCCTTCGACCTGACCCGCAACGGCGCCGCCCTCGGCCGTCTGACCCTGGCCCACGACGGCGCCGCCGGCGCCGGCGGAATCGTCGTCGACGCCCCGTCCATCGTCTTCGCCGAGGGCGGCCTCCAGCCCGGCGACCTCAGCCCCCTGGCCGGGGACTTCGTCGGCTCGCCCGCCACGGGCTCCGTCAGCTTCAACGGCCGTATCGACTGGCGCGCCGAAACCGAGGGAACCAGCTCCGGCCGGCTGACCATTCCCGGCCTCGACTTCGTCAGCCCCGCCGGCCCGGTCACGGGCCTGCGCGGAACGGTCGATTTCACCAATCTGGCTCCCCTGACCGCCGCCCCCGGCCAGAGGCTGACGGCCGACCAGCTGGAGTCCTTCGTCCCCCTGACCGACATCGAACTGACCTTCGGCCTCGACAAGGCGGCGGTGACCCTTGAGGGCGGCGATCTCGCCGTCGCCGGCGGTCGCATCAGCATCGAGCCCTTCGCCATCCCGCTGGACCCGACCCAGCCGATCACCGGCGTCATCGTCCTCGACAAGGTCCAGCTGGGCCAGGTCATCGCCGGCTCCGGCTTCGGCGACAAGGTCATGCTGGACGCCCTCGTCTCGGGCCGGCTGCCCTTCACCTCGACGCGGGAAGGCGGCGTCCGCATCAGCGGCGGCTCCCTCGCCGCCGTCCAGCCCGGCCGCCTGTCCATCGCCCGGGAAGCGCTCAGCGGACTGGAGGCTGGCGGGGGCGGGGAGGGCGTGCCGCCCAACACCATCCAGGACCTCGCCTACCAGGCCATGGAGAATCTCTCGTTCGACCTGCTCTCGGCCGAGGTGAACAGCCTCGACGAGGGCCGGATCGGCGTCCTGTTCCGCATCCGCGGTCGCCACGATCCGCCGCAGAAGCAGGAACTGCGCATCTCCATCGCCGACTTCATCAGCCGCGAGTTCCTGAACCGCGAACTGCCCCTGCCGTCCGGCACCGGGATCGACCTGACGCTGGACACGACCCTCAATCTCAATCAGCTGGTCGGCGACCTGCTGGAGCTGAACCGCGCCCGCGGCGGCCAGCCGGCCTCCGTTCCGGCCACGACCCCGTGATGACGCCGTTCAGAACCCGTTCACCCCGTCGGGCGTTAGATCGCCGCGGATCAAGGACCGGAGACCACAGACCATGACCCGGACGCGCACACGCCTCGCCATCCTCGGCCTCATGGCCGCCCTCGGCGCAAGCGCCTGCACGCCCACGGTCCGGCTGCAGGTCGACCCGATCCAGATCTATGCGAAACTCGACGCCGATGTTCGCGTGCGCCTCGACAAGGAGCTTCAGGACCTCCTCGTCGAAAATCCCAACCTGTTCTGACGCGAAAGTTGACCCAGATGTCTTTCCGCAAGTTCTTCGTCGTCGCCGCCGCCGTCGCGGCTCTGGGCGTCGCCGCGGGCGCGGCCTTCGCCCAGACCTCCGCCCAGAAGTCGATGATCGACGCCGCCAAGGCGCAGGGGACCGTGGGTGAACAGGCCGACGGCTACCTCGGCTTCCGCGTCCCCGCCTCGGACGCGAACCTGACCCAGGCGGTCCAGGCCACCAACAGCGCCCGCCGCGAGGCCTACGCGCGCAGCGCCCAGGCCGCGGGCACCACGCCCGACGTCGCGGGCGCCCGGATGTTCGAAGGCCAGCTGCTGCCGCGCATCAGCTCGGGCCAGTGGTACCGCAACGCCCAGGGCCAGTGGGTCCAGCGCTAAGCGTAACCATACGGACCCTTCGGGGTCCGGCAGGGTTCCCTGAGCAGCCGGTTGTCCCGGCCGATGGGGACTACGATGCGAACCGCACCGCAATGCCTGGCCATGGCCGCGCGCATGGACAGCTACGCCGCACGTTATGCCTCGCCGGTCATGACCGCAGCCTGGACCAGCATGGCGCTCTACTGGCGCGACCTGGCCCATCAGGCCGACTGGCAGGACCGCATCTCGCCGGGCGGCCCTGAAGTCGGCTTCCCTACATAAATCCCCGCG
>NZ_JAKFEB010000031.1:0-4984 GCF_036677305.1 Brevundimonas sp. | reverse complement strand
GGCGTGATGCGACGCGTGGTGTTACGACGAGTTCACTTGGCTTCGCGAACCGGGAAGACAACCATGGGTCATCGGAGCAGATCCCCATGACCCTCGCGCCTGCGCTTCTGGCTGTCGCCGCCCTGATTGCCCTGCCCCCTGAACCGCTCGAGCCGTGCAAGGTCATCGAGCCCACAGCGACGCAGCGGCAGCTTCAGTTCGGGAACGCGGTCGCCATGGGCCCCTTCGCCATCCGCACGTCCGCCGGCCAAAGCCACTGCTATTTCTTCCGACCGGAATTGGGTCAGTGCTTCCTGCGCGATCCGCAGCTCGTTCACATCACGCTGGATGGCCGTCACGTCTGGTTCAAGGTTCCGGAGGGCCGCACCGTCCACATCGAGGTGGTGGACAAGGTTCCGGTTTGCCGCGTCCTCGGCAACGGCCCGGGGGACTGAGGCCTCACCCCAGCTCGGCGAACGCCCGCACCGGAAACGTCCCGAAGGCCTTCACCTTCGGCGGGGCCGCCGTGAAGCGGAAGCCGCTGTCCGGCAGCAGCTCAAGCCCGCGCATGTGTTCGCAGATCGGGATGCCCGCGCCCAGCAGCACCGTGTGCGCCGGCCGCGACCGGGTGCGGGTGTCGTCGATGTTGTGGGAGTCGATGCCGACCAGCGCCGCGCCTGCCTGAACCAGCAGGGCGGCGGCCGCTTCGGTCAGGAAGGGATGGTTCTCGAAATAGGCGTCCGTGCGCCAGTGGCGGGCCCAGCCGGTGTGGACCAGCACCGCCTTGCCGCGCACGTCCAGGCCCGCGAACCGGTCGGCGTCGACCGTCTGGATGTCGGGAACGCGGATCACCAGACCGGGCAGGGCGGCGACGCGGTCCAGACCGACGTCGCTGAGGTCCTCGCCGTCGGCGTAGCGGTGGAAGGGCGTGTCCAGATAGGTGCCGGTGTTGCCGACCATCTCGATGCGGCCGATCTGGAATTCGGTGCCGGGGTCATAGTTGGCGCGGGAGGCCTCGCGGCTCAGATGATCGCAGATCAGGGGCGCAGGGAGGCCCTTGTAGGTGATCATGCCGTCCTCGATCGTGTGGCTGAGGTCGATCAGGGGCATGGGCGGCTCCGGGATGGGGAACGGCGATGATGCGCGAGCGGTTCGCGAGGGTCAAAGCGCTGGACAAGTCACGGCGCAGGTTGAACAACCTTCTTTCCAACAAGGAAGGACATCCCCCCATGCGTATCGCCCTGTTCGCCGCCGCCGCGGCCGCCCTGACCCTGACGGCCTGCTCGCAGCAGACCGAAGAGAACGCCGCCGCCACCGCCGATGCGGCCGGCGCCACGGCCGCCTCGGCCGCCGAAGACACCGCCGTCAACGCCGAAGCCGCCGCTGACAACGCCGCCGCCGCCACCAGCGAAGCCGCCGCCAACGTCGACGCCGCCGCCGACACGGCCGCCCGCAAGACCGACGCCGCCGTCGACGCCGCCGCCAAGACCGAATAGTCCGCCTTACACGGCTATGAAGACGCGCCCGGGGTTCGCTCCGGGCGCGTTTTTCATGTCTGGAGCCCGGTCCACTCCGGCCGTCTGACCGTGACCGCGCGTCCGTCGACGGTCAGGGCGCCGTCGATCCGGTCCAGCCGGACCAGGGCCATGGCCGCGCCGTCGCGCCCGCTGAGCACCTCGCCCGCGCGGAGTTCGCCGTTCAGCACCTCGGCGCCGAATGCCGGGGCGGGGCCGTCGAAGGCGATCGGCAGCATGCGGTTCTTGATGGCTCCCCGCCGCTTCATGCGCGAGGTTGTCTCCTGACCGACGAAACAGCCCTTCTGGAAGTCGACGCCGTTCAGCAGGTCGAAGTCGGCCTCGATGGGATAGGTCTTGTCCGAGGGGGCGTCGGCCGTCGGGTCGGGAACGCCGACCGCGAGGCGATGCGCCTGCCAGTCGTCCTCGGCCGCATTGATTTCGACGCCCTCGCCGTAGCGTCGGCCGCCCAGGAGGGGCGTGCGCGGGTCGGGGATGAAACCTTCGACCGCGCCGTCCCAGGCGGCGAAGACGGCGCCGTCGTCGGCCTCGACCGCGACCTGGGCCCGCAGCCGGTACATGGCCAGGCGCTGCAGCAGGGCCTCGCGGCGGTCGGCGGCGACATCCAGCAGGACGCCGTCCTCCAGCCCCAGCAGGAACAGGTCGAACAGCAGCCGCCCCGGCGGCGACAGCAGGGCGCCGAAGCGCAGTTGTCCGGGCGCGAGGGTCTCGACGTCCTGGGTCAGCAGATTGTGCAGGAAGGGGCGGGCGTCGGGACCGGTCACGCGGATCAGGGCGCGGCTGTCGAGTCGGGCGATGCGAGGGACCATGACGCCTAGATAGGGCGGCGCGCGCCTGTGGACCACACCTGTGACACGCCTGATAGGACGAGAGAATCCGTATACGGTGCATCCATGGCGAGCCGGTTTCCCATTCTGTACATCGCCGAGGCCGACGCGAGCGATGCGATCCTGTCGTCCGGGGTGCTCGCCTATCTGGTCGAGGCCATGCCGCAGGCCAGCTTCACCATCGTCGGCTCGCCGAAGAGCGCGCCCCTGTTCGCCGACACGACCCGCCTCGACCGGCTGATCGTGCTGGAGCGGGACAGCCGGCTGGACTGGCTGGGCCTCTGGAACAAGGTGCGCGAGACACGCTGGGGGCTGGTCGTGGACATGCGCGGCACCACCCTGTCGAGCAAGCTGAAACGCCAGAAGCGGGCCGTCCGCGGGGCGTGGGAGGCCGGGGTCCACGCCGTCGAACAGGCCGCCCGGGTGCTGCAACTCGAGGAGGTCCCGGCCCCGAAGCTGTTCGTGGCCGAGACGACCCAGGCCAGGGCCGACGCCCTGATACCCGCGGAAAACGTGCCCATTCTCGCCCTGGGTCCGGGGGCGGACTGGATGGGCAAGATCTGGCCGTCCGAACGCTACGCCAAGGTGGCGGTGGCGCTGGTCGGCGACGGCGGGCCGCTGGAGGGCGGACGGGTCATCGTCGTCGGCGACGACAACGCCCGCGAGGCCGCCCACACCGTGCGCCTGTCGCTGCCGCGAAATCGCGTCACGGAACTGCAGGGCCGGCTGAGCCGGCTGGAGACGGTCGCGGCGCTGAGCCGGGCGGCGCTCTACATCGGCGCGGACACGATCTGGACCGATCTGGCCGTGGCCAGCGGCGTGCCGGTGGTCGCCGCCTTCGGGCCGTCGGACGAGGTCGAGCACGGTCCCTGGGGCGGGGTCGCCGTGCGCGGTCCGCGCTCCGTCGATGAGTATCGCAAGATCGATCCGAACCTGAACCAGGCCATCCAGCACATGAACGACCTGCCGGCCGAGCGGGTGCTGAAGGCGGCGACGAAGCTGCTGGCCGAACGCGCCTGATTTTTAACGTCGTCATCCTCGGGCTTGACCCGAGGATCGGACGCGGCTCCGAACTGTGCGCCAGCGCGCGGCCCTGATCACGCACCTCCGCGACTCGAACCGCGCACCGGATGGTCTGATCCTCGGGTCAAGCCCGAGGATGACGGAAGCGTGACGCATGGTATGAGGACGACCATGACCCAGACATACGACCTGATCGTCCGCGGCGGCGAAGTGGCCAACCACGCCGGGCGCGGCATGGCCGACGTCGGCGTGACCGACGGCCGGATCGTCTTCGTCGGCGACCTGTCGCAGGCCAGCGCGGGCGAGGTCGTGGACGCGACCGGCCTGACCGTCCTGCCCGGTGTCATCGACACCCAGGTCCATTTCCGCGAGCCGGGGCTGGAGTGGAAGGAAGACCTCGAGACCGGCAGCCGCGCCGCGGCTCTCGGCGGCGTCACCGCCGTGTTCGAAATGCCGAACACCGAGCCCAACACCACCGACCCCGACACCCTCGCCGACAAGCTGGCCCGCGCCCGCGACCGGATGTGGACCGACCACGCCTTCTATATCGGCGGCACGCACGAGAACGCCGAATATCTGTCGGAGCTGGAGCGGCTGCCCGGCTGCTGCGGGGTCAAGGTCTTCATGGGCGCCTCGACGGGGACCCTGCTGGTCGCCGACGACGACGGCGTGCGCAAGGTTCTGCAGAACGTGAAGCGCCGCGCCACCTTCCATTCCGAGGACGAATACCGGCTGGTCGAGCGCCGCCCCCTGGCCCGGACCGGCGACTGGACCAGCCACCCCGAGGTCCGCGACCCCGAGAGCGCCATCATGTCGACCCGCCGCCTCGTCCGGCTGGCGAAGGAGACCGGCGCCCGCATCCATGTGCTGCACGTGACCACGGCTGAAGAGGTCGAGTTCCTCGCCAACCACAAGGATGTGGCGACGATGGAGCTGACGCCGCAGCACCTGACACTGGACGGCGATGAGGCCTACGACCGGCTCAAGGGGCTGGCGCAGATGAACCCGCCGATCCGCAACAACTATCATATCGCCGGGCTGTGGCGCGGGATCGAGCAGGGCATCGCCGATGTTCTGGGCTCCGACCACGCCCCGCATACGCTGGAAGAGAAGGCCCGGCCCTATCCCGCCTCGCCCTCGGGCATGCCGGGCGTGCAGACCCTGGTGCCGGTGATGCTGACCCATGTCGCAAACGGCCGGCTGACGCTGGACCGGTTCATCGACCTGACCTCGCACGGGGCCAACCGGGTGTTCGGCATCGCCGGCAAGGGCCGGATGGCCGAGGGCTATGACGCCGACCTGACCATCGTCGACCTGAAGGCGAAACACGTCCTGCGCCACGAGGACATGGCCACCCGTTCGGGCTGGACGCCGTTCGACGGCTTCGAAGCGACCGGCAAGGCCATGGCCACCATCGTGCGCGGCCGGGTGGTGATGAAGGACGGCGAGCTGATCGGTGCGGCCCACGGGCGGCCGGTGCGGTTTCAGGAGACGCTGGCGTCCTGACGGCCCAGCCGCGCCATCACGGCGTCGCGATAGGTCCGGCTGGCGACCAGTTCCGTGCCGCTGGCCATGGTCAGCTTCCATGAGCCGTCGGACAGGGACCGCGTCTCGCGCACC
>NZ_JAKFEB010000030.1:0-28896 GCF_036677305.1 Brevundimonas sp. | reverse complement strand
CGGGTCGCTCGGCTGAAAATCGCAGGAGATGGTCGCGGTATCTCGCGTATCCCGCCGACTGGTCCTGCTCCAGGAACCAGTCGAGATAGCCGTACACCGGCGCGGTCAGCCAGAAGGCGGCGCTCGTCATACTGCTGTCCAGCAGGAACCAGCACTCCTCCGGGTCGTCCGCCGCGACCCGGTGCATCGCCTGGAAACCCGGGGCCAGCAGGTCGAGCAACGCCAGTTGCCGCCGGGCCTGCTGCCGACGGCGGTCGCGGCCCCGCGGCCTTATCGGGTTGCGGACCTCCCAGTAGGCCAGGCCCCGCGCCCCCGGCATGAGGGCGAGCAACCGGTGCAACAGGGTGGTGCCGCTTCGGGGCAGGCCCATGATCACCATCGGGCGGATCTCCGCCTGGTCCGCCTCGACGGCGCGGCGCCTGCGATGATGCTCCTCGAGCAGCCGCGTGTTGAGCGCGCTGAGTATGTGCTGCCGAAGCGCCAGACGCCCGATCGTCGTCAGTCTGGCGTCGCGCTCCGCCGACCGTGTCAGGACCGCCAGCCCGGTCTCGAAGTCGGCCGGGCCGAAATCGTCAAGCGCGGCCCTCCTGACGGCCGTGGCGATCAACCGGTCCGGCGACAGCGACAGCAGATCAAGGGGCAGCCGCCGCAGCGCCGGACCGGCGCCGTTGAACAGTCGAACCGGCAGGGGGTGTCGGACCGCTCCGGCCGCGCTCGATCGAGGAGGACAATGGGTCACGTTCAGCGCCGGGCTCGGAAGGTCTCTCTTTGAAGCCCGGAACGCCCCTCGACGGAAGGGCCGATGACATCGGGCGGCGAGGGGCGCGCGCCGAACGAAAAGAGGCGCGCCGCGAACGGCGCGCCTCGGATCGTCACAGGCCCACGGGGTTCAGGCCTATTGGGTCGCGGACCGAACCTCGATCGGAAGGCCCAGCGTCTCAAGCTGGGGCTTCACCACGGACGCATCGCCCACGACCACCCAGACGAAGCCTTCGGGGTGGATGACTTCGCGGGCGGCGGCGTCGAGCTGAGCCGCGGTCAGGGCGCTGGTGCGGCTGGCCAGGGTGGTCTGGTAGTCGTCCGGGCGACCGTACAGGGCGTTGGATCGCAAGGCGCCCAGGATCTGGCCCGAGGTCTCGAAACCGCCGGCCAGCGAGCGGGTGTTGCCGTTGATCGTCCGCTCCAGCTCCTGCGGCGTGACGCCGTCGGTCTGCAGGAAGCGATCGTACTGGGCGATCAGGGCGGCGATGGACTCGCCGGTGCGGTTCGCCTGGACCGGCGCGTTGACGATGTACGGCACCCGGTGCTCGAGCAGGTTGGCGTTGCCGCGCACGCCGTAGGACCAGCCCTTGGTCTCGCGCAGGTCCGAGTTGATCCGCGACAGGAAGTCCGAGCCGAGGGTCACATTGGCCGCGTTCAGCGCCAGCAGATCGTCGGTTCCGGAAACCGGAAGGACGGCTCCGCCGTAGATCAGCGACTGCGGCGACTGCGGCCGGTCGATCAGGACGATACGGCTGGTCGTGGCCGGGATGGCGGCCGCAAAGTCCTTGGTCCCCCTGGCCGTCGACGGAGCGCGCCAGTCGCCGAATGCGGCCTCCAGCCGGGGCGTCACCTGCGCCAGAGGCAGGTCCGAGACGATAAAGATGGTCGCATTGTCCGGACGCACCCAGGCCTCGTGGGTGGCGACCAGATCGGCGCGGGTCAGGGCGGTGATGGTCGCCTCGTCGCCCGTGCCGGTGAAGGACCGGCCGTAGGGGCTGGCCTCGCCGTAGATCAGCGGCGGGAGGGCGCGGGCTGCAATGGCTCCCGGGCTCGTGCGTTCGCTGGCCAGGCCCGACAGGCGCGCGGCCCGAATGCGTTCGATTTCGGCGGGGGCGAAGGCCGGGTTCCGCACCACGTCCGACAGAAGGGTCAGGCCAGGCGTCAGATTGGCCGTCACCGTCGACAGGTCGGCCGACGTCCGGTCCATCGAGGCGCTGACGTTGACGGAGGCGCCGAGGCGCTCTTCTTCCTCGGCCAGCTGGTTGGCGTCGCGGGTGGTGGTGCCCTCGTCAAGCAGGTCCAGCATCATGGCCTGGGCGCCGAGGCGGTCCGCGCGGTCAGCGGCGTAGCCCGCGTCGAACTCGACCGCCACCCGGGTGACCGGAACGGTGTCGACGTGGGCGTAGACCACCTTGATTCCGTTCGACAGGGTCGCGCGTTCAACGGCCGGGAACTGCAGGTCGGGCACCTGGCCGATGGCGGGCATCGGATCGCGGGCGACGCGCTGGATTTCGGCGGCCGGCACCGGGGCGGCGCCCGACGGAGAGGCGGCGGCTTCCGCATAGGCTTCACGCTCGCCGGGGGCGATGGTCAGGTCGAAGACCGGGCGGGTCAGCCAGCGTTGCATGGCGGCCGTGACCTGGGCGGGCGTGACCGAGGCGTACCCGGCCAGGTCCTTCTTGTAGTGGTCCGGATCGCCCGCATAGAGCTGGCCCTCGGCCAGCACATTGGCCTTGCCGTTGACCTGCTCGAGGCTCTGGATGCGGCCGGAGACATATTGGGTGGCGACGCGGGCGACCTCTTCCTCGGTCGGACCGCGGGCGACGAAGTCGGCGACGATCGCGTCCAGGCGACGGCCCACCTCGGCGGCGTCCTGTCCCGGCTTCACATCGACGGAGATGTCGAAGATGCCGATCCGGTGGAAGTCCGACAGCGACGACGTCACGGCCACGGCCGTCTGCTCGCCGCGAACCAGCTGATTGTCCAGGCGGGACGAAGCCAGGCCGCCCAGCACGGAAGCGGCGACCGACAGGGGCACGGCGTCATCGCTCAGCAGGCCGGGCACCGCCCAGCTGCGGGTCAGGCGGGTGTTGGCCACCCGATCATGCATGGTCGCCACGACCGGAGCGGCCAGGGTCGGTACGTCGGCCTCGGCCGGGGTGTTCACCGGGCCGCGCGCGATCGCGCCGAAATAGCGTTCCATCAGCGGACGGGCGGTCGCCTCGTCGATGTCGCCGGACAGGACCACGATGGCGTTGTTCGGGCCGTAGTTTTCGCGGAACCAGTTGCGCACCGTCTCCAGGCTGGCGGCGTCCAGATCGGCCATCGAGCCGATGGTCGAGTGGCGGTAGGGGTGTCCCTCCGGGAAGAGCGCTTCCAGCTGGGCGTATTCGAACAGGCCGTAGGGCTGGTTGTCGCCCTGGCGCTTCTCGTTCTGGACCACGCCGCGCTGCAGATCGAGGACGTCCTGGCCGACCTCGCCGAGCAGATAGCCCATGCGGTCGCTTTCCAGGAACAGGGCCTGTTCCAGCGCCGGGGTCGGGACCGTCTGGAAATAGTTGGTGCGGTCGAACCAGGTCGTGCCGTTCAGGTTCGACGGCCCGAGGTTGCGCATACGGCCCAGATAGCTGCCCGGCGCATTTTCCGAGCCGCCGAACATCAGATGCTCAAACAGGTGGGCGAAGCCGGTCGACCCGGCCGGCTCGTCCTTCGAGCCGACATTGTACCAGACCGACACCGCCACCACGGGCGCCTTGCGATCCTCGTGGACGATCACCGTCAGCCCGTTGTCCAGCACAAAGCGCGACCAGGGGATGTTGACGCGAGACACCAGGTCCGAGACCGGCGCCGCGGGAAGTTCCGGCGCCTGGCTGGCGCCGGCGACCGCTGCGGTCTGGGCGGCGGCGGGGCCGGCGATGGTCAGGGTCGGTGCGACAACCGCAAGAAGGGCCGCAAGAGAGACGAGACGAGCGCGCATAAACGACTTTCGAATGATTCAGGCCAAAGGCGGGAGCGGGCATAGGGCATGGCCCGGCGACCTTCGTCAAACGTGACTGTAGCGACGCCTGCGGGTCGTGTTCGCGCGCGCGTCAATGCGCCTCAGCGCCAGACCGGACGTCGGGGCGCGGCGAGCGCCTTCAGACCCTCGACAAAGGTCGCGTGAGGTTCGAGCGTTTCGGAGCCCGAAGCCCCGGCGAGGGCCTCCGCCTCGCCGATCAGACCTTCCACCTCCCCGGTCACGCCATCGCCCAGCCGGACCAGGGCCCGCGCCCGCGCCCGCAGGAGCAGGACAGCCGCATCCGGATAGCGCCCGGCGAGCCGGGCCGCCCACAGGGGCGTGTCGTCGACCCCGCCCCGCAGTTCATCGCGCCGGGCCAGCACCATATCGGCCGCCTCGCGCTGGGCCGGCCAGTTCATCAGGAACGCGAGCCCTTTCATCGGATCGGCGAAGGCGGTCGCGATGGCGAAGGCGCGGTCCAGGGCGATGACATCCTCGAAGTCGGCCAACCCCGCCAGCAGGGTCCTGAGCGCGTCTTCGGAAAGCGTGCGCTCAAACAGACGCCAGCGCGCTTCCCTGGCCTCATCGGCCAGGCCCTCGGCCTCGAGAACGGCGATCTCGGCGACGTGCCAGCTGTCCGGCAGCGGCGGACGCTCGGCGATCTTCGCCCGGCCCCAACGATTGGCCTGCGGCGGTTCGGTCCGCGAGGCCTCGAGCGCGCGGCGCGCTTCCTCCGCACGACCGGACATCGCCAGTCTTCTGGCGATCTCGGAGGCGACCTCCGGCTTGCGTCGGTCATCGTCGGGAATGGCCAGGACCCATGCGTCGATATCCCCTGCCCTGTCCGCCAGCTTGCGCACGACAAGGGCCAGCCGGCCCGTCGGCCGGGGCCGACCCATCGTCAGATCCGCCAGCAACCGCCGCGCCAGCGGGGGGCTCAGGGCGGCCGCGCCGCGCCCCACCCACGAGGCCCATTCGGAAAGCCGCGTCGAGAGCGCCTCGCCGAGGACCGGCCCCGCGACGTCGGGTCCGGCCACGGAGGCCAATGAGGCGAGATCCGCCGAGGCGGCGTCGAAAACGAGCGTCAGTTCGCCCTTGGGGTCCTTCACCCGCGCGGCCAGCGACGGATAGAGATCGAACCAGGCCACCAGACGGTCCAGCGCCAATCTGGCGTCCATGGCTCCGAGCCGTCCCACAATCATCCGCCGCAGCATCTGAAGGTCCGCGAGCAGTTCGGGCCGCTTGCGCCATGACACCCGGGCCCGACTGCCGGCGAGCGTGTTCAGCCGCTTGTCCAGTTCCAGCGCCAGGTCCGGCGCTCCGACCTCGGCGGCCAGCTCCATACGCAGTCGGCGTTTCAGGTCCCCGTCCGCCACCTCGATCAGCAGGGCGGCGAGACGATCTGCGCCCAGCGCGGCCAGATTGGCTTCGGACAGGGTCTTCCTGGGGGCGGCGGGACGTTTGGCCATGGCTGGGTCAAGACGCCTGAAGCCCGGCGGTTGCAAGCCCGCCGCCGCCACTCTGCGGTCTGCAACGGGTTCAGCGGGAGACTCCGCCTCCGATCCCGAGGCCCTACCCGCGGCCGTCGCGCTTCAACCTCAGTTTCTCCTCGCCATCCAGCAGCACGTTTACATGGGTGAACTGGTTGCCCAGCAGCAAGCGCATCTCGGCGAGATCCCGGGCCTGATCGATATCCGTCGCTTCAACCGCCTCTTCCTGGGGCGGGACGGACGGGCCGTCGTGCAGGTGAAAGACATAGGTCGGCATGACGTATCTCCTCCAAAATCGAAGGCGAAAACGGCTGTCTACTGCTCAGGTTCCCGTTCAGGAAAACGACGGCTTCCGCGCGCCGCAACAGGAGCCCGGGCGCCCGACCTCAGGCCCGGCTGGCGCCCAGGACGATGCCTGAACCATTGGTCTTTCCGGGCCTCGGCGCGTCAGCCGCGGTATTCCGCAGCAATGAGACGACACGCTCGATCGCGCGCAGGTCCAGGCCGTCGCTACGACCGTCTCCCCGTTGCTCCATCACCACTTCAAGCATGGTGGCGGCGTCGGCGAACGACGTCGGCCTGTGCGCGAGAATCACGCGCTCGGCGTTTTCCAGCTTGGCGAAATCATCGTCGCTCGCGGTCTGGCGCGTGGCTTCCCAGAGCGCGGTCGCCTGTCCGAAGGTGCGTTTGGCTTTCATGTTATTGCTCCCGACCGGACCCTGGATCCGGCTGATGTTGAAGGTCGGGCGTAGGGAGCCGAGCGGGCCTCCCAGATGCCGAAAAAGGCGAGAAGCATCAGTTGCGTCCAGATGACGATGCGGACCGTGACCGCCCCCCAGACCTGCAGGTCGCCGAACACGGTCGCCACCCACAGGCCCATTGAAAGAAGCTGAACCCCCGTCGCGGCGATCAGCCACCAGCGGTCTGTCCGCAAACTGAGCACGAACAGGGTCGCAAAGACCCCGATGGACAGGATCGCCACGCCGTAGCGGAGCTCGCCGATGTGCAGGTGGTCCACCAGCGGCGTCCCCACCATGTCGATGAGGAAAGCAGTTCCCGCGATCCGTTCAGCAGGCCGGCCAAACACCAGCAACAGTCCGATCGCCGCAAAGCTCACCAGACCGATGATGTGCTGGGCCAGGGTGTAGCTGGCATCGAACACGTCAGCCGTTCGCGGCCAGCGGCGTCGGCGCCGACACGGTCTTCTGCTCATGCGGCCCGCTGAATCGCCACGATACGCCAAGGCTTTCGGCTACCCGCGCCAGGCCTCCGTGACTCCGGACCACCAGACCCCGGGCTCCGTTCAGCTGGGCCAGACTGGCGACCACATCGCTGATTTCGTCATGGCCGACATCGGCTCCGACCGCCGCCTCGCGCCGGCCGTCCAGCATGGCCTGCAGCAACTCGCTGGCGGCCACCATGGCTCGATCAACCGCATGCTCGGTCGTCTGGATCTTTCGGGCGATCCTTGCCCCTACCTGTGCTTTGGTCACGTCCCCGCTCCGTGTTTAGGTCCCTGGCTCGGACAGCGATCGGATGGCGTCCGGAGGGGCCTGTTCGGCGGCGGTGCGTGTTGTCGCCGCCATCACAGACACGATTCCGATCGATACGATCGCGGCCCCCATGGCGAAGGCAAGGACCAGGGCGAGCCGGACCAGGATGCGCCGGTCAGGACGCGGGAGGAACCAGCTGGACGGGCCCGGGCGGTCGCCTGGGACGCCAGCTTGCTCGTCCGGCGCCGGCTGAGGAAACGTCGGCGATGGAGCGGTGGAAAGGGGACCGGGAACAAACGAGGAGGAAAGCGGGTAGTCCCGGGAGACGATACGCACGGCTTCGTAGCGGTCGGATGTTCCGAGCCGTTTATAGGCGTTCGAAAGATGGTTGTTGACGGTGTTCGGGGAAATGGTCGCGCCCAGCCGCCGGGCGATCTCCTTGTTGGAGAGTCCCTCCCCTGCCAGTCGAACACACTGCAGTTGCCGTCGTGAAAGCCGGTCGCCCATACCCCATCCCTGCACTCGGTCAGCAGGGCCTAAGCCGCTGACTCGAAAGAGAAGGGTTAAACCAAATTCACGGGATTGCACGCGCCAGCGTATCAGGCCTCAGTGACGGACGCGGACGTAGGAACCCGGTGCGGCTTCCCCGGCCTTCAGCTTGCCGGAGCCGACCTTGCGCGCCTTGACCTTCTCGTCGGCGGCGGCCGCATCGAGCCAGCCCTGCCATTCCGGCCACCACGATCCGGTCTTCTGCTCTGCGTCCGCCAGCCAGGCGTCGGCCTGGTCGGGCGCCGCGTCGTTGACCCAGTAGCCGTGCTTGTTGGCCGCCGGCGGATTGATCATCCCGGCATTGTGTCCCGAGCCCCCCAGCAGGAACCGGGTGGGCCCGCCGAAGAAGTGGCGGCCTGCATAGGTGTTCTTCCAGGCCGCGACGTGATCATCCTTCAGCGCCACGATCATGACCGGCGTCCGGATCGCGCCGAGATCCAGCGCCACGCCGTCGATCGCCACCCCGCCCTTTTCCCTCAGCCGGTTTCCGCGCAGCACCTGCGCCCCGTACTCCTTGAGCATCCGGGCGGGTATGCGCGAGCCGTCGTCGAACCACCACAGCAGGTCCGAGGCCCGCGCCTCGTCGCCCAGCAGATAGTGGTTCACCACCGACGACCAGATCAGGTCATTGGCGCGCACCGTCGAGAACAGCTTGGTCAGGTCGTGCGCCTCGACATAGCCCTTCTCGTCCAGATAGCGGTCGAAGGCCTTCATGTCGGCGTCGCCGGTGAACACCGACCACTCGCCCATGTCGCCGAAATCGACCAGCGTCGCGATCAGCGTCGCCGACGCCACGCGCTCGGCGCTGTCCGTTCCCGCCAGATAGGCCAGCGTCATCGCCGACAGCGTCCCGCCCAGGCAGTAGGAGACCAGATCGACGTCCGGCTCGCCGGTCGCCTTCTGGACGGCGTCCATGGCGGCGATCACGCCGTCCTTCACATAGGCGTCCAGACCATTGTCGGCGTGGCTCTCGTCCGGGTTGGCCCAGGAGATGACGAAGACGGTGTGACCCTGGTCCACCAGCCATTTCAGATAGCTGGCCTTCGGAGTGAGATCGAACAGATAGTATTTGTTGACCAGCGGCGGGACGAACAGCAGCGGCCGGCGATAGACCTTGTCGGTCGTGGGCGCGTACTGGATCAGCTCCATCAGCTCGTTCCTGAACACCACCGCGCCGGGCGTTGCGGCGACGTTGACGCCCAGTTCGAAATCATTGGGCGCGCGGCGGCTGACCAGTCCCTGCCCCTTGCCGATGTCTTCCAGCAGGTTGGACACGCCGGTCAGCAGGCTGAGCCCCCCCGTTTCAACCATTCGGCGGGCGACCTGCGGGTTGGTCTGGGCGAAATTGGTCGGCGCCAGGGCGTTGATCATCTGGCGGCTGGCGAAGTCGACCTGGGCTCGGGTTTCCTCGTCGACCGGAGCGGCGGCGACGAACTCCTGCAGCTGGCGCGCGGCCAGCAGATAGGCCTGCTTCAGATAGTCATAGACCGGCTCGTCGCTCCACGCCGGGTCCGAGAACCGACGATCCCCCCTGGCCGGAGCGGCGACGGGGGCCGCCTCCTGTCCCATCGCCCGTTCGCCCATGGTCCGCCACAGGGCGGTCCAGTCGTTCCAGTTCTTCGCCTGGATTTCAAACAGCGTGGCCGGCCGCATCATCACCGAGGTGTTGAAGTCGATCATCGCCCTGGCCAGGGTGGTGGGGTCGTAGGGCAGCGTCTGCGGCGTCGCGGCCTGGGCTATCGTCGACCGCACCGCGGCGGCGGCGTTCTGCATGAGCGTGGTCAGGGTCTCGGCCACGACCATGGGATCAGGCGCGGAGGGGATGGGCGTCGTTGAGGCGGTCATGAGCTGGGCTTCTGCCTAGAGCGAGACGAGAACGTCGACGGCGGCGCAGGCGCGCGGGGCCACGAACAGCAACGCAAGTGCGCGATCCGGGTTCTCCGCCGTCCAGGCCGGGCACAGATCCCCGGCCGCGTCGAGCGGTTCGAGAGCTGGCAGAACCTGTATGGGCGAAGCGGGCACGTAGGCGGCGGCGTCGAATGCCATGACGAGGCGTCCTCTTAACAAAGCTGCGTTCGATAGCGGCGGTATCTCATGGCTTTTCTGTTCTGACGATGCCATCATTTGAGCAATCGTTGTGCGTTTTTGCACAGGAGCGCGCGTGGCGGACTTCAACTGGAATGACCTGCGCGCCTTTCTGGCGGTGGCGCGAACCGGACGACTGACCGCGGCGGCGGCGCGGATCGCCATGGATCACACCACAGTGGCCCGGCGCATCGCCGCGCTGGAGACGGGTCTGGGGGCGCAGTTGTTCGACCGCAGCCCGCACGGCTACGCCCTGACACCCCACGGCGAGCGCCTCATGCCGACGGCCGAGAAGATCGAAAGCCTGACCATCCGGGCCGCGGATGAATTGGGCGAGGCCGACCAGGCGCTGACCGGCACGGTGCGGATCGGCGCGCCCGAAGGCTTCGGCAGCTATGTTCTGGCTCCGCTCATGGCGCGGCTGGCCGACCGTCACCCGGGGCTGGACATCCAGCTGGTGGCCATTTCGGGCGTGCTCAGCCTGTCAAAGCGGGAGGCCGATATCGCGGTGACGCTCAGTGCGCCGCGCGAGGGCCGGCTGGTCTCGCGCAAACTGACGGACTATGGCCTCAGCCTCTATGCAGCCCCGTCCTACCTGGACGCCCGGCCGCCGATCCTGACGCGCGCCGACATGGCGGGGCACCGGTTCATCGGCTACATCGGCGACCTGCTCTACGCGCCCGAGCTCGACTACATGCAGGCGCCTGACGTGGACATTCACGTCGCCCTGCAAAGCTCAAACCTGATCGCCCAACTGCAGGCTGCGCTGGCCGGGGCCGGTCTGTGCGTCCTTCCGGACTTCATCGCCGCGCGGGAGGGTGGACTGCGCCGGGTCCTGCCGGACGCCGTGCATCTGGACCGCAGCCTGTGGCTGGTGACTCACGCGGATCTCCGGCCCCTGGCCCGGATCCGGGCGGTGACGGGGATGATCCTGGAAGCCGTCAAGGCGGATCGCACCATGTTCACTGGAACCTGAAGCGGGGCTGTTCGTTCGAAACTTGCAGCGCAAAACAGAATAGAACATTGTTCTGTAATGGGTAAGGGAGGGAAACGACTGTGTTCGAGTCTCTGAAATGCGCCCGGAAGGGTCACATGTTCGTCGACAGCAGAAGCCAGCCTGGCACCCAGGTCTGTGTCCGCTGTCGTCATCGCCAACCGTTTGAAGGGACTATCAGCCCCGTCAAACCAATCGACTCTGCACCACAGCCGCATCAATAAAGCCCGCAAACAACGGGTGCGGCGCGAACGGCCGACTCTTCAGTTCCGGATGATACTGCACGCCGATGAACCAGGGATGGTCCTCGCGCTCGACCGTCTCGGGCAGGACGCCGTCGGGCGACAATCCGGCGAAGGTCAGTCCCGCCTTCTGTTCGATCGCCTCGCGATAGTTGATGTTGACCTCATAGCGGTGGCGATGCCGCTCGCTGATGGTGGTCGAACCGTACATCTGCGCGATCTTCGATCCGGGCTTCAGCGTCGAGTCATAGGCGCCCAGCCGCATGGTGCCGCCCATGTCCCCGCCCTGCTGGCGCAGGACCCGCTGATTGCCCTGGGTCCATTCGGTCATCAGACCGACCACAGGCTCGGTCGTGGGTCCGAATTCCGTCGATGAGGCCTTGGGATAGCCGGCCAGGTTCCGCGCCGCCTCGATGACCGCCATCTGCATGCCGAAACAGATGCCGAAATAGGGGATCTTGCGCTCGCGGGCGAAGCGGGCGGCCTCGATCTTCCCTTCCGAGCCGCGCTCGCCGAAGCCGCCGGGCACCAGGATGGCGTGGGCGGCCTGCAGGCGCGCGTCGCAGGCCTCGCGGTCGCCCTCGAAGGTCTCGGCCTCGACCCAGTCGATGTTGACCTTGACGTTGTTGGCCACCCCGCCGTGGTGCAGGGCCTCGATCAGGGATTTGTATGCGTCCTTCAGGACCGTGTACTTGCCGACGATGGCCACGGTGACCTCGCCGTCGGGCTGCAGCCGGCGGCGGGCGATCTCCTGCCACATGGTCAGGTCCGGCGCGGGGGCGTCCGTGATGCCGAAATGGGCAAGGACCTCGGCGTCGAGTCCCTCGCGGTGATAGTCCAGCGGCACGGCGTAGATGTCGTTGGAATCCATCGCCTGGATGACGCCGCTTTCGCGCACGTTGCAGAACAGGCCGATCTTGCGCTTCTCCTCGGGCGGGATGGGGAATTCGCAACGGCACAGCAGGATGTCAGGCTGGATGCCGATCGAGCGCAGTTCCTTGACCGAATGCTGCGTCGGCTTGGTCTTCATCTCGCCGGCGGTCTTGATGTACGGCAGCAGCGTCAGGTGCACGAAGCACGACCGGCCGCGCGGCAGGTCCTGGCCCAGCTGGCGGATGGCCTCGAAGAAAGGCAGGCCCTCGATGTCGCCGACCGTGCCGCCGATCTCGACGAGAACGAAATCCACGTCCTCGCCGTCGTCCGTCATCGCGGGCGTCAGGCAGAAGGATTTGATCTGGTCCGTGACGTGCGGGATCACCTGCACCGTCGCGCCCAGATAGTCACCGCGCCGTTCCTTCTCGAGGATCGTCGAATAGATGCGGCCCGTGGTGATGTTGTCCGACCTGGCCGCCGAAACGCCCGTGAAGCGTTCGTAGTGACCCAGGTCCAGATCTGTCTCGGCCCCGTCGTCGGTCACGAAGACCTCGCCGTGCTGATACGGGCTCATCGTGCCCGGATCGACGTTCAGATAGGGGTCGAGCTTACGAAGGCGAACCTTGTAGCCGCGCGCTTGCAGAAGCGCGCCGAGAGCGGCGGATGCGAGGCCTTTTCCCAATGAGGAAACCACGCCGCCGGTGATGAACACGTAACGGGCCATGGGAGATTACCTTACCGCCGATTCGGGGGCGGCGGACTGGAGACTTTGAGGGCGGGAGCGGAAGGCGGGGATAACGTCCCCGCTCATCCTTACTGCGCCGGGGCGGGCTGGGCCGGAGCCGGGGCGGGAGCCGTTCCCGACAGGCTCGACTCCAGATCCTGCAGCGAGGGAGCGGCGGGCTGGGCCGGAGCCGAGGGATCGGCGACCGGAGCGGTCTGCGGCGTGGTCGGGGCGATCAGTTCGCCGATGGCGTCGGCGTCCACGATCGAACTGTTCGAGCGCTCGACGTTGCCCAGGATGGTCAGGCCGATCGCGCAGAGGAAGAACAGGATCGACAGAACCCAGGTGGTCTTCGTCAGCAGATTGCCGGCGCCGCGCGCCGTCATGAAACCCGACGGGCCTCCGCCCATGCCCAGCGCGCCGCCTTCGGAGCGCTGAATCAGGATCACGCCGGCGAGCGCGACCGAAATGAGGATCATGGCGACGAGGAGAATGGTCTGGAGCATGGCAGCCGATATGTGTGGCGCGACACCGCGCCGATCAAGCGGCGGCGTCTAACATTGATGACGGACGGGAGCAAACGGTCCCGGCGGTTACGCGCCCCGGATGATCCCGAGGAAGTCCGCGGCCTTGAGGGAAGCGCCGCCCACCAGGGCTCCGCCGACCTCGGGGACGGCCAGGATCTCGGCGGCGTTGTCCGGCTTGACCGAGCCGCCGTACAGGATCGGCGTCGCAGCGACGCCCAGCCCGAGCCTTTCGATCATCGCGGCCCGGACGGCGCGGTGGACCTCCTCGATCTGCTCCAGCGTCGGCGTCAAACCCGTTCCGATCGCCCAGACCGGCTCGTAGGCGACGGCGAAGTCGCGGCCCGCCAGGGCCAGCGGCAGGGACGCCATGATCTGCGATCTCACCACCTCGACGGCGCGTCCCGCCTCACGCTGTTCGAGGGTTTCGCCGACACAGACGATGGGGGCCAGACCGGCCGCCAGCGCCGCTTCGGCCTTGGCCGACACCAGAAGATCGCTCTCGCCGTGGCCCTGACGCCGCTCGGAGTGGCCGAGGATCACCAGGGTCGCCCCTGCGTCCTTCAGCATCGGCGCGGAGATGTCGCCGGTGAAGGCGCCGTGGGTCTCGGCCCGACAGTCCTGCCCGCCGATCTCGATCCGGCTTCCAGCCGCGCTCCGGGCCATTCGCTCGACGAGGGTCGCGGGCGGGCACAGGGCGACACGGCAGGCCGCGGGCTCCCCATCCAGCGCGGCGCGCAACGCCTCCATCTCGCCCAGGCTCGCGCCCAGGCCGTTCATCTTCCAATTGCCGGCGACCAGTTTCACGGATTGTTTCATGCCCGCCTTCTATGCGGCGAGACCGTTCAAGCCAAGCCGTCAGGCCGACTAGAACGGGGAAATCCCGGACGGTCGATGACCGCGGTCCAACAAGAATGGACATCGTCTTGCCGTGCAGGTCGCTCACGCCCTATAGGCCAAGCGATACTCTCGTCGCTGTTCCGCCAGGATCGACCATGCTCTCTGCGTTCCGCACCTTCGCCAAGTCCAAATGGGCCGTGGGTCTGCTTGTCGTTCTGGCCCTCGGGCTGCTCGTCACGGGGGGAACCCAGCTGGACGTGCTCGGGAGTCTCGGACCCAAACATGTCGTGACCGCCGGCGACCGCAGCGTCGGCCAGGCCGAGTTCCGGGGCGAAATGGACCGGATCCTCCAGCAGTCGCAGCAACAGGCGGGGCGCGCCCTCACCTTTGAAGAGCTGATCGGCCAGGGCGGCCTGGTCCAGTACCTTCAGCAGCGGTCCCAGCAGCTCGGCTTCCTGAACTGGGCCTGGAACACGGGCATCCGTCCCGGCAAGGAACTGGTCCTGCGCGAGCTTCGCCAGGCGCCCGCCTTCTTCGACTCCGTCACCGGGAAATTCGACGAGAACCTGTATCGGCAGAAATTGGCCGAGAACAACGCCACGCCCGAGATGTTCGAAGCGCAGATGCGCGACCAGTACATCACCCAGCACTACGGCTCGGCCCTCGGCGCCGGCATGCGCCTGCCGCGCATCTACGGCGCGATCCTGGCCGGCCAGGCGCTCGAAACCCGCGACGGGCGCTGGTTCGCCGTGACCCAGGCCATGGCTGGAACGGCCGGCGCTCCCACGGACGCCCAGCTGACCGCCTTCATGAACCAGAACGCCGCCGAACTGCGCCTGCCGGAATCGCGGACCGCCTCCGTCGTCCTGTTCGACAGCCGCGCCGCGCCCGCCGCCGTCACCGAGGCCCGCATCGAGGAACGGTTCAACTTCCGTCGCGACGCCCTCTCCCTGCCGGAGAAGCGCACCTTCGTCACCCTGACCGCTCCGAACCGCGCCGCCGCCGACCGCATCGCCGGCCGCCTGCGGGCCGGTGAGGCCCCGGCCGTCGTCGCCGGCGCGAACAACATCCAGCCCGCCGACTATGTCGACACCCCGCGCAGCGCCCTGGGCGATCCCGCTATCGCCGCCGCCGTCTTCGGCCTGGCCGCCAACGAGGTTTCGGCCCCGGTCCAGGCCAGCGTCGGCTTCGTGGTCGCCAAGGTGACCGCCATCACTCCGGGCCGCGCCGCCACCCTCTCCGACGTGCGCGAGCAGGTGATCGAGGAACTGCGCGCCGAAGACGCCCGCGCCGCCGTCTATTCCCGCGTCGAGGCGTATGAGAAGGCCCGTGAGGCCGGCAAGACGCTGAACGCCGCCGTGGCCGAGATCGGCGCCCGGATCATTCAGGTCCCCGCGATCCGCCAGGACGGCAAGCTGCGCAACGGCCAGGACATCAACCCGCCGCTGCCGCCCCAGCTGGTCCAGACCATGTGGACCCTCGGCAAGGGCGGCGAGAGCGAAGTCATCGACATGGGCCAGGGCCAGTATTTCGTCGTCCGCGTCGACGAGGTCACGCCCGCGGCCCTGCCGCCGCTGGAATCGATCCGGGCCCCGCTGGCCCAGCAATGGGTCCTGCGCGAGAACGCCCGCCTGCTGACCACCCGCGCCAACGCCCTCGCCGCCCGCGTCCGCGGCGGCGAGGACCTGGCCGCCGTCGCGGCGTCCGTCGGAGCGACGCTTCAGACCGGATCCGGCCTGAGCCGCCAGTCGGTCCAGCAGTACGGCCAGGGGGTCATCCAGGGGGTGTTCAGCAGCGGCCGCGGCGAGATGTTCTCGCAGCAGAACACCAACGACAGCTTCGTCATCGGCCGCACCGACCGGATCACGCCGGCCCCGGCTGTCCTCGCCGCGCCCATGGCCGAGCAGTTCCGTCAGCGCATGGCGGGCGACAACGTGAACGCCGTCGGCGAACTGGCTCTCAAGACGGCCGCCGCGCGCTCCAAGGCCCGTTATGACGAAGCCCTGGCCCGCGCGGCCCTGGGCCTTTCCGCCGAAGCGCCGGCCGCTCCCGCGGGCGGCGCCCCGGCTCCCGCTCAGGGTCAATGACCCCAGGGACCGTCGCGGCCGATTTCGCCGACTTCCGGCGGGGCTGGGCCGCCGGCCTTCCCCGCGTCGTCGTCCGCCGGCTGGTCGACGACCTGGAGACGCCCGTCTCGGCCTTTCTGAAGGTCGGGCACGGTCGGACCCACGCCTTCCTGCTGGAGTCCGTCGAGGGCGGAGCCGTCAACGGCCGCTATTCGATCATCACGCGCGAGCCCGACGCCGTCTGGCGCTGCCGGGACGGCCAGGCCGGTCTGGCGCGCGGAGCCGACATCGCGGCGGGTCGTTTCACCCCTGAAGCCGGGGATGCCCTGACGTCGCTGCGGGCCCTCATGGCCGCCTCGCGCTTCGACCTGCCCGACGACCTGCCGCCGATGGCCGCGGGCCTGTTCGGCGTCTTCGGCTATGACATGGTGCGTCTGCTCGAGCCGCTGGGGGCGGCGAATCCGGATCCGCTGGACCTTCCCGACGCCGTCCTGACCCGCCCGACGCTGGTGGCCATCTTCGATTCCGTCCGCCACGAGATCGTGCTGGTCTCGGCGGCCTATCCCGACGGCGGCGCGACGGCCGAGGCCGCCTTCGAGGCCGCAACGGCGCGCCTGGACGCCTTCGAAACCGATCTGCGCAGACCCCTTCCCGCCATCCCCGTCGCAGTGGAGTCGGCTGCGCCTGACTTCGCCTCGCCCGTCGACGCCGACGGCTTCGGCGAACTGGTCGCGCGGGCGAAGGACTACATCGGCGCGGGCGACATCTTCCAGGTCGTGCTCAGCCACCGCTTCGCCGCGTCGTGGAGCGCCGACCCGTTCGCCTTCTACCGCTCGCTGCGGCGGTCGAACCCCTCGCCCTATCTGTTCTTCCTCGACTTCGGCGATTTCCAACTGGCGGGATCAAGCCCGGAAATCCTTGTCCGGCTCAAGGACGGGCGCGTCACCATCCGCCCGCTGGCCGGCACCCGCCCGCGCGGCGACACGCCCGAGGCCGACCGCGCGCTCGAGGCGGAACTGCTGGCCGATCCCAAGGAGCGGGCCGAGCATCTGATGCTTCTGGACCTCGGCCGCAACGACGTCGGCCGCGTCGCCGCGCCCGGCACCGTCGAGGTCATCGAGAGCTTCCGCATCGAGCGCTACAGCTCGGTCATGCACATCGTCTCCGAGGTCCAGGGCGACGCCGATCCGAAGCTGGACGCGGTGGACACGCTTCTGGCCGCCCTGCCCGCCGGCACCCTGTCCGGCGCGCCCAAGGTGCGGGCGATGGAGATCATCGACGAGCTGGAGATGACCAAGCGCGGCGTCGGCTATGGCGGGGGCGTCGGCTACATCTCCGCGGGCGGCGAGGCCGACGTCTGCATCGTCCTGCGCACCGCCCTGTTCGCCGACGGCAAGATCCACGTCCAGGCCGGCGCGGGCGTCGTCGCCGACAGCGATCCGGCGGCCGAATACGCCGAGACGCAAGCCAAGGCCCGCGCGCCAATGCGGGCCGCCGAGGACGCCTGGCGCTATCCGTTCGGCAACCGCTAGGCCAAGGCTCAGGGTTGGGCGGAGACGACGGTCTCGTCGAAGTGGACGCCGGGTCCCAGCACCACCACCCCGGCCATCAGCACCGCCGCCATCGCCGCCAGCGCGGCCGCGCCGAGCGTGGCGTACGGATTGGCCCTGGCGGCCACGGGCGTCAGCAGCACGCGGGCCCTGGCGATGGTCTTGTCGGTCATGGCCCGGCTCCCCGTTTGGACCGGGCCACTTCGGGACAGTTTGGTTAACGAAGACTTACGGGCGGAGGCGCTTGGCGGGTCGCCCCGCACCCCCTAGAAGCCAAGACATGATCCTGGTCGTCGATAACTACGACAGCTTTACCTACAACCTCGTCCACTACCTGGCGGAGTTGGGGGCCGAGACGCGCGTCGTGCGCAACGACGACCTGACCGCCGCCGAGGCCTGGGCCCTGAAGCCCGAGGCGGTGCTGCTGTCGCCCGGCCCCTGCACGCCCAACGAGGCGGGGATCTGCCTGTCCGTTCTCGACACCGCCCCCTTGGACATGCCGATCTTCGGCGTCTGCCTGGGCCATCAGGCGATGGGTCAGGCGTTCGGCGGCGAGGTGATCCGCGCCAAGGCCCTGATGCACGGCAAGACCTCGCCGATCGAGCATGAGGGCCAGAGCGTGTTCAAGGGCCTGCCTTCGCCCTTCACCGCCACGCGCTACCACAGCCTCGCCGTCCGCCGCGAAACCCTGCCCGAGGCGCTTGAAGTCACCGCCTGGACCGCCGACGGCGAGATCATGGGGCTGGCGCACAGGACCCGCCCCATCCACGGCGTCCAGTTCCACCCCGAGTCCATAGCCACCGAACACGGCCACGACCTGCTGGGCAATTTCCTCGATCTGGCCAACGTCAGACGCCGGGCGATGGTCTGATGGCCGACGGCTTCAAACCCCTGCTGGCCCGGCTGGTCGACGGCCGCGTCCTGTCGACGGAAGACGCCCACGCCTTCTTCTCCGCCTGCCTGCGCGGCGAACCGACGCCGGCCCAGGTCGCCGCCGCCGTCACCGCCCTGCGCATCCGCGGCGAGACGGTGGAAGAGATCGCCGCCTTCGCCACCGCCATGCGCGACGCGGCCCTGAAGCTGGATCACCCCTACGACGTCATCGACACCTGCGGCACCGGCGGGGACGGACAGCACACCTTCAACATCTCGACCGCGGCGGCCCTGGTTCTCGCGGGCGCCGGGCTGAAGGTCGCCAAGCACGGCAACCGCGCCCTGAGTTCGAAGTCCGGTTCGTCCGACGTGCTGGCGGCGCTGGGCGTCAATCTCGCCGCCAGCCCCGCCCAGCAGCGCCGTTCGCTGGACGACGCCGGCATCGCCTTCCTGTTCGCCCCCGCCTACCACGGGGCCATGCGCCACGTCGGGCCCGTTCGCGCCGAGATCGGTTTCCGCACGGTTTTCAATCTTCTGGGCCCGCTTTCGAACCCGGCGTCTGCGAAACGTCAGGTGATGGGCGTCTATGATCCCCGTCTGCTGGAGCCCCTCGCCGAGGTGCTGGGCCGGCTGGGCGCCGATCGGGCCTGGGTGGTGCACGGGCAGGGCCTCGACGAACTGACCACCACGGGGCCCACCGGCGTGGCCGAATGGCGGGACGGGACCGTCCGCCGCTTCACCGTCACGCCCGGGGACGCCGGCCTGCCCCTCGCCTCGATCGAGGATCTTCGCGGCGGCGACGCGGAGGAGAACGCCCTGGCCCTGCGCCGGCTGCTCGCGGGCGAGAAGAGCGCCTACCGCGACATCGTCCTGCTGAACGCGGCCGCCGCCCTGGTCGTCGCCGACCGCGCCGCCGATCTGAAGGAAGGCGCCGTCCTCGCCGCCGCCGTCATCGACGACGGCCGCGCCGCCCGGGCCCTGGACGAGCTGGTCGTCGCCACCAATGCGCCCGAGCCGGAAGAAGAGCCGGCGTGAGCGACGTCCTCGCCGGCATCGCCGCCTACAAGCGGGAAGAGGTCTCCGCCCGCAAGGCCGCGGCTTCACAGGACGCCGTCGAGGCGCTGGCGCGTCAGGCGTCCGCCCCGCGCGGCTTCCGCGCCGCCCTGGAACGCCACGTCGAGGAAACCGGACGCCCCGGCCTGATCGCCGAGATCAAGAAGGCCAGCCCGTCCAAGGGCCTGATCCGCGCCGACTTCGACCCGCCCGCCCTCGCCCGCGCCTATGAACGCGGCGGGGCGCAGTGTCTGTCGGTCCTGACCGACGGCCCCAGCTTCCAGGGCGACGACGCCTTCCTCGCACAGGCCCGCGAGGCGACCGCCCTGCCCTGCCTGCGCAAGGACTTCCTCGTCGATCCCTGGCAGGTGGCCGAGAGCCGGGCGCTCGGCGCCGACTGCATCCTGATCATCCTCGCCATGGTCGACGACGCCCTCGCCGCCGAACTGCTGGCCGAGGCGGAACGGTTCGGCATGGACGCCCTGATCGAGACCCATGACGAGGCCGAGATGGCCCGCGCCTGCAAGCTGGGCGGCGATCTGGTGGGGATCAACAACCGGTCGCTGCGCACATTCGAGGTCGATCTGGAGGTCACCGAACGCCTCGCCATGCTGAGCCCCGTCCGCGCCCTGCTGGTCGCCGAGAGCGGCATCTTCACCCCCGACGACGTGCAGCGGGTGTCGGACGCCCACGCCCAGGCCATCCTTGTCGGCGAAAGCCTGATGCGTCAGGCGGACGTCGAGGCGGCGACCCGCGCCCTGCTCCGGTAACCGGACCTTAACCGGAACACCTCAGGAACACCTTGTGGACGTTTGCGGTTTGTTCCGCTACGTTTCTCGCAACGGGATTCGCCTCGAGGACCTCCATGCTCACGCGCAAACAGCACGAACTCCTGATGTTCATCCATGAACGGATCAAGGAGACGGGCGTGTCGCCCTCCTTCGACGAGATGAAGGAGGCGCTGGATCTGGCGTCCAAATCGGGCATCCACCGCCTGATCACGGCGCTGGAGGAACGCGGCTTCATCCGCCGTCTGGCCCACCGTGCGCGGGCGCTGGAAGTCACCAAATTGCCGGAACAGGCCACGACCTCGCAGCCGCGCGGCCGCCAGCCCTTCCGCCCCGACGTCATCCAGGGCGGCGGACGGCCGATGCCCGCCGATCCGGCCAATGACACCCGCGAACTGTCGCTGATGGGCAAGATCGCCGCCGGCACGCCCATCGCCGCCATCGAGCACGAAACCGCCCGCTATCCGGTGCCCGAGGCCATGCTGGGCGCGGGCGACCACTACATGCTCGAGATCGAGGGCGACTCCATGATCGAGGCCGGCATCCTGAATGGCGATCTGGTGGTCATCAAATCCACCGACACCGCCACCTCGGGCGACATCGTCGTGGCCCTGGTCGAGGGCGAGGAAGCCACCCTGAAACGCCTGCGCAAGAAGGGCGGCTCGATCGCGCTGGAGCCCGCCAACCGCAACTACGAGACCCGCATCTTCGGCCCCGACCAGGTCGAGGTTCAGGGCAAGCTGGTCGGGCTCATCCGCCGCTATCACTGACCCCGTCCCGGATCAGGTCCGGGACGACAAATGCGTCGCCTCGTCATCCCGGAAACGGCGCAGCCGTTATCCGGGACGGCTCCACGGCCTGTCGCCGCGCACATCCGCCGACCAGACCGCCCGCCAGCGCCTGGCTGACGCCGGGCCCTCGCGCCACAGCTCAACCGCCCCGCCGCGGGCGTAGTCGACGCCGTCCAGCACCAGTCTGCCGTCGCAGGAAGCCGGCAGGACCGTCATGGGCGCACGCAGGCTGACGACCGGCGCCGATCGGCACAGGGCGTCCACCTGTGCGAGCGATGGCGCCTTGCTGCCCCACCACAGGGCCAACGGGCCCGCCCCCGGAACCTCCGGCGCGCAGGAGAATCGCGTGCAGGTCCAACCTTGTGCGGGTCGCTCGACGGGCGAGACGCCACGCCGTCGCGACCAGACATCGACCGCGAACTGCCGGACACCCGGCCGCATCACCACGGTCTGGCCGGCCTGCACCCAGGCCGCATTGGTCCCGCCGTCGCCGATCCAGACCTCGGGCGTCGGCTCGCGCGGCCACAGCATGACCGCCGCCGCCAGCGGCAGACCCAGCCAGCGCAGCGGCCCGCGCCAAAGACAACAGAACAGGACGCCCAGGAAGGAGATCGGCAGGGCGACGTCCGGCGCGCTCGCCACCGTCCGCACCGCGCCCGGCAGGCCGGCGGTCCATTCGCCGATGGCCAGCATCAGCCCGATCCCCTGCCCCGCCAGCCACAGGAAGGGCGCGCCCAGACCCAGGGGCTCCAGCAGGGCGCCGAGGGCCAGCATCGGCATGATCAGAAAGTCCGACACCGGCGCCGACGCCAGATTGGCCGCCAGCCCGTACATGGCCGTGCGGTTGAAATGCTGCATGGCGAACGGCCCGGTCGCCGCTCCCGCCACCAGACTGGCCAGAACGGCCGCGCCCACCCATGCCCCCGCCCGCTGGACGATCAGGATCGGCAACGGCGCGGATATCTCCTTCGGCCGCCGCGGCCAGGCCTCGACCAAGGCCACCAGGGCCGCCGTGGCCGCGAACGACATCTGGAAACCCGGCGTGACGATGGCCTCGGGCTGCAGCAGCAACACCACGAAGGCCGCGACCGCCAGGGCGTGCATGGTGATCGCCTGCCGGTCGAGCAGTATGGCGAGGAAGGCGATCGAGGCCGTGATCGCGGCCCGCTCGGCCGGCGGCGGCGCGCCCGACACGACCAGATAGGTCCCGACCGCCAGCAAGCCCGCGACCGCCGCGACCTTCTTGCCGGACGCGCGAAGCGCCAGCCACGGCCAGGCGGCGACCAGCAGCCGTACGAGAAAGAAGGCGAACCCGCCCACCACGGCCATGTGCAGGCCCGAGATCGACAGGATGTGGGCCAGGCCGGAATCGCGCATCACATCGACGTCGTCGGGGTTCAGCCACGCCTCCTGCCCCGTGGTCATGGCCGCCGCGATGCCGCCCGTCCGCTCGCCCAGCCGCGCGACGATGCGCCGGGCCAGATCGAACCGCATGCCGTTGACCGCCATCGCCGCCCGGACACGCCAGGGCGGAGGCGCGAGATACGCGGTCCGGGTCTCTCCGACCGAAAAGGCCACGCCGCCCATGCTCTGGAAGAAGGCGTTGCGACCAAAATCATAGGCGCCGGGGCTGGCGGGCGCCGGCGGCGGATTGAGGATGGCGAACAGCCGCACGGCCTGACCCGGCGCCGGAGCCTCGCCGCGGACCGTGGCGCGCAGCCGGACCGGCGTCTGCTCGGGCGCGAGGCCGCGGATGCGCACGGGCGCGATGACCACCCGCGGCCCCGCCGATCCCGGGCTGTCGACATCGACCACCCAGCCCTCGACCACGGTCGGCCCGGCCATGGCCGGGGCGATCGGCGCTGTCACCGCGTCTGTCCGCAGCTTCGCGACCGCGACGCCGAGGGCGAAGCACGCCAGCATCAGCAGCGGCAGGGTCCATGCCCGCCCCGGCGCCAGACGCCGCGCGCCCAGCCACAGACCCGCGCCGGCCACGGCTGCGGCGAGCAGCGGCCAGAGGGGCGGCTCGGCCTTCAGCGCGAAATAGACCGCGCACCCTCCGCCGAACGCCACCGGCGCCCACATCCGCCAGCGCAGGGTTTGGGCCGCGACCTGATCACGCAGGAAGGCGCGGACGCTGTCGGCGAGTCTGGGCTTTACCGGCGTCGGCGCTATAACGCCCGCCATGACCTCCCCGTCCGATCCGAACCCCGCCGTTGTCACGCGCTTCGCCCCCTCGCCGACCGGCTCCCTCCACATAGGAGGCGCTCGAACGGCGCTTTTCAACTATTTGTATGCCAAGGGACGCAACGGGAAGTTCCTGATCCGCGTCGAGGACACCGACCGCGAACGCTCGACCGACGAGGCCGTCAAGGCGATCTTCGACGGCCTGAGCTGGCTGGAGCTGTTCGCCGACGAGGAACCGGTGTTCCAGTTCAGCCGCGCCGACCGCCATCGCGAGGTCGTCAACGAACTGCTGGAGCGTGGCGCCGCCTACCGCGACTTCACCTCGGCGGAGGAAACAGGCCGCCTGCGCGACCTCGCCAAGGCCGAGCGGCGCACGTTTGAATCGCCCTGGCGCGACCGCGAGCCCACGGTCGACGACCTTACGCAGCCGCACGTCGTCCGCTTCCGCCGTCCCCTGCCCGGTCAGGTGACGGTCGAGGATGAGGTGCAGGGAACGGTCAGCTGGGCCAACGACGACCTCGACGACCTGGTCCTGCTGCGCTCCGACGGCGCCCCCACCTACAATCTGGCCGTGGTGGTCGACGACCACGACATGGGCGTGACCCACGTCATCCGCGGCGACGACCATCTGAACAACGCCGCCCGCCAGAGCCTGATCTATGATGCGCTGGAGTGGACGCGGCCCGGCTTCGCCCACATCCCCCTGATCCACGGCCCCGACGGGGCCAAGCTGTCGAAGCGGCACGGCGCGCAGGCGGTCCATGAATACGCCGAGATGGGCTATCTGCCCGAGGCCATGCGCAACTATCTGGCCCGTCTGGGCTGGGCTCACGGCGACGACGAACTGTTCAACGACGCCCAGGCGCTGGAGTGGTTCGACCTGACCGGCGTCGGCAAGGCGCCCGCCCGCCTGGACTTCGACAAGCTGGCCCACGTCAACGCCCACTGGATCCGGCTGGCCGACGACGACCGGCTGGCCAAGATGACGCTGGACGTCCATCTGGCGCGCGGCCACGCCCTCGGTCCGGACGACGAGGCCCGACTGCTGAAAGCCATGCCGTTCGTGAAGGACCGCGCGAAGACGGTTCTGGAACTGGCGGACCAGACCGCCTTCGTCCTGCGTCCGCGTCCGCTGAAGATCTATGAAAAGGGTCTGCCGATGCTCGCCGGCGAATCGGGCGAACGCATCGCCCGGCTGCGCGACAGGCTGAAATTGTTCGCCAGCTGGGACGTCTTCGCGCTCGAGACCGAGCTCAAGGTGTTCGCCGAGGAAGAGGCCGTGGGCTTCGGCAAGATCGGCCCCGCCGTACGCGCCGCCCTGACCGGCGACGGCGTCTCGCCCGACATCGCGAAGACTCTGGCCGCCCTGGGACGAGAAGAAAGCCTCGGGCGCTTGGATGATGCGCTGCAACAGACTATCTGACAATTCATCAGACCGTGGATAGCGCCTCTCCGCGCCGGTTTCCGCCTAAACCCTCAGGGGCATCAATGACTGAACAAGCCAAACCCGCCGGCACGGCGACCCTCTCCTACCGCGACAAGAGCGTCGAGCTCCCCGTCCTGTCGGGCTCCACCGGCCCCGACGTGATCGACATTCGCAAGCTCTACGGCGCGACCGAGGCCTTCACCTACGATCCCGGCTTCACCTCGACGGCCGCCTGCGAAAGCGCCCTGACCTTCATCGACGGCGATGTCGGCACCCTGCTTCACCGCGGCTATCCGATCGACCAGCTGGCGTCCAAGTCCAACTTCATCGAGGTCTGCCACCTGCTGCTGCACGGCGAACTGCCCACGGCTTCGGAATACGAAGCCTTCGAGCGCAGCATCACCATGCACACCATGCTGCATTCGCAGTTCGACCGCTTCTTCGAGGGCTTCCGCCGCGACGCGCACCCGATGGCGATCATGGTCGGCACCGTCGGCGCCCTGTCGGCCTTCTACCACGACAGCCTGGACATCCATGATCCGGTCCAGCGCAACATCTCGGCCATCCGCCTGATCGCCAAGATGCCGACGCTGGCGGCCCGCGCCTACAAATACCACGTCGGCCAGCCCTTCATCTCGCCGCGCAACGACCTGACCTACGCCGAGAATTTCCTGCGCATGTGCTTCGCCGTCCCGGCCGAGGACTATGTGGTCAACCCGGTGCTGGCCAAGGCCATGGACCGCATCTTCATCCTCCACGCCGATCACGAGCAGAACGCCTCGACCTCGACCGTCCGTCTGGCCGGTTCGTCGGGCGCCAATCCGTTCGCCTGTATCGCCGCCGGCATCGCCTGTCTGTGGGGCCCCAGCCATGGGGGCGCCAACGAGGAGGCGCTGAACATGCTCAAGGAGATCGGCACCCCGGACAGGATCCCGGAGTTCATCGAGGGCGTGAAGGCCAAGAAGTACAAGCTGATGGGCTTCGGCCACCGCGTGTACAAAAACTACGACCCGCGCGCCAAGGTGATGAAGGAGAGCGCCGACGAGGTGCTGGCCGCCGTCGGCGATCCCAACGACCCGCTGTTCCAGGTCGCCAAGGAGCTGGAGCGCATCGCCCTCAACGACGAATATTTCATCGAGCGGAAACTGTTCCCGAACGTCGACTTCTATTCGGGCATCACCCTGTCGGCCATGGGCTTCCCGACCTCGATGTTCACCGTGCTGTTCTCGCTGGCTCGCACTGTCGGCTGGATCGCCCAGTGGCAGGAAATGATGGCCGACCCCGGCCAGAAGATCGGCCGCCCGCGCCAGCTCTATACGGGCCCGACCGAGCGCGACTACGTGCCGATCGCCAAACGCGGCTGATCAGGCCTGCGACAATGAAACGCCGGGGCCCGCGCCCCGGCGTTTTTCGTTGGCCGTCAGGCCATTGCCTTGTCGGCGTCGATGGGTGACGCTTCCTTCCGCTTGAGCAGCTCCGCGAGGAGCATGGGCAATATCGGAAAGTCCTGCTGAACCCATGCCGCACGGCCGCTTTCGCTTTGAACGATTCCTGCTCGACGCAGGCGATCGGCGGCTGACCCGGGACGACACCCCGGTCGAGCTGAACGCCCGCTATCTCGACGCCCTGGTCCTTCTGGTCAGCGAGGACGGCAGGCTGGTCTCGAAGGACCGTTTCCTCGACGAGGTCTGGCGCGGCGTCCCGGTCACCGACGAGGCTCTGACCCAGTGCATCCGCACCATCCGACGGCAACTGGGCGACGACGCCGGCCGGCCGCGATTCATCGAGACGGTTCCCAAACACGGCTATCGCTTCATCGCCCCTGTGACGCGCGCTGAACCAGCTTCGGCGCGTGCGGGGCCTGTCGCGCTTCAGGGCCAGGACGCCTCGCCGCGCGGACCCCGGTCGCTGTTTGCACGGGTGGGCGCGGCTGGGATGATCGGCGGCGGCGTGGCCGGTGTTCTGGGCGGTCTCTTCTACGGCGTCATCGCGGCCGCCCAGCCGCAGCAGTCCGGCATGGGCGCCATATCGATCATCCTTGTCCTGACCTGCCTGACCGCCATCGTCGGTCTCGTGGGCGGAGGGGGCGTCGGCTTCGGGATCGCTTCGGCCGGCTTCGCCCCCGGCCGCGCCTGGCTGTGGAACACGGTCGGCGGCGCCCTGGGAGGCATGATCATCGGCGCCGTCGTCAACCTGATCGGAATCGACGCCTTCAGCCTGTTGCTCGGCCAGAGCCCCGGCGAGATCACCGGCGCCGCCGAAGGCGCCCTGCTGGGCGGCGCGATCGGCTTCGGGGCCTGGCTCGGACCGCGCGTCGGAGGCCCCTCCTCGCCCGCCCACAGCATCGCCGCCGCCGGCCTGGCGGGCGGCGCGGCCGGCGCGGCGATTCCCCTGCTGGGCGGCCGGCTCATGGGCGGCAGCCTGCATCAGCTGGCTCACGCCTTTCCCCAGTCCAGACTGGGCGTCGACCGGATGGGGGCCCTGTTCGGCGAGAGCAGTTTCGGCCTGACCAGCCAGATCATCACCGCCGGCCTGGAGGGCGCGCTCTTCGGCGCCTGCGTGGCCAGCGCGATCCGGCTGGCGAAGCGCCGACCGCCCGTCTAGGCGGCCTTGCCGGCGATCACGCGCAGCACCGCGTCGGCGGCGATCTCGGAGGGGTTGCGCCCCTCCCGCCCCATCAGGTCCAGCGCCGCCGTCTGCCGGTCCGCCTGCGCGCGCCGCGCCTCGGGATCGGCCAGCAACCGCCCGACCTCAGCTGCCAGATTCTCGGGCGTGGCGTCGTTCTGGATCAGCTCGCGGGCGATCTCGGCGTCGGCGGCGTGGTTGAACAGGGTCGCGTATTTGCCGGTGAAGAACGGCTTCATGATCGCATAGCTGAGCGGCTGGAAGCGGTACGAGATCACCATCGGAGCGCCCGCCAGCGCCAGTTCGGTCGACACGGTGCCGCTGGTGGCCAGGGCCACGGTGGCGGCGCGCATGGCGGCGTATTTTTCACGCTCGGGAACCAGATGCGCCCGGAACGGCCACCCCGCGACCCGTCCGGCGACGTCGTCCGCCACGGTGCCCGCCGCGACGACCGCAACCTGCAGCGAGGGGTCGACCGCCTTCAGCCGCGCGACGGCGGCCTCGAACACGGGCGTCATCAGCCGGATTTCCGAGGGTCGGCTGCCCGGCAGGACCAGCAGCAGGCGCGCGCCGGGCGCGATCCCCCGCGACGCGCGGAAGGCGGCCGGGTCCGCGTCGCCGAAATCGGCGTGCAGCGCCTGCGAACCCACGACGGTCGTCGGCAGCCCCTCCCGCTCGAACCACGGCGCGTCGAAGGCGTACAGGGCCAGCAGGTGGTCGACCGACGCCGCCAGGGTCTTCGCCCGCCCCGGACGCGAGGCCCAGACCTGGGGCCCGACATATTTGATCAGCGGGACCCCGGGCAGAGCCGCCTTCAGCGCCCTGGCCACGCGGATGGTGAAGCCCCAGCTGTCGATCAGGACCACGCCGTCCGGCTTTTCGGCGACGGCCAGGGCGACCGTATCGGCCACCCTGCGCTTGACCACGCCATAGGCCTTCAGCCCCTCGAGCCAGCCGAAGATGGAAAGCTCCGCGATGTCGAACGGGCTCTGCACGCCCTGCTCAGCCATCCGGGGACCGCCGACGCCGACAAAGACCACATCAGCCCCCAGCCGCGCCTTCAGCGCCTCGGCCAGGCCGGCGCCCAGGGCGTCGCCCGACGCCTCGGCCGCCACCAGCATGATTTTCAGCGGCCGGCTCATTGGTCCCTGTCGCCCCAGACATAGACGCCCAGCCGGTCGGCCGCCTCGACGATGGCGGCGTGGTCGATGAGGATCAGTTTTCCGGCCACGCCGCCCACGCCGGCCAGTCCGGCCGCCGCCGCCATCTCCACGGTGCGTACGCCCATCACCGGCATATCGACCCTCAGGTCCTGGATCGGCTTGGGCGCCTTGCCCAGCGCGCCCTTGCGGTCGTTCGCGGAGCCGCGCAGGTCCGCCGGCAGGGCCGCGACCCGCGCCAGCATGGCGTCCGTCCCCTCCTGCGCCTCCACCGCCAGCACCAGACCGTCGCAGACGACTGCGCCCTGACCGATATCAAGTTCGCCGGCCTTTTCCGCGACATGAAGCGCCTTCCTGAGATCGGAAAGCTGCTCCTCGGAAGGCTGCACGGCCCCCAAGGCGCCGCCCGGCAGAGTCTCGCCGCCCAGGATGTCGTCGGCGCCCTCGATGGCGTAGCCCTCGTTTTCAAACACCGACAGGATCTTGCGCAGCAGGGCGTCGTCGCCCTTGCTCGCCGCCGCCACGATGCCCGGCAGCAGGGTCGCGCCCTTGAAATCCGGCTTCAGGTTCCGGAAGTCCGGCCGGTTCACCGTCCCGGCGAAGGTCACCGCCGCACAGCCCGCCTTCTTCAGCGCCGACAGCACCTTGCCGATCTCGGCCATGCCGGCCTCTATGCCGGGGTAGCGCGCCAGATGCGGATCGGCGAAGCCGGTCAGGCGCACCACGAACACCGGCCGGCCCTCGGCCTCGCACCGCGCCGCCACCGATATGGGCAGGGCGCCGCCGCCGGCGATCAGGCCCAG
>NZ_JAKFEB010000029.1:0-10396 GCF_036677305.1 Brevundimonas sp. | reverse complement strand
ACGGCACGAGCCTTGCGTGGCTCTGCCCGACGAATGGTCCGGGTGATTAGCTCAGTTGGTAGAGCAGCTGACTCTTAATCAGCGGGTCGTAGGTTCGAACCCTACATCACCCACCATCGTCCTTCCCCACATCCCCTACCGCTGAAGGTCTTGCCGCGGCGGGACTTTGCGGCCTCGCCCCAGGGCACCCGAAGGTCGCGGGGCCATCGATGAAGATCCGTGCGCGGAGGTCTGGCGCGTCATCCGCCCGGCTGCGGTCGGTCGCCGCAGCGCTCCTGACGGATCATCGCGGCCGTTGACACGACGCAGCGGGGGCCCCATCTTCGAGATCTAATGTGGAAATTCGCCGTACAATTGCGGAATACGCTTCATGCGGGACGTCTCGTCGCAGGCGCCTAGCCCCGAACTCACCTAAAGCGGAAGCTTAGAGTTTGGGGATCCACATCCGTTCCATTTAACTATTCCGGCCTCGAGCCCGCAGGATATTTCCCGCGCGCGTCCAAGACGGCCGGAACACTGTTCATCAGACATCGTTGTTCGCACCTTGATCAGAACGAGGGCGCGACCTCTAACGCGCCGCGCTCCCGTCGGGCCGCGCGAAACCTGGAAACCATCATGGCCAGCGCCAAGCAGAACGCGCCGCGAAAGCCGCGCATCCTCATCACGAGCCAGGACCTGGAAACGCTCCAGACCCTGCTCGATCACGCCCCCGCCCGAACCGCCGGGGTGGACCTCCTTGAACTGGAACTCGGCAGGGCCGTGGTCGTCGGCGAGTCATACAATGCCAGGCCGTTCTGCCGCCTGGGCAGCTGGGCGACCTATGAAGACGCCGCCGGCGGCCAGCCGAGCCGTATCCAGCTGGTCCTGCCGAGCGAGGCGGACATCGACCAGCAGCGGGTCTCGGTGCTGACCCCCGTCGGCGCCTGCCTCCTGGGGCTGACGCCGGACGCCGAGATCGAATGGCGCGACGACAGGGGTCGCCCCCACCGCCTCAGACTGGTGGAGGTGGCGAATGGCGAAGCAGCCGTCGAATAATCGGGCCGCGGGCCGACTAGACGCAGCGTGCGCGGAAGCCCTCGCCGCCGCGCGGTGGGACGAGGCCGACCTCTCGACCCGCCGGCCCGGCGCGGACGTCAGCGCCCTGCTGTTGGCAGAGGCCGCTGAATGCGCCCTGTCGCCTCTCGCCCGCGACCAGTTGCTGAGCCTGGCCATCGAACGGGTCGTCGAACGCGGCGACCAGGACGGACCGCTGCTGGGGCGCGAGGTCGACGCCGACGCGCGCGCCGCGATTGCCCGCCAGGTGTTCGCGCTCGGACCGAACCGGGCGTCCGCGACCGACGCCCTGGTGGAGTCCATTGAAGGCCGCCTTCTGCACCGCCTGGGGGACGAGACCGGCCCCTGGCGGCTCGCCGCCAGTCTGCGCGAGGACGCCGAACTGCATGAGATGCTGTGGGACCATCCGGCGATCCCGGCGGGCCCCGGAATCCGGCTGGCCATGCTCTGCGCGATCCCGCGGCTCAGGGACCGGGCGGATGAACTGATGGCGGCGGCGCCCGGCTGGCTCCGGGGTCTGGACAGGATGGCGGGCTGGGCTCGCCGCGGGAGAAGCGGATGAGAGAGCGCCACAACATCGTCGGCAGCGAGGTGGGCCACGACCGGCCGCCTGTCTATTTCCGCGCCGGACTCCCGCGCCGTTCACGCCGCGCCGGCGGTCGGATGCTGCTCCTGGCGACGGTCCTCCTGCTGGGCGTGGCCGGCGCCGCGCTGGCCTGGCTCGAACACAGCGCGACGAGCGACGGCGCTCCCACGCTCGGCGTCGGCCCCGCGCACGAGAGGCAGAAGGAATAGCGTTCGCCCCCCTGCGGAAAGTTGTTTCAAGAATACGCAGTCTTTGAATTCTTCGCTATATTTACCCGCAACGTACCCGTCATTCCGCCGCCCGTTTGGTTTGCTTGACTTTTCTCATCATTCACTCCATATAGAACATATGGACCAGCACCCGACCAGTCCGGCTCGACGCCCCGTCCGCCTCATCCCGAGCGTCTAGCCCTGTTCCGACGATAGTTCGGAACAGGGATGTCCCGAGCCATCGCGAGGCGCGACCGGCGCCTCAGGCGATTCAACTGAATTTCATCGATCCGGCGAGGCGGCGCAGGCGCGCCCCGACCGTATCGATGCTGGCCGCAAGGAATACCCGGATGGGCAAGAAGAGCCGCTCGAGTCGTGAGCCGAGGAAGCCGAAACAGGCGAAGCAGCCGGACAAGGCGGCGGACAGCCTGGCGCAGCTGGTGAAATCTCGCGCCGTCCCTCCCCTGGTGGGCGCGAAGTAGGCCCCGACGGGCCGGACCCGGCCCCCGGAGCGATCCGGGGGCCGGCTTTACAATGCCTCGCCCGACGCGGGTCCGGGCGACCTTACCCCTTTTTGCGGAGCATCCCGAGATGATGGAAATCGCCCTGGGCGTACTGGCCTGCGCCGTGTTCGCGGCGCTCGCGGTCGGAGCGGCGACCGCCGCCCTTCGGTCGGCGCGCGTCGACGATATAATCGGCGAGGTGTTCTCGCCGTGGATCTCCCATCCGTCAGGCGAAGCGGAGAGGCCGAAGGCGGAGGGCCGTCGCGATGTCCCGCCGCCGTCCGGGAGGGAAGCATAGGGAGCAGGTCGGATGCCGTGCGAACAACGGCGCCGGGCCTCGCGGGCAAATAGGCGCAGGCCCTCATCGGGTCCCGGGACGGGCGCGGGCCCTCAGGCGCCCGGCGCGGCGTCGGATATCGGCATCGACAGCAGGCGCGAGACCGCCTCGGTGAGGGTGTCGCTATGCAGGGGTTTGACCATGGTTTCGTCGGCCCCGAACACCAGCGCCATGCGCAACAACTGGCCGGCATCCATCCGTCCGCCCGACGAGATGGCGAGAATCCGCATGCGCGGGCGACGGCCGCGCAGTTCGGCGATGGTTTCAAGCCCGTCCTTGTTCGGCATGAGCATGTCCAGGATGACGAGGTCGAACGGGGTCTCGGCGACCAGTTTCAGGGCTTCGTCGCCGTCTCCGGCTTCCGAAACCTGGTGACCGGCCCCGGTCAGGATCTCACTCGCGATCATGAGAATGGTGGGGTCGTCATCGACGACGAGAATAGAGGCCATTGGAGACTCCGTTACTGTATTGCGCTGGCGACGGGGCGGGATTTCATGCGGCGACCCGTTCGTCGACGGGCAGGTCGGCGAAGTCGCACGGGCGGTGATAGAAATATCCCTGGATATAATGGACCCCCGCGGTTCTCAGGAACCGGAACTGGTCTTCGGTTTCGACGCCCTCGCAGACGATTTTCATGCCGAGGGCGCGGCCCACGCCGATCACGGCGTGGATGATGGCGGCCGAGGCCGTGTCGTCGCAGCAGCGGGTGACGAAGCTGCGGTCGATCTTCAGCGTTGCGAACCGAAGGCGCCTCAGGGACTCCAGGCTGGTGTAGCCCGAGCCGAAGTCATCCAGCGCCACCCCCACCCCCATCGCCTCCAGCCGTTCCAGCGTGGGGCGGGCGCGTTCGATGTCGAGGATCGCGGTCTCGGTCACCTCGATCTCGACCCGCTCGACCGGATAGCCCGTGCGGGCCGCCGCGCCGGCGACGCGATCGGCGAAATCCTCGCTCTGGAACTCGTCCGCCGAGGCGTTGATCGAAATCCGCAGGTCCTGCCGCTCGACGCCCTGCTGCATGGCCCGTTCAAGGACGAAGTCGGTCAGGCGGACGATCGCCCCCGCGGCTTCAAGCGCCGGCACGAATTCGTCCGGCCGGCGCTCGCCCCGCTCGGGGCAGGTCCACCGGACCAGGGCCTCGACCTTGCCGGCGAAGACGCCGTTCCGGTCCATCATGGGCTGGTAGACGAGCCGGAGGTCCCCGCGCTCGAGGGCTTCGTCCAGATCCTGGGCCACGGTGCGGGCCTTCGGAGAAATTGCCCCGGACTCGCCGGCGCGATCCTCAAGGGCGGACAGCGTCCGATCCAGCAGATCGGCGAGGCGGTCGACCTCGATCGACGCGCCATGCCCGGCGCGCGCCGCACTCTCGACCAGGGCCGACGCCTTCGCCACCGCCGAGGCCCCCAGACTCAGGCTCATGGATTTCAGGGCGTGCGCGGCCCGCGCGGCCTCGTCGTCGCTCCCGGCCGTCATGGCCTTGCGGAGGTCGGCCAGACGCAAGGGCGCATTGGCCGCATAGAGCCCTTCGATCTTGGCGACGAAATCCGGCCGGCCGTTGCGGGCCATGACGTCCAGTTCGGCCTGGACCACCGGATCGAACAGATCCGTGTCGACGTCCGTCGCCGGCGCCGCGTCTTCGGCAGGCGCGGCCTGTTCGCGCGTCGCCAGGCCGGCGCAGTGGAGACCGAGGGCCTCCGCGAGATCGCTCATGGTGAAGGGCTTGTAGATCACCCCGTCCATGCCGGCGGCCTGCCAGGCTCCGGCGGCGGTCCCGACCACATGGGCCGTCAGCGCCAGGATGGTCGCCCTGGGGCGGTCCTGGGCGGCTTCTTCGGCCCGGATGATCTCGGTCGCCTCGAACCCGTCGAGATTGGGCATCGAGCCGTCCATCAGGACCAGGTCGTAGCGATCGGTCCGCAAGCGCTCCACGGCCTGGAGACCGTCTTCCGCCAGGGTCACGGATGCGCCCAGCCGCGCCAGCGCCTCGCCGGCGACCTCGCGGTTGACCTCCGAATCGTCGACCACCAGCACCCGCGCGCCCGGGAACTGGACCGACATGAACGCCCCCGTGCGGCTTTCCGGCACGACGAGCGGTTCACCCGAATGAAGCTGCCGGGCGATCGCCTCCAGCTCGGTCCGACGCAGCGGCGTCTGAAGAACGCACGCCCCCGAAGGAACCTCGGCCTCGCCGGAGGCGATCAGAACCGTGGGAACCCCCGCGACGGCGCCGCCCGGCGCGCGGAAGGCCGCATCCGCCGCAGCCCCGTCCGCGACGACGTCGACGCCGAAGGCCGCGAGATAACCACGCAACGCGCGGCTGGACATGACGCCGACCCCGTCGACCGTGGCGGTCAGACGCCGGGATGGCGGCGCGACGACGACGCTGTCTACGGCGCTCGGCAGGGTGACGGCGAAGGCGAAGGTCGAGCCCGCGCCAGGCTTGCTCTCAAGCCGCCACTCGCCCCCCATGGCCTGGACCAGCCGGTCGCAGATCGTCAGGCCGAGGCCCGTGCCGCCATGTTTGCGCGTGGTGCTCTGGTCCGCCTGCGAAAAGGCCTGGAACAGACCGGGCAGCTTGTCCTCCGGTATGCCGGGACCGGTGTCATTGACGGCCAGAATATAGCCTTCCGGCCTGTCTGCGTCGGCCTCGATGCTGATCAGAACGCCGCCGGCGTCCGTGAATTTGATCGCATTGTTGGTCAGGTTGCCGATGATTTGCCGGAGCCTGGTCGGATCCCCGCAAACGCGCGGCAGGGCGGGATCGACATAGACGGCCAGATCCAGCCCCTTCTCGCGCGCGCGCTCCGTGAACAGCCCGGCCACGTCCTCGGCCGCCTCGGTCAGATCGAACTCGACATGCTCGAGGTCCAGCTTGCCGGCCTCCACCTTCGAGAAATCCAGGATGTCGTTGATGATCGACAACAGCGACTTGCCCGATTTGGCGATGACGTCCGCATACCTGCGCTGACGGGGCGCGAGCTCCGAGCCCGAGAGAAGTTCGCTCAGGGCGAGGATGCCGTTCATCGGCGTCCGGATTTCGTGGCTCATGACCGCGAGGAAGTCGGACTTGGCCGCCGTCGCCGCCTCGGCGACCTCCTTGGCCACCCGCAACTCGGCGGTGCGCGCCGAAACCTCCTGTTCCAGGCCCGCGACATGGGCCGCGATACGGTCGTCCCGGACCCTGATGTCCGCCATCATGGACCGGATCCCCGACGCGAGTTCGCCGACCTCGCCGTCGGCCGTGATCTCCGGGGCGCGGGTGAAGTCGCCCGATTGCCGGACCTCGTTGGTGAAGGCGGCCAGCTGGACGATGGGCGTGCTGATCCGGCGCGCCATCCGCATCGCGATCAGAAGTCCGGCCAGCAGCGCGACCCCGGCGCCCGCGAGACCGGTCAGGACCGCCGCGAGGATGCGCGACTTCAGCCCGGGGGTCTGGCTGAGAAGGGTGATCTCCCCCACCTGCGAACCCTGGCTGACGACCGGCACGGTCGTCTGCAGCGTGCCGCTGCGCAGCACTGACCAGAACGACGATCCGCTTCCCTGACCGACCGTGGCGTCCGAGGTCAGGCGGACGCCGCCCCCCGTCTCGGCGACCAGCCGGCCGCCTGGGCCGGTGATGCGGGCATAGGTGATATCGGGCATCTGACTGATCGAGCGGATCGCCGCGAACGTGCCGGCCGAGTCGCCCGACCGGACGGGATCCGCGGCCAGCGAAGCGATGACCCGGGCGGTCTGCGTCAGCCGTTGGGTCTCAAGGGCGGACTGGTCCCTGGCGTCGATCCACACCGCCAGCGTCGCGGTGACGACGCAAGTCGTCAGCAACGACGACAACACGAGTCCGATCAGTTTTCGGCGTATCGATCCGCTTGTGTACAGTTTCGGACTAAGCAAGTTGGAGCGCCCGGGTTGCGATATCAGCAAGATACAGACGCTTAATGACTCGTCCCTTAAGTTCACCGTGTCGGGACTAAAAACGACGGGGCCGACGGGCCCCGGAGGTACACAGTGGCTGAGTTTTTCTATGTGCTCGATGAGAGCGCGCGCATCCTGTTCGTGGACGACGATCCGATCCTGCGCGAGTTCGCACAGGTGAATCTGGCGTCCCCCGCAGCCAGTGTCGATGTCGCCGCGAACGGCGCGGAAGCACTTGAGCGGCTGATCGAAGGTTTCGACATCGTCCTGCTTGATCTCGAGATGCCGGTTCTCGACGGGTTCGACACGCTCGCCGCCCTCCGGGCCAACCCGCGCACCCGGGACCTCCCCGTGATCGTCCAGACAGGCCGCGAGGACGTCGAGGCCATCGATCGGGCGTTCCGGCTGGGAGCCACATCGTTCGTGACCAAGCCGCTGAACTGGCGGCTGCTCTCCTACCAGATGCTCTATGTGCTTCGCGCTTCGCGCGCCGAACGGAAAGCCGCCCCGGACGGCGTCGGCGCGGAGCGGGCCGCGTGACGGTGGTCGGTCGCATCCTGCGGAGGCTCGGCGCGCGCCTGCGGCGTTTGCGGTCGGACACCCGCGGCAACATCGCCCTCGGATTCGCCCTGATCGGGCCGACGGTCATCCTGCTGGGGGTCGGCGCCGTCGACCTTTTCGCCGTCCACACCGCCCAGACCCGGCTGCAGAGCATCGCCGACGCCGGCGCCCTGGCCGGCGCGCCGGCGCTCGCTCTCGCCACCGACGGCGCCGCGGCCAAGGAACGGGCGGCCGCCTTCGTCACGGGCGCGATGAGTGAATGGGCCGAAGCGCCGGACTTCGAGGGCACCTACGAGATCGTCAACCAGGGCGGTCAACGGGCGATCCACGTCGTGCTCAGGGGGCATCGCCCCTCCTTCTTCGCGAACATGCTGCCGCCGGGCGGGTGGAATTTCTCGGGCGACGCCACGGCGACCTCGCTGGGTCTGGTTCCCCTGTGCGTCCTGGTCACCGGAGGGTCCCAGACGAAGGTTCTGAACGTCAATGACACCGGTCGCCTGACCGCGCCGGCCTGCATGGTTCACTCCAATCGGGACATCCTGGTTGCGGGCGGGTCGATCACCGCCGCCGCCGTCCAGGCCGTGACCTCGGCGACCGGCGCGATCAGTCCATCGCCCGGCACCGGGGCGGCGCGCATCGACGATCCGTTCGCCAACCTGGACCTCACGCGAAACAGGGGTCTCGACTGCCCCATCGGCGCGCTGCTGGAACCGCTCAAGCTCGCCGTCGGCATCACCCGGCTTCGGCCCGGCGTCCATTGCGGAGGCCTCGAGATGTCGGGAACCGGCACCCTGATCCTGGAGCCGGGCGAGCACTGGTTCCTCGGCGGCAAGCTGGTGATCAAGGACACCGCGCGTCTCGAGGGCGACGACGTCGTGCTGTTCTTCGACAAGGCCTCCAAATTTGATTTCATCGACAGCGCCCTTGTGCGCCTGTCCGGCCGAACCACAGGTCCCTACGCCGGCATCGTCATGGCCGCGACACGCGACAATCCGCAGGACTTCATCATCTCCAGCGACAATGTCGAAAGCCTGCTCGGCGTCATCTATGTCCCGGCCGCGCGGCTGCTCGTCGAGGGCAAGGCCGATGTCGCGCGCGACAGCGCCTGGACCGTCATCGTGGCCAGGATGCTGCAGATGAACGGCTCTCCCTCGCTGTTCATCAACGCCAACTACAACGCCACCAATGTTCCGGTGCCGGAAGGGGTCGGCCCCCACACGGGCGGTTCCCGGCTTATCGAGTAACGAGGTAGCTCATGTCTGTTGAAGCAGAAAGCATCGCCGACCGGATCGACGGCAAGCTTCCGTCCGAACGGCGCGAGGCCCCGGGCGAGCGCCGCGGCCGTGATCGGCGGAAACCCGGCAGCCGCATCAACGAGAAGGCGCCCCGGCAGTCGCTCCTCAAGGCTGTCGGCGCCTTCGGCGTGGTCTTCAGCGTCGCCGCCCTTGTCCTGACGCTGCTGGGGGCGCAAATGCTGGACCTGTCCGTCGCCATCGCCGTCATCGGTTTCGAAGGGGCGGCGCTGATGACCTCGGCCCTCCTGCTCGCGCTCGGTTCGATTGAACTCAGGCTGGTGGAAATCCGGCTTGAGTTGATGATGGCGAATGGCGGGATGCGGGGCGAGGACCGCCGCGGGGATGATCGGCGCGAATAGCGCCAACCTGGGCGACCATCTCGCAACATATTCATTTTGTGGAACTTTCTCAATCTATGACGACCCCGGAAATGAGCAGCGAAGACATGGAGCTTGACCGGCAATGGCGCGCCCGGTTCGGCCAGCCGCTGCCGATGCTGGGCTGCGCCGACATCGTCCGCCAGATTCTGGAAGCCGCCCCGGCGGAACAGGCCGAAGCGGCCTGACGCGACCCGCCTTCCCTCGCCCCTCCATCCTGCCTAGGCTCACGGCTTCTTCGCGGAGGGGGTTTGGCATGCGGATCGGCCAGGGCACGGTATTGGCGGCGGTTCTGACTCTGGCGCTGGCGGGGTGCGCGACCGCGCAGGAACCGCCGCCGGCCCTTCCCACGCCGTTCGAGGCCGTCGATCCCTTCATCGGCACCGCCGGCAAGGGTCACACCTTCCCCGGCGCCGTCGCTCCGTTCGGCATGGTGCAACTGAGCCCCGACACCGACTACCGGCCGTTCCGCCAGTCCTATGACTGGGCCTCGGGCTACCGCTTCGACGACCCGACGATCATGGGCTTCTCCCACACCCATTTCTCGGGCACCGGCCATTCCGATCTCGGCGATGTGCTGATCACGCCCATCTCGGGCGAGATCAAATGGGATCCCGGCGCGGCCGACCAGCCCGGTTCGGGCTACCGCTCGCGCTACAGCAAGGCGTCCGAGACCGCCGAGCCCGGCTATTACGCCGTCAGCCTGACCGACTCGGCCGTGCGCGCCGAACTGACGGCGGGCGTCCGCGTCGGCCTGCATCGCTACAGCTTCCCCCGCGGCGCGCCGGCGCGGGTGCTGCTCGATTTCCGCAACTCCATCTACGACTACCCGGGCAAGGTGCTGTGGTCGCGCATCCGGCTGCATCCCGACGGCACGGTCACCGGCTTCCGTGAGACGCGCGGCTGGGCCCCTGCCCGCCAGATCTATTTCGCCATGCGTTTCTCGCGCCCCATGGTCGGCCATGAGCTGAAGGACCGGGACGAGGCCATCCCCTACAACGGCTTCCGCCAGCCCGGCCGCACCCCCGCCGACCGCGACCAGGTCCAGGGCCGCCAGCTCGAGGCCGCCTTCGATTTCGGCGAGATCGCGGGGCCGCTGCTGGTCAAGGTCGCCGTCTCCTCGGTCGATGAAGCCGGGGCCATCGCCAATCTGGAATCAGAGGGCGGCGATTTCGACTTCGACGGCGTCCGCGCCGCCACCCGGGCCCGGTGGGAAGAGGCGCTGGACGTGGTCCAGATCGAGGCCGCGCCCGAGATGCGGACCACCCTCTATACCGCCCTGTACCACGCCCTGATCGCGCCCTCGGTCCACGGCGACGCCGACGGCCGCTGGCGCGGGCCGGACCAGCAGATCCACCAGTCCGACTTCACCGTCCATTCGACGTTTTCGCTGTGGGACACCTTCCGCGCCGAGCACCCGCTCCTGACGCTCGTCGCCCCGCCGGCGCGCAACACCGACATCGTCAACTCGCTGATCGCCGCCCAGCAGGTCAGCCCCTACGGCATCCTGCCGGTCTGGTCGTTCCACGGTCAGGAAACCTGGACCATGATCGGCTATCACGCCGT
>NZ_JAKFEB010000028.1:0-42387 GCF_036677305.1 Brevundimonas sp. | reverse complement strand
GTCAACAACGCCGGCTTCAGCCGCACGGCGGGCTTTCTCAACACCGATCCGGCCGCCCACTCCGCCATGATCCGCGTCATGCTGGCCGCCCCCGTCGAGCTGGCCCGGCTGTTCGCCCCCGCCATGGTCGAGCGCGGCTACGGCCGCATCCTCAACGTCGCGTCGCTGGCCGGCCAGATGCCCGCGACCGGCGGCGACACCCTGTACGGGCCGATCAAGAGCTTCCTGATCAAGGCCTCGCAGGGCCTGCACCTCGAGCTGCACGGGACCGGCGTCCATGTCACCGCCCTGTGCCCGGGCTACACCCTGACCGAATTCCACGATGTGAACGGCACGCGGGATGAGGTCGCGTCGGCCTATCCCGCCTGGATGTGGCAGACCGCCGACCACGTCGCCCGCGTCGGCTGGGCCGCCTGCGAGGCCAACCGGCCGAAGGTCACGCCGGGGGCGATGAACAATCTGCTGGCCGGTCTCGCCAAACACCTGCCGGACAGGGTGGCGCTGAACATGGTCGGCGGGCACGCAAAACGGCTGAAGCGGATTTAGCGCCCGGCAGAGAGCTCATCGACGCTGACTTACCCGCACCGCGATCCAGCCCGCTGCGATTGCAACGAGCAAGCCGAGGACGGCTGCGGTTCCCAGGTAGGTCGTTGGCTGATTGCCGGTCAGCGTGCCGGGATAGAAGGGCGCCTGGACGAACAGCATCGCAATGAACGTAATCCAGCCGGTCAAAGCGGTGGCGAACGCGAGCCAGACGGCGCCCCAAAAGCGCAGAAACAGCTTTGCGACGAGAAACGTGATTGCGGCCGATGCCGTCATGACGATCGCCAGAGCACCAAATGCAAAGAGCGGCCCCAATCTAGTGGCCGCCCTCGGGATACGGCGTCGTCACCGCCCCCGAAATCATGCCCGGAATGGCTTCCGACAGGCCCAGCAGGATGAACTGGATCGCCAGGGCGCACAGGATCAGGCCCAGCACGCGCACGATGATCGACATGCCGATGTCGCCGAGGATGCGGCTGATCGGTCCGGTCAGGGCGAAGCACAGGAAGGTGGCGACGCAGGCCGCGACGATCGCGGCCATGCCCGCGACCTGGCCCTGATAGCCGATCTTGGACGCCTCGCCGGCCTGGATGATGATGGTCGAGATGGCGCCCGGCCCGATCATCAGGGGCATGGCGAAGGGCACCACCAGCCGCTGGAAGCGCCGCCGGGCGTAGCCGCGCACGTCCGCCGGATTGCTGTCCGCATCGTTGTCGGCGAAGGATTTGAGGAAGTCCCCGCGCGTCATGTCGAGGCCCAGCAGCAGCAGCAGGATGCCGCCCGCGATCCGGAAGGCGGCCAGCGAGATGCCGAAGAACTGCAGCAGGCCGAGGCCGGTGAAGAAGAAGAAGGCCAGGAAGGCCGCGGCGAACAGGCAGATCAGGAACGACACCGACAGCCGCTGGCGCACGCTGGCGCCGGCCGTCGCCGCAGCGAAGATCGGGATGTTGCCGATGGGATCCACCAGGGCGAACAGGGCCACGAACAGGTTGACCCCCAGATCGACCGCGTCCATGTGCTGACCTCGCCCCCAATTGAATCGAACGCATAAGGGCCGACGCCGTCGCGCGCGTCCACCCCCTGCGTCGGAACGGAGACGTCATGACGGCTGCGAAGAACGACCCCCGCCTGATCGTCGGACTGGACCTGCCGTCCGTCGACGCGGCCCGCGCCATGGCCGAGCGGCTGGGCGACAGCGTCAGCTTCTACAAGGTCGGGCTGACGCTTCTGGCCCGCCCCGGCGGCGTCGCCTTCGCCCATGAGCTGCGGTCGGCGGGCAAGTCCGTCTTCCAGGACTGGAAGCTCCACGACATCGGCGCCCAGGTGGAGGGCGCGGCGCGGTCCGTGGCCGAGGGCGGCTGCGACCTGCTGACCGTCCACGCCGAGCCCCAGGTGATGCGCGGCGCGGTCAGGGGCCGCGACGCCTCGGGCTCGCACACGAAACTGCTCGCCGTCACGGTCCTGACCAGTCTGTCGGACGCCGACCTGGCCGAGCTCGGCTACGGCTTCCCGGCCGCGGACCTCGTCGAGCGCAGGGTGCGTCAGGCGCTGGACTGCGGCGTCGACGGCGTCGTCTCCAGCCCGCTGGAGGCCGCCCGGGTGCGCGAGATCGCCGTCGCCGCCGGTCGTCCCGACTTCCTGATCGTCACCCCGGGCGTGCGCCCCGCCGGCGCCGACAAGGGCGACCAGCAGCGCGTGGCGACGCCCGCCGACGCCCTGCGCTCGGGATCGACCCACCTGGTCGTGGCCCGCCCCGTGGTCGGCGCCGCCGATCCGGTCCAGGCCGCCGCGGACATCGTCGCCGAAATGAGGGCGGTCTAGCCGCGCTCGCCCGGTTCCTGGCTGTAGCGCTGCCGGGGCGGGGGCGGAGGCGGAGGGACGGCGCCGTCGATGCCGTAGTACTGGTTCGGCGTCATCGGGGCTTCATACGCAGGCGGCGCCTCGTAAATCCGGACAGGCGGCGGCTCCGGTTCGTATCCGTAGGGCGCCGGCTCCGGCGCGCGGACATACGGTTCGCCGTCGCGTCCGTCGGGGCGGCAGTCGCAGTCGCGCCGCCCGTCCATATAGCCGCGGTCGTATTCGCGGGCGCTGGAGGCGTGGTCGTAGCCGCCGCGGTCTTCGTACCGCTCTTCCCGGCGCCCGTAGTCGGCGTCGCGGTACACGGCGCCGGCTTCGTACTCGCTGTATTCCTCGCGGGATTCGTACCGGCTTTCCTCGTACCGGCTCGCTTCGTAGCTGTCCCGCCGTTCGCTGTAGCCGTAGCGGCCGCCCCGGTCGGCGTCCTCATAGTACCGGGTCCCGCAGACGGGGGCGTAGCGCTCGTCCCGCCCGAACCCGCCCAGCACATAGCCGAACGGCGCCGGGGCGCAGGCGCGGCCCTCGTAGACGGCCTCATGGTAGACCGGCCCGCCGTAGTAGCCGCCCCCGACATCCCCGCCATAGCCGCCGCCGACATAGACCGAGCCGCCGCCGACCGCGCCGCGCGCGCCGCTGACGCTGTAGGCCCGGGCGTTCAGGTAGGAGCGGGCCGAGGCGCTCGCGGAGGCGCTGGCGCTGGCGTTCGCATTGACGTTGACGTTGATGTTCCGGGAGCCGCCGGAGTGGCAGCCTCCGCAGCCCGGACGTCCCCCGCCCGGATGGCCGCCGCCCGTGGGCCCGCCCGCGAGCGCGGGGCCGGCGGCGAGGATCAGGAAGGCGGCTCCGGCCGCGACGGTAAGCATACGCATGGGACAGGCTCCGGTGTTGGAGCCACCCTAAGTCTCTGGAAATAAAAGGGTTCAGATTACACCGCAGGGGTGAAAGCGAGGGCCGGACATTCCCCTGAGGCCCGTCAATTTAACCCTGTTCGTGCGTTTCGCCCCGGTCAGCGGTCATAGAAATAGACGTCCGCACAGCCGCAGCCGCGATCTTGCCTGTAGCGGCCGCCGCGGTCGCTTCGCCCACGCCAGGACGACGGCGGACGGTCGTCGTCATAGCCCCACGCGTCACGATAACCGGGGCGCGGCGGCGGATCGTACCGGCGGCTGTCGTAGCGGTAGCGGTCGCCATATCCGTACCGGTAACCGCCCTCATATCCGTAGGCGCGGTCGCCGTGACGGCGATGGTCCGATCCATAGCTGACATACGGCCGTCCGTATCCGGGCGCGGGGACGTAGACCCGGGGCCGGTCGGAGTAGCCGTCGGCCCAGCGGCCCGTCTCGACATAGGACCGCGTCTCGACCTCCGACAGCGGCGTTCCGCCCAGCGGCCGTCCATAGGCGTTGAGGTAGATCGGCTGTCCATATGTCTGGGCCGAGGCGGCCCCTGCGAGCATGAGCGTGGCGAGAGCCGCGGCGGCGGCGAGCGGGCGAAACATCGGCGGCGTCTCCTGGAACGGAATGGTTAACGCCGTTCGCCCGCCTTTGTTCTCCCGGCCCGGAGCCGGGTCAGAAATCGACCGCCAGGCCCTTCTTCTCCCAGTCGCCGTACCGGGTCGGCTCGGGCCCGCGCGGGCCGCCATGCTCGACCGGCGGCTCGGCTTCGGTCGCGGCGGCGCGGCGCGCGGCGGCTTCCAGCAGGGCCCGGCGCGCGATCTCGCTCAACGGCCGGTCCGGCGTGGCGTGCGGCACGTCGCTGTTGAGGGCGGGCGCGGTCTCGGGGGTGGGATGATCGGTCACAGCGGCCTCGCCTTGAGCCTGGGCGTTGAACTCCACAAGTTAGAGGTTCGTCGGCAAGGCGGCCAGCCGTGATCCAGTAAAAGCGACCATGAACCACCTGAAGACCTTCACCCTGCTGGCGGCCCTGACCGCCCTGTTCGTCGGCATCGGCTACATGATCGGCGGCGCGACGGGCATGGTCATCGCCCTGGTCGTGGCCGGCGGCATGAACCTGTTCAGCTACTGGAACGCCGACAGGATCGTGTTGAAGATGTACCGGGCCCAGCCGGTCGACGAACAGCACCCCAACGCCGTCGTCCGCGCCTATGTCGCCGACGTGGTCCAGATGGCCCGGGACGCCGGCCTGCCCCGGCCCGCCATCGCCATCATCCCCAATGACCAGCCCAACGCCTTCGCCACCGGCCGCAACCCGGCCAACGCCGCCGTCTGCGCCACCACCGGCCTGCTGGACATGCTGACCCGCGACGAGATCCGCGGCGTGATGGCGCACGAGCTGGCCCATGTGAAGAACCGCGACACCCTGACCATGACGGTCACCGCCACCGTCGCCGGGGCCATCGCCGCCCTGGCCAATTTCGCGATGTTCTTCGGCGCCGGCGACGACCGCGAGCGGCCCGGCGGCTTCATCGGAACCCTGGCCCTGATGATCCTTGCTCCCATGGCCGCCGGCCTGGTGCAGATGGCCATCAGCCGCTCGCGCGAATACGAGGCCGACCGCGTCGGCGCGGAGATCGCCGGCGACCCGCAGGCCCTCGCCTCGGCGCTCGAGAAGATCGACGCCTCGGCCCGCCGCATCGTCAATCCGACGGCCGAGCGCAATCCGGCCTCGGGGCAGCTGTTCATCATCAACCCGCTGGCGGGGCGCGGCGCCGACAACCTGTTCTCGACCCATCCGGCCACCGGAAACCGGGTGAAGGCGCTGATGGCGCTGGGGACGACGATGGGGCTCACGTCGCGCCGCCCGGCCATCGTCGAGGCTCCGGCCCGGGCTGCGACGACGACCAGCGTGCCGTCCACCCCGTCGCGCGCTTCCGGCCCCTGGGGCTGACCCCCCGATGAGCAACAACCTGTTGTGAAGCGCCCACGAGCGTTGCACCCTTCCCGCGCATGCCCGTCCTGACCCTTCTGCTCCTCCTGATCCTCGGCGCCCTCGCAACGGTCTGGCTGGGTCGCGATTTCCGGGACCTGCGGCGGGTCCGCATCGGCGGCGTAGAGGAAGACCTGTCCCGCGCCCGGACCCTCGTGAAACGCGTGCTGGTCGCCGCCCTCGTTCTGCTCGCAATCCTGGTCGGCCTCGTCATCGCGGGCGAGCGCTGGGCCGGAGATTGGAGACAATCCCTGGTCGCGACCTGGGCCCTGAACGGTCTGATCGTCGCTCTGGGTTGGGGCCTTCTGCGCGGCTCGTCCCGGGCGCTCCGGAACCAGTGGTCCAGCAACGGAAGCCATTCAGGCATGTTCCTGGGCATGGCCGAACAGACGATCTTTCTCGTACTCCTCGTACCGGCGATCTACTGGCGCCTGGGCGTCTCCTGACCCTGCCGCATTCCCGCCCTTGCATCGCGGGGCGTCTGGTCCTTTAAGCGCGCGCAACGCCGCCGAACGCCTCCCCGCGTTCTACGAAGGATCCCGCATGACCCAGTCCGCGCCCAAGAAGGTCGTTCTCGCCTATTCCGGCGGCCTCGACACCTCCATCATCCTGAAGTGGCTTCAGACGGAGTACGGCGCGGAGGTCGTGACCTTCACCGCCGACCTGGGCCAGGGCGAGGAGCTGGCGCCGGCGCGCGAGAAGGCGCTGAAGCTGGGCATCAAGGAAGAGAACATCTTCATCGACGACCTGCGCGAGGAGTTCGTTCGCGACTACGTCTTCCCCATGTTCCGGGCCAACGCCCTGTACGAGGGCCAGTATCTGCTCGGCACCTCGATCGCCCGCCCGCTGATCGCCAAACGCCAGATCGAGATCGCCCGCATGGTCGGCGCCGACGCCGTCTGTCACGGGGCCACCGGCAAGGGCAACGACCAGGTCCGGTTCGAGCTGGGCTACTACGCCCTCGAGCCCGACATCCGCGTCATCGCCCCCTGGCGCGAATGGGACTTCAAGTCGCGCGAACACCTCCTGGACTTCGCCGAGAAGCACCAGATCCCGATCGCCAAGGACAAGCGCGGCGAGGCGCCGTTCAGCGTCGACGCCAACCTTCTGCACTCCTCCTCCGAGGGCAAGGTGCTGGAGGACCCGTCGGTCGAGGCTCCCGAGTTCGTGCACCAGCGCACCCTGTCGCCGGAGGACGCGCCCGACGTCGCCACGGTCATCACCATCGGCTTCGAGAAGGGCGATCCCGTCTCGATCAACGGCGAGGCCATGTCGCCGGCGACCCTGCTGACCGCCCTGAACCAGTACGGCCACGACAATGGCGTCGGCCGGCTGGACCTGGTCGAGAACCGCTTCGTCGGCATGAAGTCGCGCGGCGTCTACGAGACCCCGGGCGGGACCATCCTGCTGGCCGCCCACCGCGGCATAGAGTCCATCACCCTCGACGGCGGGGCCATGCATCTGAAGGACGAGCTGGCGGTCAAATACGCCCATCTGGTCTACAACGGCTTCTGGTTCTCGCCCGAGCGCGAGATGCTGCAGGCGGCCATTGATCACTCCCAGACCAAGGTCTCGGGGACGGTCCGGGTCAAGCTCTACAAGGGCAATGTCACCGTCATCGGTCGCGAGAGCGCCGAGAGCCTGTACGACCAGGAACTGGTGACCTTCGAGGACGGGGCCGTGGCCTACGACCAGAAGGACGCCGCCGGCTTCATCAAGCTGAACGCCCTGCGGCTGCGGGTCCTGGGCAAACGGGACGCGCGCGATCGGGGTTGAGCCCGAGGGAATTCGCCTCGCCCCGCTCCGGATTATCCGTCATTCTCCGGGGCGGGAGCAGGGGCTCCTTCCCGCAGCAGGAACCCGTCATGTCCATCCGAATGATCCTCGCCGCCTCGGCCGTCCTGGCCTTCGCCGCGCCCGCCCTCGCGCAGGACGCGCCCCCGGCGCCGCCCGCCGCGCCGGCCATTGATCCGGCGGCCCAGGCCGCCTTCGAGGCCAAGGGCGAGGCGTTCGAGGCCGCGGTCGAGCAAATGACCCGCGAGATGCAGGCCGCCGCGACCGCCGCCGGCGCCGACACGGCCAGGGCCAACACCGATCTCGACGCGATCGCCGCCCGCTACCAGCCGGTGGCGGACGCCTTCGCCAACGATCTGGAGGCCTTCGTCGCCTCGCAGCTGCCGGCGATGCCCGCCGAGGCCCAGGCCCAGATGGCGCAGATGGGTCCGATGCTCCGCGGCCAGATCACCGGCGTCCCCGCCGCCACCAAGGCCGGAATCCTGCAGGCCCAGGCCGCGCCGGCGCCCGCGGCGCCGCAATAAGTCCTTGAAGCGCAAGGCTGCGGGGTCGCGCCCGCCGCCTTACCGCGATTTCACTTGAGCAATGATCGGGTTGGGCGGATTTTGGGCTGCACGCTCATGGAGCCCTCCGATGATCAAGGCCCTTTCCCTCGCCGCCGCCCTCGCCCTGCTGCCGCTGTCGACCGCCGTCGCCGCCGAAGCGCGCGGACCGTCCGAGGACGCGCTTGAGGCGGCCGCCGAAGCCTTCGAAGCCCGCATGGAAGCCTTCGGCGAACGCGCCGAGGCCATCGGCGAGGACAAGAGCCTGACCGAAGAGCAGCGCGAGCTTCGCATCGCCGCCCTGTGGGTCGAGTATCAGCCCGACGTGACCGCCTTCACCGCCGTGGCCGCGCAGCACGCCTCGGCCATCGCCGCCGAGGCCCTGGCCAATATCGACATCGACGCCATCGTCACCGAGGCCCTGACGGAGGTTCAGACCTCGGGCGCGCTCGCCGCGGCGCAGGGCATCGCAACCAACGGCGCCTGGGCTTCCAATGATCCGGAACATATGGCGACCTACGGCCTGATGGCCGAATACGCCGTCGGCGAGGCCCTGGATTCGATGGACGAGGTCGAGGTCCACATCAGCGAGGCCAACGCCGCGGTCGCCGAGGCCATCGCGGAAGCGAACGCCGAAGCCGCCGAGCCCGAAGAGTCCGACGAGGACTGACCGGGTCCCGCGCCGCAGGACCGCGAAGCAACATCCCTGCCGCGACCGGCGCGCCATGCGAGCGCCGGGCTTGACCGTGGCCGGCGACTGCCGGACAGGACGGCATGGCCAGCCTGCCCGTCGATCCGCACCTGTATCTGACCTTTCTGGGCGTCATGGCGGTGATGGCGATCACACCGGGCCCCGCCAACATCTTTTCGGTCGCCAACGGCGTCCAGCGCGGCAAGGCCGGGGCGCTGCTCGGCGTGGTCGGCATGAACGCCGCCACCCTGGTCTGGTTCTGCGCCGCGGCCCTGGGCCTCGGAGCCCTGGTGGTCGCCTTTCCGCAGGTGTTCCGGCTGATCTCGATCGGCGGCGCCCTCTATGTGGCCTGGCTGGGGGTCAGCGCCCTGCGCGGCGCCTTCCGCACCGCGGCCGACCCGCACGCGCCCGCCGTCCGGATGGGACGCAGCGCCCTGGTCGACGGCTTCATGGTCCAGATCGCCAACCCCAAGGCGGTGCTCTTCTTCACCGCCGTCCTGCCGCCCTTCCTCGATGTGAACCGTCCGGCGGCGCCCCAGCTGGCCCTGTTCGCCCTCGCCACCATCGGCATGGACGTGATCTCGATGTCCGCCTACGGTCTGGGCGGGGCGGCCCTCGCGCGGCGCATGGGCGAGCCGCGTTTCCGCACGGGTTTCGCCCTCATGACCGGCGTTCTTCTTCTGGCTGCATCGATCCTTATTATTACGCGATTATAAGGACTTGTAGCAGGACGGAACGGCTTTGTTCATGTCCCGTTCAGCAGGCAGGGCGCGTCATATCGCGTCAAGGAGAGTTCCCATGAGACATCGGTTCCTCAGGCCCGTGCTTCTGGCGGCGACGGCGGCCCTCGCCCTGTCGGCCTGCGCCACGGCCACCCCCTATGGCCCCGCCGGCGTCGGCAGCCGCTACGGCTATTCGGACCAGCGCGTGGACGCCGACCGCTACCGCATCAATTTCGCGGGCAACTCGGTCACATCGCGCGAGCAGGTCGAGATGGCCCTGCTGCTGCGCGCCGCCGAGGTGACGCTGGAAAGCGGCGGCGACTGGTTCTCCACCGTCCAGCGCGACACCGAACGCAACGTCCGCTACCAGTCGACCTATGATCCCTGGTACGGCGGCATGTACGGCCCCTATTGGGGCCCGTCGTGGCGCTATTACCGCGCCGGCTACTGGAGCCCGTGGGGCTGGGGCGGCCCCTATGGCTACGGCGGCTACGGCGGCGACCTGCGCGAGATCGACCGCTACGAGGCCACGGCCGAGATCATTGTCGGACGCGGTCCCAAGCCGGCGGGCGACGTCAACGCCTTCGACGCCCGCGAGGTCGTCCAGAACATCGGCCCGCGCCTGCCGCGCCCGACGCCGCCGGCCTGAATCGGTTGAAGCCCCTCCGCTCCGGCGGAGGGGGTCCTAGCCGACGCGCGGCGTCTTGAGCCGGCGCTTGTTGACGTGGGTCTCGGGCGCCGTGCCCAGATCCTCGGGAATCTCGCCCTTGAAATAGTAGCGCTGCCACGCCTCCTTGGCCGCGTCGGGGTCGCCCGAGGCCAGCCGCTTGTTGAAGTCGGTGCGGGCCCGGTTCCACGCCTCGAACTGGCCGTGCATGACCGGATTGGACTCCAGCGACCGGATCACCGGCTGCATGGTCTCGACCTTGCGGTGCTCGATCGGGGTGATGAAGCAGAAGGGCTCGCCCTTCTCGAACCTGACCCGGCCCGGCCGGGTGAAAAGCCAGTTCATGGTGAAGGGGAAGGGCAGCCAGTCGGTCTCGATCAGCCCGACCAGCGGCTGGATGCCGTCCTTCATGTGGTTGGGCGACCCGCCCGCCAGCAGGCCCCAGCCCGGCGGCGTGCGGAACAGATACTGCGGGTGCATGGTCAGGACCCCGCGCGAGAAATGCGAGGTCACCACATGGGTCAGGTCGGCGTTCGGCCGCTCGGGCGTGATGACGATGTCCGCCTGGCTGGGCCCGCCGTTCCATTCCGCCGTGAAGGTCAGCGGACACAGGATCTCCCAGCCCGTGGTGTTGGCCATGTTCAGCGGCAGGCAGCGATAGGGGTGGCGGCTGGCGAAGGCGTCCATCCAGTTGCGCGACTGCCGGCCCGGCACCAGGTCGGGCGGCGTTTGCGTCATCGGATAGCATTCGAGTTCCACGGGGAGCCTCCGGGCGACTAGGCGAGACAGATCATCTTCCCTAGCTTCGGGGCATGACCGAAGACAAGCCGACGCCGCCTCCCGCCTTCGACCGCGACCGCCTCATGGCGTGGATGGACGAACACGGCGTCGTCGGGACGACCCACGACCACCCGGCCGTCTTCCGCGTCGAGGAAGGGCTGGAGCTCAAGGCCGCCATGCCCGGCGCCCACACCAAGAACCTGTTCCTCAAGGACAGGAAGGGGCGGCTGTGGCTGATCTCGGCCCGTCAGGACACGATCGTCGACCTGAAGCGCGCGCCGAAGACCATCGGCTCGGAAAAACTGTCCTTCGGCAACGAGGCCCTGCTGTACGAAACCCTCGGCGTGCGCGGCGGCTCGGTCACGGCGCTGGGCCTGATCAACGACCCGGACCGGCGCGTGACCTTCGTCCTCGACAAGGCCCTGTGGGACGCCGACATCGTCAACTTCCATCCCCTGACCAACACCGCGACGACCGCGCTGGACCAGACGGCGTTCCGGCGCTTCCTGTCGCTGATCGGACGGGAGCCGATGGTGGTGGACTTCGGTCAGCTGGCGGGCTGACGCGAGGGGTCAGGCGGCTTTGGCCCGGGACCTCAGCATCAGGCAGTAGCCGATCGTCACCGCCATGCCCGCCGCGACCGCGCCGCAGCCGACGATCAGCGCGACGTCGAACGGAGCGAAGGCCCACATCGCGGCGTAGACGAGCCCGCTCAGGGCCATGGACCAGCCTCCGACCCGCGCCACCTGCCGGGCGCCCGTGCTGGGGGCCATGGCCTTGGGCATCCGGTTGCCGAACCAGGCGATCATCAGCCCGATCGCGCCCAGGACGATGCGCGTCGTCGTATCGCCGTCGATATAGCCCTGCTGCCGGGCGAAACTCGCGCCCAGCCCCAGGGCGATCAGGCCGCCGGCCCAGAGGAGGCTTCCGGTCAGATCCTTGTTCATTGCGCAGTCTCCTTCTTGGGGCCCGGCGCCTCTGCGCCGAGGCTGAATGAATCGACGAAGCCCAGCAGCGCTTCCTCGAGCACCGAGAGCTTCAGGTGATAGATGACGGACTTGCCCGCCTTCTCGGCGTGAACCAGGTCGGCCTCCTTCAGCACGGCGAAATGCGCCGACATCGTCGGCTTGGAGACGTCGAACCGGTCGCTGAGTTCGCCCGCGCTCATCGGGCCGTTCTGCAGCAGCTGCAGGACGCGACGGCGCGTGGGATCGGAAAGGGCCTTGAAAACCTGACTCATGATGAGACAATTAGCTAACTATCGAAATGAGTCAAGAGGGCGGTTCTATCCCGTCGCGGACAGTGCTAGAGGCGGCGCGTCTCCCCGACCCCCACGCCAGATACGGACGTCGCCATGCCCGCCGCTCCCGACTTTCCCCCCGCGCCGGACCGCGTGGCGCCGAAGCGCGCCCTGATCTCCCTGTCCGACAAGACCGGGCTGGAGGACGCCGCCCGCACCCTGCACGGTCTCGGCGTCGAACTGGTCTCGACCGGCGGCACCCGCGCCGCCATCGCCGGCTTCGGCGTGCCGGTGAAGGATGTGGCCGACCTGACCGGCTTCCCCGAGATGATGGACGGCCGGGTCAAGACCCTGCACCCCGTGGTCCACGGCGGCCTGCTGGGCGTGCGCGGCGCGGCCGATCACGCCGAGGCCATGACCGCCCACAACATCGGCCCCATCGATATCGTCTGGGTCGACCTCTATCCGTTCGAGGCCACGGTGGCCTCGGGGGGCGGCTTCGACGCCGTGGTCGAGAACATCGACATCGGCGGCCCGGCCATGATCCGCTCGGGAAGCAAGAACCACGGCTATGTCGCCGTCTGCGTCGACCAGGCCTCGGTGGCCGACCTGCTGGAGGCGCTCAAGGCCGACGGCGCCACCACCCTGGCCCTGCGCAAACGCCTCGCCGCCCGCGCCTTCGCCCGCACCGCCGCCTATGACGCCGCCGTCTCGGGCTGGTTCGCCGGTCAGGTCGAGGACGCCGCCCCGGCCCGCAAATCCATCGCCGGCGCGCTGGCCCAGACCCTGCGCTACGGCGAGAACCCGCATCAGACCGGCGCCTTCTACCGCACGGGAGATGCGCGCCCCGGCGTCGCCCACGCCCGCCAGCTGCAGGGCAAGGAGCTGGGCTACAACAATATCGCCGACGCCGATGCGGCCTATGAGCTGGTCGCCGAGTTCGAGGCGCCCGCCTGCGTCATCGTCAAACACGCCAACCCCTGCGGCGTCGCCGTCGGCGGCGACCTCTCGGCCGCCTACGCCCGCGCCCTGGAATGCGACGCCGTCTCGGCCTTCGGCGGCGTGGTCGCCGTCAACCGGCCCCTGTCGGGCGCCGACGCCAAACTGATCACCGACATCTTCACCGAGGTCGTCATCGCCCCCGGCGCCGACGACGAGGCGAAGGCGATCTTCGCCGCCAAGAAGAACCTGCGCCTGCTGCTGACCGACGGCCTGCCCGATCCGCTGGCGGCCGGAGAAGTCTTCCGCTCGGTGGCCGGCGGCTTCCTGGTCCAGTCGCGCGACCGCAGCCGCATCGCCGCCTCCGATCTGCAGATCGTCACCCGCCGCCAGCCGACGCCGCAGGAGATCGAGGACATGCTGTTCGCCTTCACCGTGGCCAAGCATGTGAAGTCGAACGCGATCGTCTATGCGAAGGACGGCCAGACCGCCGGCATCGGCGCGGGCCAGATGAACCGCCGCGACTCGGCCCGCATCGCCGCCATCCGCGCGAGGGAGGCCGGCGAGGCCAAGGGTCTGGCCCATTCGCTGGCGCAAGGGTCCGCCTGCGCCTCCGAAGCCTTCTTCCCCTTCGCAGACGGCCTGCTGGAGGCGGTCGCGGCCGGCGCCACGGCGGTGATCCAGCCCGGCGGCTCGATCCGCGACGACGAGGTCATCGCCGCCGCCGACGAGGCCGGGGTCGCCATGGCCTTCACCGGCGTGCGGGTCTTCCGGCACTGATCGGGCTGCGCATCGAGGCCGTCGATCCGGCGGACGCGGAGGCGCGCGCCCTGCTCGACGCCCTGTCGGCCACGCTCGAGGCCCTCACCGGCGCGAGCGGTCAGGCCTCGTTCGACGCCGGGGACGTGCGCGGCTCCGGGGCCGGCTTCCTGCTGGCGCGCGACGCCTCGGGCGCGGCCCTGGGCTGCGGCGGCTATCGGCCGCTGGAGCCGGGCGTGGCCGAGATCAAGCGGATGTATGCGGCGCCGGGAACGCGCGGCGTCGGCGCGGCCCTTCTCGCCGCCCTCGAGGATCGCGCCCGCGCCGACGGCTATGCGGAGATCCGGCTGGAGACGCGGCGGGTGAACGGCCGCGCCGTCGCCTTCTATGACCGGTCCGGCTATGCGCGCATCGCGCCGTATGGCCGGTATGTCGGCCGGGCTGACGCCGTCTGTTTCGGCAAGCCGCTGCGGCAGGGCTGAACCCGAGGGTGACGGGGCCGGGGATCGCAGGCTAGAGCAGGGGCATGGACACACTCGCCGACCGCTGGGCTCGCCTGGAACCTCACGCCCGCTTCGTCGGCCCCGACGACGACCGGCCGCGCCCGACCGTCATCCTGTTCCACGGCTGCGGCGGTCTGCGCGACCACCTGCCCCGCTACGCCGCCGCCGCTGTCGCCGCGGGCTGGCGGGCGGTCATCGTCGATTCCTACGCGCCGCGCGGCTGGAGCCGCCAGTTCGCCATGGCCATGGTCTGCACCGGGATGCTCCTGCACGGCTGGCAGAGGGCGGGCGACGTGCTGGCGGCCCTGCACGGCGTGTCCCAAAGGCGTGACGTGGACGCCTCGAAGATCGTTCTCGCCGGCTGGAGCCACGGCGGCTGGGGCATCATGGAGGCGATGAGCTCGCAGCGCGGCCGCCGCATGCTCGGCGTCGAGGATCCCGGCGCGGTCGCCCTCGACGGCGTGGTCGGCGCCTATCTGGCCTACCCCTACGTCGGCATCGGCGCGGTCAACAGAATGCGGCCCTGGACCCACTGTCCGAAGACCCTGGCCGTCATTTCGCGCACCGATCACCTGACCACCGTGCGCAACGCCGAGCGGGTGCACGACATGGTCCGGCGCTGCGGCGCGGACGTCGAGACCTGGATCGCCGACGGCACCCACGCCTTCGACGAACCGATGGCGGCCGGTCCGATGCGCTACCATGCCGAACTGGCCGACGAGGCGATCCGCCGGTTCACCGCCCTGCTGGGCGATGTCGCGGCGGCGCCGGGGGCCTAGCGCGGCTCGACCGTCACCTCGGCGCGGATCGAATTGGCGATGTAGCAGGCCTCGTGCGCCCTGTGGTGCAGCGCCTCCAGCGCCGCAGCGTCGGGCCGGCTCTCGCCCGAGAAGACGATTGCGGGTCTCAGCATCACTTCGGTGATCGAGATCTTCCCCCGCCCGTCCCTGCCCATCCGGCCGATCGCGTCGTCGCTGTAGCGGTCGACGACGAAGCCCGCCTTGTTCGCGAAGGCGAGGAAAAACAGCATGTGGCAGCTCGAAACCGCCGCCACCAGCGCCTCTTCCGGGTCGACGGCCGCCGCGTCGGACATCGGCTCCGGCACGCTGGACGGGGCCGAGGAGCCCCGCACCACCGCCCCGCCGTCGAAGCGCCAGTCGTGGGCGCGGGAATAGCGGTTGTCGCTGAAGGGCTGGTCGCCCCGGCTCCATTCCACGGTCGCGACATGCTCGCTCATCGGGGCCCTCCGCATGGTCAATGACTGAACCGTGTAGCGCCGGAGGCCTCCAGACCCAAGCCTGCGCCTTGCCCCCGCCCCCGACCCGCCTTATCCCGCTGACATGGCCGCGCCCCTGATCTGCCCCTCGATCCTCGCCAGCGACTTCGCCCGTCTGGGCGAGGAGGTCCGCGCTCTCGATGCGGCCGGCGCCGACTGGATCCACGTCGACGTCATGGACGGGCATTTCGTGCCCAACATCACCATCGGCCCCGATGTGGTGAAGGCCCTGCGCCCGCACACGACACTGCCGTTCGACGTCCACCTGATGGTCGCCCCGGTCGATCCCTGGCTGGAGGCCTATCGCGAGGCCGGCGCCGACATCCTGACCGTCCACCCCGAAAGCGGCCCGCACCTGCACCGCACCCTCGGCCGCATCCGCCAGCTGGGCGCGAAGGCGGGCGTGGTGCTGAACCCCGGCACCTCTCTCAGCGTGCTCGACGACGTCGTGGAGCTGGTCGATCTGGTGCTGCTGATGTCGGTCAATCCGGGCTTCGGCGGCCAGTCCTTCATCGACACCACCCTGCGCAAGATCGACAAGACCCGCGCCATCCTCGACGCCGCCGGGTCGAAGGCGCACCTGCAGGTCGACGGCGGGGTCACCGCCGCCAACGCCGGCGCCTGCGTCGCCGCCGGAGCCGACGCCCTCGTCGCCGGAACGGCCGTCTTCCGCGGGGGGCCCTCCGCCTACGCCGCCAACATCCAGGCCCTGAAGGCAGCGTGAGCCCTCTCGGACCCTTCGCCCGTCCCGAAGCCGACGGTCCCGCGCCCGGAGAAATCCCGGGCCTGCGCGGCGCGCCGATGCGGACCCCGGTCAAGACCACGGGGGCCTCCACCGGCCCCGGCCTGTGGCCCGCCGTCATCGGCCGGCTGCTGACCCGCCAGCTGTGGATCGAGGCCTATGGCCTGCCGGGCTACAGCCTGACCCTGAAAGGCCGCCCGGCCCAGGGCTTCGCCGCCACCCCGCGCGATTTCCGCCCCGTCGATCCGGCCCCGGGCAAGGCTGTGCTGGGCGGCAAATTCGCCCTCGCCGGGACCAGCCTCGAGGCCGTCGCGCCCGAGGATCCCTGGAACCGCCCCAGCCCGACCCGCGCCTTCGCCGTCGAACTGCACAGCTTCGCCTGGCTGCCCTCCCTGATGCTCCAGGGCGAGCGCGGCGCGCGCGAGGCCGTGCGCCTGACCCTGGCCTGGGCCGACGCCTTCTCCCGCTGGTCGCCCTTCGCCTGGGGGCCGGACATCCTCGCCCGCCGCGCCATCCATCTGGCCTGCGCCGCCCGCCGCATGGGTCAGGTCGCCACCGAGGCCGAACGGCTCCGGCTGGCCGACATCCTCGGCCGTCAGGGCCGCCAGCTGCTGCGCCCGCCCGGAGGCGTCGCCGGCAAGGCCGAACGCCTGACCGCCGCCGCCATCGCCGGCTGCACCCTCGCCGGCGCGCCGGGCGTCGCCCTGCGCCGCTCGGCCCTGAACGGTCTGGCCGGCGCGCTGGACCGCACCGTCGGCCCTGACGGCGGCCACGCCAGCCGCAGCCCGGAAGCGGGCCTCGAACTGCTGCTCGACCTCCTCACACTCGACGACGCCCTGTCCCAGGTGTCGGAGGCGGCGCCCGACGCCGTGCGCGGCGCCATCCAGCGGCTGACGGGAGCCCTGCGCCTCCAGACCCTGCCCGACGGCCGGCTGATCACCATGCAGGGCGGCGGGCCTTCGAGCGCCGCGCGCGTCGCCGCCGCCCGCGTCCATGACGACGCCCAGGCGGACGCCGCCGGCGGAACGGTCGCCGGGATCACCCGCATCCGCAGCCCGCTGCTGACCATCGCCGCAGACATCGCCGCCCCGGCGCGCGGCGCCTGGTCCGCCGCCGCCTGCGCCCAGCCGATGGCGCTGGAGATCGTCTGCGGCAAGGACCGGCTGGTCACCGGCTGCGGCTGGACGCCGCGCGCCGCCGACCGTCAGGGCCTGCGCCTCGCCCCGGGCCATTCGACCCTGACCCTCGGCGACGGCTCGACCGGCGAGCCGCTCGGCGGCTGGAAGGGCGAGCTGCTGGACCACCGTCTGATCGGCCGCCCCCTGCACCTCGTCGTCGACCAGCGCGACGGCGAGGGCGCGGTCTGGCTCGAGGTCGAGCACGACGGCTGGGTCCACGACTACGGCCTGCTGCACCAGCGCCGCCTCTATCTGGACCAGCGCCTCGACGAACTGCGCGCCGAGGAGCGGCTGCATCCCGCTCCCGGGCAGAAGGAGGTCGTCCGCGCCATCGCCGCTCCCTATGCCGTGCGCTTCCAGCTGGAACCCGGCGTCCAGGCTTCGCTCGCCCGCGATCGCCGTTCCATCCTGCTGCGCGGCCATTCGGGCCGGGGCTGGTGGTTCCGCACCGACGGGCCGGACGTGGCCATCGAGCCCTCGGTCCATATCGACGAGGGCCTGACCCGGCGCTCGCTGCAGATCGTGGTGCGCGGCTCGGCCCGCACCGATTCCGAAACCAAGATCCGCTGGAAGCTGAGCCCCGCCGGGGCGGGCGGCGATCCGACCTGATCCGCCCTTGAGGCGAAGGGTCGTCGCGACCATCTGTGCGCTGCTGCGTTACGCCTTATCCGACCACAGGACCGACTGATGAGCCTCGCCGACCCGACCGCCCTGCCTGACGACCTGATCAAGGACGGCTCCGACGCCGGCTTCATGACCGACGTCATCGAGGCCTCGAAGACCCAGCCCGTGCTGGTCGACTTCTGGGCCACCTGGTGCGGGCCGTGCCGGACCCTGACGCCGATGATCGAAAAGGCCGTCCGCGCCGCCGGCGGGGCGGTGAAACTGGTCAAGATCGACGTCGACAAGAACCCGGCCTATGCGGGCCAGCTGCGGGTCCAGTCGATCCCCACCGTCTACGCCTTCGTCAACGGCCAGCCGGTCGACGGCTTCCAGGGCGCCGTGCCCGACAGCCAGCTCAAGGCCTTCATCGACAAGCTGACGGGCGGCGAAAGCGCCAATTCCGACATCGAACAGCTGCTGTCCCTCGGCGAGGAATCCCTGTCGCTGAACGACCTCGGCGGCGCGGCCCAGGCCTTCGCCCAGCTGCTGACGATCGAGCCGGGCAATGAGAAGGCCATCGCCGGCATGGCGCGGGTCTACCTGGCCGACGGCGACGCCGACCAGGCCCGCCAGACCATCGCCATGGCCCCGCAGGACTCGAAGGAGCCGACGGTCCAGAGCGTCCGCGCCCAGCTGGCCCTGGCCTCGGCCGCCCCGACCGGCGCCGCATCCGAACTTGAGGCCCGCGTCGCCGCCGATCCGACAGACCATCAGGCGCGCTACGACCTGTCGCTGGCCCAGGCCTCGGCGGGCGATCTGAAGGGGGCGGTCGACAGCCTGCTGGCCATCGTCGCCGCCGACCGCGAGTGGAACGACCAGGCCGCCCGCAAGCAGTTGCTGGTCGTCTTCGACGCCGCGGGCGGGGCCTCCGACATCGCGCGGGACGGGCGCCGCCGCCTGTCCTCCATCCTGTTCGCATAGGAGGTCCGGGTGGCGCAGGGATATGTGAAGGCCGCCGACCTGCCGCAGGTGATCCCTGTCTTCCCGCTTCCGGGCGCCATCCTGCTGCCGCGCGGCCAGCTGCCGCTCAACATCTTCGAGCCGCGCTATCTGAACATGGTCGACGACGCCATGGCCGGCGACCGCATCATCGGCATGCTCCAGCCCCAGGCCGGGTCGGCCCGTCAGCCCGGTCTGTCGCCCGTCGGCTGCGCCGGTCGGATCACCAGTTTCGCCGAGACCTCTGACGGCCGCTATCTGATCACCCTGACCGGCTGCGCCCGCTTCCGCCTGGCCAGCGAACTGCCGGCCCAGACGCCGTACCGCCAGATCCGCGCCGACTTCGCCCCGTTCGAGGACGACCTGACCGCCCCGCCGGTGGACGACATCGGTCTGGACCGCGACGGCCTGCTGGACGCCCTGCGCGCCTATCTGGAGACGCGCGGCCTCGACATCGACTGGGACACCGCCGAGACCGCCCCGCCCGAGGCCCTGATCAACAGCCTGTCCATGGCCCTGCCGTTCGAGCCGCCCGAGAAACAGGCGCTGCTGGAGGCGCCCGGCCTGATCGACCGCTCGGCCGTCCTGACCGCCCTTCTCACCATCGACGCCGCCAGCGACGGCGAGGGCGACGCGCCGCAGATGCAGTGAAGATAGGGGCTAGGGACCAGGGGTTAGGTTCTGGAGACTGCTGCGACAGGTCGTGACCCTCCCTAGAACCTGACCCCTAACCCCTGTAACCTTCCCTCATGTCCGACACCTTCCACACCCCCGCCTCGGTCGATCCCCGCCTGCTCGAGGTGCTGGTCTGCCCCGTCACGCGCGGCAAGCTGACCTATGACCGCGAGCATCAGGAGCTGGTCTCGAAGGGCGCGAAGCTGGCCTATCCGATCCGCGACGGCGTGCCGATCATGCTGCCCGAGGAAGCGCGGAAGCTGGACTGAGTGGCTAGTGGCTAGTGGCTAGTGGCTAGTGATTGTAGCTTTACTGCTAGCGGAAGGGCGACGCGGACCGCGCCGTCGCACAGGCGTCGGCCAGCCACTAGCCACTAGCCACTTAGCTAGACCGCCTCGCCCCGCAGCAATCGCGGCAGATCCCCCGTCGCGCCTCCCGCCTCGTGCATGAAGGCGCGGCGCATGGGCGCAATCCGGTTCACCGCTGCGATGCCCAGACCCCGCGCCAGCCGCACCGGCGGGGCGTCGTTCGAGAAGAGCCGCACGAAGCCGTCGAAGCCCGCCGCCAGCGCCGTATTGTCGAACCGCCGCCAGCGGGCGTAGCGGTCCAGCACCGTCTCCGAGCCGATGTCCTCGCCCAGCCGCATGGCCTCGACCAGCACCTCGGCCAGGGCGGCGGCGTCCTTCAGCCCCATGTTCAGCCCCTGGCCCGCCACCGGATGCACGGCATGGGCGGCGTCGCCGATCAGGGCCGCGCGCGGCGCGGTCAGGGCCTCGGCCAGCTGCAGCGACAGCGGATAGACGAAGCGCGGCCCGACCACCGTCACATCCTCGAGGAAGTCCCCGAACCGCCGCATCAGATGCGACTGGAAGGCGGCGTCCGGACAGGCCTTCAGCGCCTCGGCCCGGCGCGTCGTCTCGGTCCACACCAGACTGGCCCGCTGTTCGGTCAGCGGCAGGATGGCGAACGGCCCCGCGGGCAGGAAATATTCATGCGCGACATTGCCGTGGTCCCGCCCGAGAGACACGGTCGCCACGACCCCGCTCTGGCCGTAGGCCCAGCCCACGGTGTCGATCCCGGCGGCTTGTCTCACCATTGAGCCGCGTCCCTCGGCGCCGACCACCAGCGGCGCCTCCAGCGTCGTCCCGTCCGCCAGGGTCACCGCCGTCCGTCCCGGCCCGGCCTCGACGGCGGCGACCGATGCGGGCGCCCGGACCTCGATCCCGGCCGCCGTGACCGCCTCGGCCAGGGCCGCCCGGATGCGCCGGTTCTCGACCATGTATCCCAGCGGCTCGCCGTCCGTCCGGTCGCCGATCTCGTCGGCGTCGAAGCGCAGGAAGGCCGAGCCGGCCGGCCGCGAGGCCGCCCCCGGCCGTCGGCCGTCGGTCACCAGAATCCGGTCCATGCGGCAGGCGTGCGGACGCAGGCCCGCGCCCACGCCCAGAACATCCAGCATGCGGAAGGTCGAAAAGGCGATCGCCGTCGAACGGCCGTCGAACGCCGGAGCCAGCTGCAGGGAAAACGGCTGCGGATCGACCAGCACGACCTTCAGCCCGCCCTGCGCCGCAGCCAGGGCGAAGGTCGCCCCGGCCAGGCCGGCGCCGGCGATGATGACGTCATATCGGTCGGGCGTGCTCATGGGCCGGTTGTCGCGCTGGCGGGCCCAAAGGTCCAGTGCGGCAAAGTGGAGGAGGGGAAGGGGGGAAGGGGGATGAGGGATGAGTAAGAGAGCAGCGCAAAATCCTCATCCCTCATCCCTCGTCCCTCATCCCTAGGTAAACAGCCTCTTAACCCTGCGCAGGCCACACTCCCCGGTCAGTTCGACCGTCCGGAGTCCGTCCCCGCCATGTCCGCCGCCCTCGCCATCGGCCAGCGCGCCTGGTCCGGCGCCCGCATCCTCTGGGGCGCGCCCATCGCGATCAAATTCCGCGGCGTGCTCCAGGCCCTGCTGGCGGCGCTGCTGCTGGCGGCCCTGATCTCGTGGAATCCGGCCGATCCCAGCCTCAATGCGGCCTCCGATCTGGCGCCGACCAACTGGCTCGGCCTGAACGGCGCCCTGTTCGCCGACCTGTTCATGCAGTCGCTGGGCATGGCCGCCTTCCCGGCCGCCCTGCTGCTGATCGCCTTCGGCCTGGCCTCGGCCATCGGCGACGTCATCCAGCAGCGCCTCAAGCCCACGACCCTCAAGGCGCTGTCGGCCACCGGCGGCGTCCTGGCCCTGTCGGCCGCCCTGTCGGCCCTCGCCGCGCCCGCCGCCTGGCCGCTGGCCGCCGGCCTCGGCGGCCTGTGGGGCGACGCCATCGTCGGCCTGATCCGCATGGCCTGCTCCGCCCTGCGCATCCCGGGCGCCCCGATCATCGCCGGCGTCCTCTTCTTCCCCATGGCGCTGTGGGCCATCGGCTACGCCATCGGACTCAGGACCTCCGACCTGACGGACGCCCTGCTCTGGGCCCGCAGCGGCCGCGCCATGTCGCCGCCGCCCGCCAGGGCCCGCGCCTCTGCGCCCAAGGCCCCGCCTCGTCCGCGCCCGGCCCCCGAACCCGACGACTACGCCCCCGTCAGCCTCGACGGGGACGACGCCCCGCCGTGGGAGGCCCCCGTTCCCGCCCGCGGCGCGCCCGAACCAAAGGTCGCCGCGGCCAAGGCTCCCAAGGCGTCGAAGCGCGAGCTCGACGACAGCCAGGCCGCCTTCGACTTCGCCCGCCCCTCCGGCGGTTTCGACCTGCCGCCGCTGGGCATGCTGACCAAGCCCGCCAAACGCGTCGCCTCGGTCGACGAGGAGGCGCTGAAACAGAACGCCAAGATGCTGGAGGGCGTGCTGCAGGAGTTCGGCGTGCGCGGCGTCATCGACCAGATCCGCCCGGGCCCCGTCGTCACCCTGTACGAACTGGTCCCGGCCCCGGGCGTGAAGCACGGCCGCGTCGTGGCCCTGAGCGACGACATCGCCCGCTCCATGTCCGCCCGCGCCTGCCGCATCTCGGTCGTGCCCGGCCGCAACGCCATCGGCATCGAACTGCCCAACGCCCGGCGCGAGACCGTCTATCTGCGCGACCTGCTGGCCTCGACCGAATACGACAAGCCCGCCCATCTGCTGCCCCTCGCCCTCGGCGAGACCATCGGCGGCGAGCCCTATGTCGCCGATCTGGCGCGCATGCCCCACCTGCTGATCGCCGGCACCACCGGCTCGGGCAAGTCGGTGGGCGTCAACGCCATGATCCTGTCGATCCTGTACCGGCTGACCCCCGCCGAGTGCCGCTTCATCATGATCGACCCCAAGATGCTGGAGCTCAGCGTCTATGACGGCATCCCGCACCTGCTGGCCCCGGTTGTCACCGATCCCAAGAAGGCCGTCGTCGCGCTGAAATGGACCGTGCGCGAGATGGAGGACCGTTATCGCCGCATGTCCAAGCTGGGCGTGCGCAACATCGCCTCCTACAACGAGCGCGCCCGCGAGGCCGTGGCCAAGGGCGAGCATTTCGAACGCACCGTCCAGACCGGCTTCGACGAACAGGGCCGCCCCGTCTACGAATCCGAGAAGATCCGCCCCGAACCCATGCCCTTCCTCGTCGTCGTCATGGACGAGATGGCCGACCTGATGCTGGTCGCCGGCAAGGATGTGGAGGGCGCCGTCCAGCGTCTGGCCCAGATGGCCCGCGCCGCCGGCATCCACCTGATCATGGCCACCCAGCGCCCGTCGGTCGACGTCATCACCGGCACCATCAAGGCCAATTTCCCGACCCGGATCTCCTTCCAGGTCACCTCCAAGATCGACAGCCGCACCATCCTGGGCGAACAGGGCGGCGAGCAGCTGCTGGGCCAGGGCGACATGCTCTACATGGCCGGCGGCGGCCGCATCACCCGCCTGCACGGCCCGTTCGTGACCGACCAGGAGGTCGACGAGGTCTGCAAACACCTGCGTAGTCAGGCCGAGCCCGACTACCTCGACCTGATCACCGACGATCCCGACGGCGACGGCGACGCGGCCTTCGACGACGAGGGCGGCGGCGGCTCGGGCGACGACCTGTACGACCGCGCGGTCGCCGTGGTCACCCGCGATCGCAAGGCCTCGACCAGCTACATCCAGCGCCGCCTGCAGATCGGCTACAACCGCGCCGCCTCCCTGATCGAGCGGATGGAGCAGGAGGGCGTCGTCAGCCCGGCCAACCACGCGGGCAAGCGCGACATCCTCGCCGGGCCGCCGCCGATGTAGCGGTCGCCGTCAGGCTATCCGGCGCAATTCGCAAGGCTTTCGAGTTTTCCAGGTCTCTATTCCTGGCGCCCGTCACGGTCGCGGTATGATGGAACGTCGCCCGTTCACGGCGCCCGAGGAGCGATGGAATTGTCCGAATTGTCCGAAATGTCCCACGAATTTTCGTCGGACACTTTCACCCGGCCGCTGCAACGGAGAGGTCCTGTCCGCGTTCGTCCGGACCGCCGTCCGTCGCATGATCCTGAACAGGGCTTCATCGCAGCGCCGGAATATGGTCAGGCTCGGGTCATGCCCGCGCCTTTCGCAGTCCGTATGACGGCATGATCGAAAACCATCCCGAACGGGAGAAGACCCCTATGACCGTCTCGCGCCGCGCCTTTGCGCTTGGATCCGCCGCCCTCGCCGCCCTCGCGGCCCTGCCCGCCGCCGCCCAGGGCGCGCTGTCGGCGGAGGACCGCGCCGTCGTGGCCCAGGCCCAGGCCTATCTGCAGAACCTGACCTCGGCCCAGGGCAATTTCGTCGAGACCTCGGGCGCCCAGCGCCGCGAGGGCCGTTTCTGGATCCAGCGTCCGGGCAAGATGCGCTTCGAATACACCAACCCGGCCGGCCTGCTGGTCGTCTCGGACGGTTCGAACGTCAAACGCTACGACCCGCGCCTGAACGTCTTCCGTCAGGTGCCGCTGGGCTCGACCCCGCTGTCGACCTTCCTCGCCCGCACCGTGCGCCTTGATCAGGGCGTGCGCATCGACCGCGTGACCCGCATGGCCTCGGGCGCCTTCGCCATCACCGCCCGCGACCGGGATCGTCCCAACGACGGCTCGGTCATCCTGTCCTTCGCCGGCTCGCCCCTGCGGCTGCACGAATGGACCATCACCGACGCGCAAGGGTCGCGCACCCGCACCCAGCTGACCTCGCTGCAACCGGCGCCCGGCCTCGCCGCCAGCCTGTTCCGGCTCAGCGACCCGACCCGCCGTCCGCGCCGCGGATAACTCGCGCCCCGGGCGAGTTGACTTTTTTTCCCGGCCGTGGCACTTTCGCAACAGGTCGGCGGGAGTCGACCGGACCGCTATGGATTTCATCCCCTTCCCGGCGGCGAGAGACGAACCTTCCAGCGCCCGATCCCCCCGATCGGGCGCTTTTTTGTTTCCTTTCGTCATTCCGGGCGAAGCGCAGCGGAGACCCGGAACCCAGCGGCGCCGCGACGGCGGCGAAACACCGCTGATTCCGTCAACACCCGCAGGCAACCACGCTCCCGACAGTTTCGCTCTCGCGCGCCGCTGGGTTCCGGGTCTGCGCCGCAAGAGCGGCTTGCCCGGAATGACGAAAGTAAGGGGGTCAGCGATCCCGGATCAAAGATGCTAGAGCCACGCGATGCTTCGCATCGCCACCTGGAACATCAACTCCGTCCGCCTGCGCATCGATCAGGTCGCCCGCTTCGTCGAGGAGAGCGGGACCGACGTCCTGTGCCTGCAGGAGATCAAATGCCTCGAGGACCAGTTCCCGCGCGCGGCGTTCGAGGCCATGGGCATGCCCCACCTGAAGATCGGCGGCCAGAAGGGCTGGCACGGCGTCGCCATCGCCAGCCGCAAGCCGATCACGGCGGCCCCGGCGCTCGACGTCTGCCGTGAGCGCCACGCGCGCTGCGTGGGCGTGGAGGTCGACGGGGTCGAGATCCAGAATTTCTACATCCCCGCCGGCGGCGACGTCGCCGACCGGGCCCTGAACCCGAAATTCGATCACAAGATGGATTTCTACGAGCGCCTGACCGCCGAGATGGCGGGGCGCGACAGGCAACGGCCGCTGGTGCTGGCGGGCGATTTCAACATCGCGCCGGGCGAGAACGACGTCTGGAACCACCGCTACATGTCGAAGATCGTCAGCCACACGCCGCTGGAGGTCGAGACCCTGCGTCGCCTCCAGGCGGCCGGCGGCTTCGCCGACGTGGTCCGCGACCAGATCCCCGAACCGCAGAAGCTGGCCAGCTGGTGGAGCTACCGCGCGGCCGACTTCCGCAAGTCCAACCGCGGCCTGCGCCTCGACCACATCTGGACCTCGCCGGGCCTGACGCCTTCGGTGGCGCCCGGCACGGCCCGCATCCACGACACGGTCCGCGAATGGACCCAGCCCAGCGACCACGCCCCGGTGACGGTCGATCTGGCGGTCTAGAACGGGAAAAAGATCGGGATGGCGATCATCGCCGCCACCCATGTGATCAGGTTCAGCGGCACGCCGACGCGTACGAAATCCATGTAGCTGTAGCCGCCCATCTGGAAGACGAGAACATTGGTCTGATAGCCGAACGGCGTCGCGAACGCCGCCGAGGCCGCCATCATGACCGCCACGAGGAACGGCCGGGCGTCGACTCCCAGCGCATCGGCCAGCGCCACGGCGATCGGAGTGATCAGCACCGCCACCGTCGCGTTGGAAAGGAGCTCCGTCGCGAACAGGGTGACGCCGTAGAAGATGATCAGGGCGCCCATCGGACCCAGGGGTTCGACCACGCCGATCAGCGAGGCGGCCCCGGCCTCCGCCAGCCCCGTGACCTCGATGGCCGTACCCACGACCACCATGCCGGCGATCAGCAGCAGGATTTCCGGGCGCAGGCCGGCATAGGCCTCGTCCGCGCTGATGACCCTGAGCAGGATCAGCACCACCGCCCCGGCGAAGGCGCTTGCGGCGATGGGCGCCAGGCCGGTCGCGGCCACAAAGATCACCGCCACGAAAACACCGATCGAAAGGAGCGCCCGCCTCAGTTCGAGCGGCCGCTCCTTGCCCTTCTCATAGAGGTCGACGTCACCCAGCACCGCATCGCCAGACCCGTCGGGCTGGCTGCGGGCCTCGCCGAGCAGGGGCAGGCCGAACCAGCGCCGCCGGGCCGGGAGGCGATCCGCGGGCCGGACGCGGCGCGCCTGTTCCGCCTGCGCCCGCGCCATGTCGGCCTCTTCCTGGCGGGCGACGCCGTCGAGCTGCCGGGCTCCCACCAGGTAAAGATAGGCCGCCCCTGTCAGGCCGATGATCAGGCCGACGCCGGTGATATCGAACAGGCCGAAGACGGGCTGGCCCGCATTTCGCGCCATGTCGTTGACCAGCAGGTTCGTCGAGGTGCCGATCAGGGTCAGCAGGCCGCCCATGACGACGATGTAGCTGAGCGGCATCAGATAGCGTTTCGGCGAATGATTCAGCGACAGCGCCATGTCGCGCACCACCGGCGCGGCCAGGACAACGACCGGCGTGTTGTTCAGAAAACCCCCGACCGAGCCGCACAGGCCGATGACGAGCCAGATGCCCCGCGCTCCGAGCCTTCGGGTCAGGCGCGTCGCCTGCCGGATCAGAAAGGCCAGCAGGCCGGACAGTTCGATGGCATAGGCGATGACGAACAGGCCCGCGAGGGCGATGACCGCCGGACTGGCGAAGGCGCCCTGCACCTCGACGGGGCGCACCACGCCCAGCATCAGCAGCACGGCGGCGCCCGTCAGGGCCACCACGTCGGCCCGAAGCTTGCCGTGGATCAGGGCGGCGACGACAGCCAACAGAACGGCGAGGGCGGCGATCTGGTCGAACGTCATGAACCCTCCCCGCCCGGGTGCGCTAGGCTAGAGGTAGCGGATCGAAGGAGCGGACGGTTCCATGACGCGAGAGACGGCTCACACGATCCTCACCGTAGTCGCGGTCGTTATCCCGATCGGCCTCTCGGGATGCGAACGGCGTGAGACGGCGGACATCGCCCAGCCCGATCCTGAAATCGCAGCGCCTCTCGCCCCGCAGCCGCTATCCTCTCCCCCCGTTCTGGGCCGCGCGGAGCTGCTCGACGCCGTCGCCGCCGCCTCATCCGACACAGCCGGCGGCGTCGCCCGGACAGGCCCTTCCGGCATTGATGGACGGCAATTCAGATTGCGGATCGCGTTCGGCTGTCTTGGTGAGGACACGCCCCCGCCGGGCGTGGACCCTGTTGGCGACGGCGTGGCGCGCTGGTTCCGTCCGACGGACCGGGGAAATTTGCGGCTGTCCCTCTCGCCCGCGAACTGGAGCGAGGGCGATCCCAGCGGCCCCGCGCCTCCCGGTTTCGACGGCGTGCAAGGGGTGTGGATCCCGTTCCCGTGGATGAAGAGCGAGCGCTGCCCGGCGCCGGGCCTTCCCGTGATGGACGAGCGGACGGTGAGGACCGGGCCGCGGGTGGGTCTGGCGATGCTGCGGGCGAAAGACGCATCCAGGCTCGGCCGGGTCGGGACGCGGGACTTCACCCACCTGGTGCGTGGCGAGGCCGGAGCGCCCGCGCCGCCCCCCGAGGATGGCTATCGTCTGGTCATCGAAGGGCGACTGACGGCCTGGGCGGACGGCCGGGTGATCCGCTGCCGGGTCATATGGGCGGACGAGCCCCCGGCCTGCGTCATCGGGGCGACCGTGGACAAGATCGCCTTCGAGGACGCATCAGGCGTCCGTCTCAGCGAATGGCGGCCCGGCTGATCAAGGCTGGAGCCGGTACCCGCCCGCGTCGGTCAGCAGCAGCCGCGCCTGACCGGGCTCGGGCTCGATCTTCTGGCGCAGGCGGTAGATGTGGGTTTCCAGCGTGTGGGTCGTGACCCCGGCGTTGTAGCCCCAGACCTCGGTCAGCAGCTCCTCGCGCGACACGGCCTTGGCCCCGGCGCGATAGAGGTATTTGAGGATGCTGGTTTCCTTCTCGGTCAGCCGCACCTTGCGCGCCTTGTCGTCGACCAGGACCTTGGCGGCGGGCCGGAACTCATAGGGGCCGATGCGGAAGACGGCGTCCTCGGACTGTTCGTGGCTGCGCAGATGGGCCCGGATGCGGGCCAGCAGGACGGCGAAGCGGAAGGGCTTGGTGACATAGTCGTTGGCCCCCGACTCCAGCCCCAGCACGGTGTCGGAATCCGACGACTGGCCGGTCAGCATGATGATCGGGGTCGAGACGCCGTCCTTGCGCAGCAGGCGGCAGGCCTCGCGCCCGTCCATGTCGGGCAGGTCGACGTCCAGCAGGATCAGGTCGGCCCGCACCTCGCGCCCCATCCGCACGCCCTCGGCGGCGGTCGAGGCCTGCACCGGCCGGAAGGCCTCGTGCAGCGCCAGCTGCTCGGCCAGCGCCTCGCGCAGGTCGTCGTCGTCGTCGATGATCAGGATGGTCTTTGGCGTGGGCATGGGTACCAGAATGGCGAGCGTCGGCCGTTCCGCCAAGGGTTGGACGGCAAGCGGAGCGGTTTTCAGTCCATAGAGGGCGTTTGGGGGGTGTTTCGTTCCCCGAATAGCGCCGATCCGATGCGGACATGGGTCGCGCCGAAGCGGATCGCGGTCTCGTAATCGCCGCTCATCCCCATCGACAGGACGTCGAGTCCGTTGCGGCGGGCGATCCTGCGCAGCAGGGCGAAATGGATTCCGGGAGCCTCGTCGGCGGGCGGAATGCACATCAGCCCCTCGACCGTCAGCCCCAGCGCCCGCGCGTGGGCGATCAGGGCGTCGGTCTCTTCGGGCAGGGCTCCGGCCTTCTGAGGCTCGGCTCCCGTATTGACCTGGACCAGAACCCGCGGCGACTTTCCCGCCCTGCCGGCGGCGGCGGCGAGGGCGTCCGCCAGCCTCGGCCGGTCCAGCGTCTCGATGACGTCGAACAGGGCGACGGCGTCGGCCGCCTTGTTGGTCTGCAGCGGCCCGATCAGGCGCAGCTCCGGACGGGGCGGCGCGGCGAGGCGATCCGTCCAGCGCCCCTGCGCCTCCTGCACCCGGTTCTCGCCGAACACCCGCTGGCCCGCCGCCAGTATGGCGTCGATCGCCCCGGGCGGCTGGGTCTTGGTCACGGCGGTCAGGACGACGCTGTCGGGGGCGCGCCCCGCGGCGCGGCAGGCCCGGGCGATCCGCCCGCGCACCGCCTCGAGGCGGCTCGCGACGCTGGACGCACCGTCTTGATCGGGAGATGAGGAGGTCATGAACCGCTCGGACGCCGAAATCCTGTGGGAGGTCGCCCGTGTCCTCGCACGCGACGCCGCCAAAGTCAGCCGGGTCGCGGCCCTGCCGCCCCTGCTGTTCTTCACCGACCCGGCCCGCACGCCCCGGCCGTGGGAGACGGCGGCGCGCCTGCCGGCCGGTGCCGCCGTGGTGTTCCGCCATTTCGGCCGGCCGGACGCCGGCGAAACCGCCCTGCGGCTGCGCGAGGTCACGGCGGCGGGCGGCGTCCAGCTGTTGATCGGCCTCGACGACGATCTGGCCGAGGCCGTCGGCGCGGACGGCGTTCACCTGCCCGAGCACGCCCTGGGACAGGCCCGGACCCTGGCCGAAACGCATCCGGCCTGGCTGATCACCGGCGCGGCCCACGCGGGCTCGGCGTTCGACCTTCCCGGCCTGCACGCGCGGGTCCTGTCGCCGGTGTTCGAGGCGGGGGGCGCTTCGTCGACCGCGTCGCCGCTCGGTCTTGAGGCGTTTCGAGCCTCTGCGGCGGCCGCGTCCTGCCCCGTCTACGCCCTTGGAGGCATAGACGCGAAAAACGCCCGCGGCCTCATCGGCTCGGGCGCTTGCGGCCTTGCGGGGGTGTCGGCGATCCAGGCGGCGTTCAGCGCCTGACCGGCGTCAGAAGCGGAAGATCGATTCCAGCCGGAAACGCGCGGCCTGGCGGCGCTCGGTCTGCGGCCCGGTCGCCGGATCGGTGTCGGCCTCGGTCACGCCGGCGGCGGCGCCGACGCGCAGGCGCGGGTTGACGCGGTAATAGGCGCCGGCCTCGACGTCGCCGACATTGCTGTCGCGCGTTTCGGGCTGGCTCATGTTGAGATCCAGACCCCAGCGGCCGCGCTCGGTGAAGCGCAGGCGCGACGTGCCGGTGGCGGCGCGGGCGGACTGGGCCTCGGTCAGGGAAACGGCGGGCGCGCGGGTGCGGGCGGCGGTCTGGGCCGAGGCGACATCCGCCACGGCGAGGAGCGTGAGCCCCGCGGCCAGTCCAGCGATGACGGCGCTTTTGCTGCGCATGTCCTGCCCTTTACGCCGCGACGGGGATCCCGCCGCGATCACTCCCAGCAATTAGACACTGCTGGTCAGCCCGGTCAACGAAACGGCGCAGCTGTACGGGGGTTCCGCGCGACTCTGGAAGACTCCTGTGGCGCGAGCGTCACGACTCAACGGTTCCCGCACCGCGCGAATGCTCCATTGCGGGACAGAAGCTTATGCCCCCCGACACGTCTTCGCCTTGTCATCGCCCCTTTTCGCCGTGTTATAGAGCCTCGCCTCGGCTTCGACCCACGTTCGGGCAGGCCAGCGCGTGGGTGGAACCGGTCCGCCTCACGTTTCGACCGAATGGAGTTTCTCGATGGTGCTGGTTCGCGGTGCGATGTTCGCCCTCCTCGCCTCGGGCGTTCTGCTGAGCGGCTGCTCGTCGGATCGTCCGTTCGGGCCCACCGTCGGCGACGTCATGGGCATGGACAGCAACACCAAGGCCGCCGCCGCGGCCCAGACGGGCATCGGCGTCAACGCCTTCCTGTGGCGCGCCACGCTCGACACCATGGCCTTCATGCCCCTGGCCAACGCCGATCCCTGGGGCGGCGTCATCAATTACGACTGGTACAGCGACGCCTCGAACCCGAACGAGCGCTTCAAGGCCACGGTCTTCATCCTCGACACCCGCCTTCGCGCCGATGCGCTGAACGTCACGGTGACCAAGGAAGTCCGTGACGCCACGGGCGCCTGGATCGGCGCCCGCGTCGCGGCCCAGACCGAGACCGATCTGGAAAACGCCATCCTGACCAAGGCGCGCCAGCTAAACCTCCAGAACGCCGGCTAACCCTCCCCGATACCCAACGCCTCCTTCTGGCCCCGCCTTCAGGAGCGACCCTGAAGGATTCCCGTGGCCCGATACGAGCCCAAGACCGCCGAACCCCGCCAGCAGGCCCGCTGGGCGGCCGCCGACGCCTTCCGCACGCCGACCGAAGGAACGGGCAGGCCCAAATACTATGTGCTGGAGATGTTCCCCTATCCGTCGGGGGCCATCCACATGGGCCACGCCCGCAACTACGTCATGGGCGACGTGGTGGCGCGGTCGAAGCGCGCCCAGGGCTTCGACGTCCTGCACCCCATGGGCTGGGACGCCTTCGGACTTCCGGCCGAGAACGCGGCCATCGAGCGCGGCGTCCATCCCGGCGACTGGACCTGGTCCAACATCGCCGCCATGCGCGACCAGCTGAAGCTGCTGGGCCTGTCGCTGGACTGGTCGCGCGAGTTCGCCACCTGCGACCCGGCCTATTACGGCAAGCAGCAGGCCTGGTTCCTGGAGCTGTTCCGGCGCGGCCTGGTCTATCGCAAGGACTCGGTGGTCAACTGGGACCCGGTCGACAACACCGTCCTGGCCAATGAGCAGGTCGTCGACGGCCGCGGCTGGCGTTCGGGCGCGGTGGTCGAGAAGCGCAAGCTGAACCAGTGGTTCCTGCGCATCACCGACTACGCCGACGACCTGATCGAAGGCCTCAAGGAACTGGAAGGCCGCTGGCCCGACAAGGTCCGCCTGATGCAGGAGAACTGGATCGGCCGGTCCAAGGGCCTGCAGATGACGTGGAAATGGGCCGGCGACGCGCCCGCCGCCGCGCCCGACGGTCTGGAGATCTACACCACCCGTCCCGACACCCTGTTCGGCGCCAGCTTCATGGGCGTGGCCCCCGACCATCCGATCGCCCGCGCCATCGCCGAGGCTGATCCCGCCGCCGCCGCCTTCGTCGCCGAATGCCGCAAGGGCGGCTCGACCCAGGCCGAGATCGAACAGGCCGAAAAGATCGGCTTCGACACCGGCCTGAAGGTCGTCCATCCGTTCGACGGCCGCGAGGTCTCGGTCTGGATCGCCAATTTCATCCTGTCGGAATACGGCACCGGGGCCATCTTCGGCTGCCCGGCCCACGACCAGCGCGACCTCGACTTCGCCCGCAAATACGCCCTGCCTGTGATCCCGGTCGTGAGACCTGACGGCGCGGACGATGATTTCGAGGTCGGAACCGAGGCCTATGTCGGCCCCGGCCGCCTGTTCCACTCGGACTTCATGGACGGGATGGAGATCGAGGCCGCCAAGGCCGCGGCCGTCGCCCGCATCGAGGCGGCGGGCCAGGGCCAGGGCGCGACCATCTACCGCCTGCGCGACTGGGGCGTCAGCCGCCAGCGGTACTGGGGATGTCCCATCCCCGTGATCCACTGCGCCGCCTGCGGCCCGGTGGGCGTGCCCGCCGATCAGCTGCCGGTCGAACTGCCGAAAGACGTGACCTTCGACATGCCCGGCAATCCGCTGGACCGGCACCCGACCTGGAAGCATGTCTCCTGCCCGACCTGCGGCGGCGAGGCGGTGCGCGAGACCGACACCCTCGACACCTTCGTCGACTCCAGCTGGTATTTCGCCCGCTTCACCGACCCCACGGCGGCCGAGCCCATCTCGAAGGCCGCCGCCGACAAATGGCTGCCGGTCGACCAGTACATCGGCGGGGTCGAGCACGCCGTCCTGCACCTGCTCTACGCCCGCTTCATCAGCCGCGCCCTCAGCGACGCCGGCCTGATGTCGGTGCGCGAACCCTTCGCGGGCCTGTTCACCCAGGGGATGGTGGTCCACGAGACCTACCGCCGCGCCGACGGCGCCTGGGTCGAACCGACCGACGTCGAACTGACCAATGACGCCGGCAAGCGCTCGGCGCGCCAGCTGTCGACCGGCGAGGCCCTGACCATCGGCGACATCGAGAAGATGTCGAAGTCGAAGAAGAACGTCGTCGCCCCGCAGGAGATCGTCGAGGGCTATGGCGTCGACGCCGGCCGCCTGTTCGTGCTCAGCGACAGCCCGCCCGAACGGGACGTGCAATGGACCCCCGGCGGGGTCGAGGGCGCGGGCCGGTTCGTCCAGCGGGTCTGGGCCGAGGTCGAGGCCTTCGATCCGGCGGCCGCGGGCGACCCCGAGGCCGACGCCTTCCTCATCCGCGAGACGCACAAGGCCATCAAAGCCGTGTCCGAAGGGGTCTCCGCCTTCCGCTTCAACTCGGCCATCGCCAAGCTGTACGGCTTCATCGCCACCGTGCGGGACACGCCCAAGGCGGGTGGAGCCGCGCGGCGCGAGGCCCTGTCGGCCCTGACCCGGCTGATCGCCCCCTTCACCCCCCATCTGGCGGAGGAGTGCTGGACGCGCCTCGGCGAACAGGGGATGGTGCTGGACGCGCCCTGGCCGGCGTTCGACCCGGCCCTGGCGGCCGACGACGAGGTGGTCCTGCCGATCCAGGTCAACGGCAAGCGCCGCGGGGAAATCCGCGTCGCCCGGGGTCTGGAACCGGCCGAGGTCGAGGCCATCGTCATGGCCGACGCCGACGTCCAGGCGCGGCTGGAGGGTCAGACGGTGAGGAAGATCGTGGTGGTCAAGGATCGCATCGTCAATCTGGTGGTCGGCTGATGCGCCGGCTCGCCCTGGCGCTTGTCTCCCTTGTGGGACTGTCCGCCTGCGGCTTCACGCCCATGTACGGCGACACGGGCGTCAGCGGCTCCCTGTCGCGCATCGCCGTGACCACCCAGGACGACCGCCTCGGCTATCGCGTGCGCGAACAGCTGGAGGACGCCCTTGGCCGCGACGGATCGCAGGCTCCGCTGTGGCGCCTGCAGACCGATCTGCATCAGTCGCGCCGGTCACTGGGCCGCCGGATCGACGACACCGCCACCCGGTATGAACTGACCGTGCGCGGCGCCTGGACCCTGACCCCGGCGGGCGGCGGCGAACCGCTCGGCGGAGTCGAGACCGTGACCACCACCTACGCCGCCGCCGACCAGCCCTACGCCGCCATCGCCGCCCAGCAGGACGGAGAGGAACGCGCCGCCGCCGAACTGGCGCGCCTGATCCGGCTGGACATCATGCGGGCGATGTCGGCGCAGCCTTGAGGGTCGCGCGATGATCCTGGCCAAACGACCCGAGGTCGACCGCTTCCTGGCCTCGCCCGACCGCGGCGTCCGCGCCGCCGTCATCCACGGCAAGGACCGTTCGGGCGTCGGCGAGCGGGCCGAGATCCTGTGCAGGGCGATCACCCCCGACCTGAACGACCCCTTCAACGTCACCGTCCTGACCGACAGCGACATCGACGGCGACGAGGCGCGGCTGGAAGAGGCCCTGACCGCCCTGAGCATGATCGGCGGCCGCCGTCTGGTGCGCGTGCGGCTGGGCTCCGAGAAGGCCTCGATCGACAGGATGCTGGCCGCCGCGCTCAAACACCACGCCGAGGGCGCCTACAACCCCGACGCCATGCTCGTGATCGAGGCCGGCGCCCTGGGCCGCGATTCCGCGCTTCGCAAGGCCGCCGAGGGGGCGAGGGAGGCCGTCGGCATCGCCTGCTATGAGGACGAGACCGGCGACGTGGCCCGGATGACGCGGGAGGCCCTGGCCGCCGACAAGGTCGGTCTGACCGGCGACGCCCTGGACCGGTTCGTCAGCCGCCTGCCCCGCGAACGCGGTCTGATGCGGCAGGAGATCGAGCGGCTGGCCCTCTATATCGGGCCCGGTTCGGGCAAGACGATCGACGTGGCCGAACTGGAGCAGCATCTGGGGGTCGAGGCCGACGCCTCCCTGCAGGACGCGGCGCTTCAGGCCTTCGGCGGCCGACCGGCCCCGGCCCAGTCCGGCCTGCGCCGCGCCTTCGCCGAGGGGGAATCGCCGGTGATGGCGGTCAGGCAGGCCTCGATCCATCTGGGCCGGCTGCGCCGCATCAATGTGCTGCAGGCCAACGGGTCCGGCGCCAAGGAGGCGGCCAAGGCGGCGGGGGTGTTCTGGAAGCAGGAGGCCGAGATGCTGCGTCAGGCGCGCAGCTGGCGGCTGGAAGACCTCGACCGGGTTCTGGACAGCGTCAACACGGCCGACGTCGCCACCAAGACCACGGGCTCGCCCGACCAGCTGATCGCCGAACGGCTGCTGCTGGAGATTTCCGCGCGGGCGAGACGGCTGGGGCTTTAAGGCGCCGGCCCCACTTCGCGCTCTTTGAGGCGGGCTCTAGCCCCGCTTCGACGCCTTGCGGAAGGCGGGTTTGTTGGCCGCAGCGCTCTGGCGCGCCATGGACTTCTCTGCATGCTGTGCGGGCTTGAAGCCGCCCGAGGCGGGCGCGCCGCCGCCCGCCTTCTTGGCGGCCAGCGCCTTCTTCATGGCTTCGGCGGTGGGATTGGAAGGTTTGTCGGTCATGGCCTCAGTCTGACACGCTGCGCCGCGCCGTCCAGACCCTCGCCGGATCGTCTGTCCCCGCCTTGAGAAACCGTTCCTCGATATCGACCAGCCCGGCCTGTTCCAGCCCGGCGCGATACTCCGAAGGATCCTGACTGGCGTGATACAGCGGTTCGCCCAGCCAGGTTCCCATGGCCACGCCCCGCCCGGGCCCGCCGATGAACATCAGCACGCCGCCGGGCCGCAGGTGCCGGGCGTAGACCGCCGCCATCGCGCCTTGAGCCTCCGCCGTCAGGTGAAAGGCGCTGAACCACGCCAGGACGCCGTCGAACCGCCGGCCCAGGTCCAGCCCGCGCATGTCCGCCACCCGCCAGTCATGCTCCGGAAAGGCGCTCCGGCAGCGCGCGATCAGGCCCGGAGAGGCGTCCACGCCCGTCAGGCGAAACCCCCGCCCGATCAGCCAGGCCGCGATCGGCCGCCCGGAGCCGCAGCCCAGATCCAGCACCTCCCCGCCCTCGGGCAGGGCCGCCGCATAGCGTTCGAAATGGGGGCGCTCGTCCGCGTTCAACGGCCCGTCGCGCATCCGGGCCCAGTCGTCGGCGTGCCGGCTGTAGAGGCCGATGATGGCCTCGGCCGCCGCCTCGGCCGGATCCTTCATCTAGCCGCGCATCAGCCGGCGGCACAGGTCGTCCAGCTGTTCCAGCGTGCCGTAGCGGATGGTGATCTCGCCCTTGCCGCCCTTGTCCGCCAGCTGGACCTTCAGGCCCAGGGCGTCGGCCAGATCCTGCTCCAGCGCCGCCACATCGGCCGCGCCCTCGCCCGGGGCCGACGAAGCCGTCCTCGCCTTGCCGGGTTTCGGGCCTTCTGCGGCGCGGCGCGCCAGCGCCTCGGCCTGACGGACGTTCAGCCCCTCGTCGACGATCTGCTGGGCCAGGGCCGCCGGGTTCGGGGCCGTGATCAGCGCCCGGGCGTGGCCGGCGCTCATCTTGTCGTTCCGCACGAACCACAGGACCTCTTCAGGCAGCTGCAGCAGGCGCAGGGTGTTGGCCACATGGCTGCGGCTCTTGCCGACGACGCCGGCGACGGCGTCCTGGGTGCGGCCGAACCGCTCCATCAGCATGCGATAGGCGTCGGCCTCTTCCAGCGGGTTGAGGTCGGCGCGCTGGACGTTCTCGATGATGGCGACCTCGAACACCTCGACGTCGTCCATCTCGCGGACCACGACCGGCACCTCGGTCAGCCGCGCCAGCTGGGCGGCGCGCCAGCGGCGTTCGCCGGCGATGATCTGCCAGACGCCGTCCTGCCCCGGCTGCGACCGCACCAGGATCGGCTGCAGCACCCCCTTGTCGCGGATCGAGGCCGACAGCTCGGCCAGATCGTCATTGTTGAAGATCTTGCGGGGCTGCTCCGGATTGGGCTTCAGGCTCTCGATCGGAGCCATTCGCACGCCGGCGGGCGCGGGCGCGCCGTCGACCGGGGCGCTCTCGGCCACCTGTTCACCCAGAAGGGCGGAAAGACCCCGCCCAAGACCGCGCTGACGTTCGCTCAAGACACTGATTCCGTTCTTCTAATCATCATCACGCGGCCTGAAGCCGACGGGATTTCTCACGCGCCACCACCTCGCGGGCGAGACGCAGATAGGCCTGGCTGCCGGCGCATTTCAGATCGTAGATCAGGGCCGGCTTGCCGAACGACGGAGCCTCGGCCACCCGCACGTTGCGGGGAATGACGGCCTCATAGACCTTGTCGCCGAAATGATTGCGCACGTCGTTGGCGACCTGGCCCGAAAGGGCGCTGCGCCGGTCGAACATGGTCAGCACCAGCCCCTGGATCTCCAGCGTCGGGTTCAGGCTCTGACGCACCATCTCGATGGTCTTCATCAGCTGCGTCAGGCCCTCCAGCGCGAAGAATTCGCACTGCAGCGGCACCAGGACGGCGTCGGCGGCGGCCATGGCGTTGAGCGTCAGAAGGTTCAGCGACGGCGGGCAGTCGATCAGCACATAGTCGTACCGGGTCTGACCGTCGGCCCCCTGCCCGGCCAGGGCGTCGCGCAGGCGGAAGGAGCGGCGGTCGGCCTGGCTCAGCTCTATCTCGACGCCCGACATGTCGGCGTCCGCGGGGATGATGTGCAGGCCCGGGACCGAGGTCTGCACCGCGGAATCGTCGACCGAACGGCCGTCGACGATGACGTCATAGATGGTCACCCGCCGTGTTTCACGTGGAACACCGAGACCCGTGGAGGCATTGCCCTGCGGATCCATGTCGACGATCAGCACCTTCTCGCCGATCGCGGCCAGGGCCGTGCCGAGGTTGATGGCGGTCGTGGTCTTGCCCACGCCGCCCTTCTGGTTCGAGACAGCGAGGACGCGGGTCTTACCGGTTGGGGACACGTCGAAGGCTCCGGACGGAAACGATACGGCCGCGCGGATCGCTGCGCGAGACGGAGAGGTCGCTATCGAACTGCCAGACCTTGCGGGCTTCGATCAACTCAGCCTCGGCCTTTTCCCCCTTGAGAAACAGCCCCTGTGCGCCGCGCTGTAGATAAGGCTGTGCATAGCCGAGCAGCTTCTCCATCGGAGCGACCGCGCGGGCGGTGACGACGTCGACCGTGACCCTCTGCTCCTCGGCCCGGCCGTTGATCACCGTGGCCCGCAGGGACAGGGCGTCGACCACCTCCTGCAGGAAGCGGCAGCGCTTGCCGAGGCTATCGATCAGCCAGACGTGAGTGTCCGGGCGGTCCTTGAGCATGATGGCCAGCACCAGACCGGGGAAGCCGGCGCCCGCCCCGAGATCGGCCCAGGTCCTTGCGTTCGGCTTCATCTCCAGCAGCTGGGCGGAATCCCAGATGTGGCGGTTCCAGACATCCGGCAGGGTGTCGGGGCCGATCAGGTTCATCACGGCGTTGGCCTCGGCGAGGCGCCCGATGAAGGTCTCGAGGTCGGCCATCTGCGCCGGTGTGGCTCCGGTGTGGGTCTGGAATGCGGCCGCGTCGGGCAGGCTCACGCGGCCACCCGCGTCCGTTTGACGTGGGACAGAAGCGCCGTCAGCGCCCCGGGAGTCATGCCCTCGATGCGGCCGGCCTGACCCAGGGTGCGCGGCTGGACGAGGGTCAGTTTCTCGCGAACCTCATTCGACAGGCTGCCGATGGCGGCGTAGTCGAGGTCGACCGGGATGGCGAGCGCCTCCTCGCGCCGCAGGGCCTCGGCGTCAGAGGCCTGACGATCCAGATAGCCGGCGTAGCCGGCGTCGATCTCGATCTGCTGGCGCACCTGATGCGACCAGCCGGCGATGTCCGGGCGGGCGTCGAGGAAGGTCTCGAGGGTCACACCGGGGAAGGCCAGAAGGTCGCGGATTGAGCGGCGCTGGCCGTCTGCGTTTACGTGAATTCCGAGCGCCGCCGCCTCCTTGGGCGTGAACACTGTTTCACGTGAAACAGACGAAGCCTCCGCCAGCTGCGCGGACTTGGCCCGGAAAGCCTCGCCACGACGGGACGAGACGATGCCCGCCTCCATGGCCAGGGGGGTCAACCGTTGATCCGCATTGTCGGCCCGCAGCGTCAACCTGTACTCGGCCCGGCTGGTGAACATCCGGTAGGGCTCGGTCACGCCGCGTGTGACCAGATCGTCGATCATGACGCCGATATAGGCCTGGTCGCGGCCGAGAACGATCGGGTCCGAACCGGCGGCGGCGCGGGCGGCGTTCAGGCCGGCGATCAGGCCCTGGGCTCCCGCCTCCTCATAGCCCGTGGTGCCGTTGATCTGGCCGGCCAGATACAGGCCGGGCCGCTTCTTGACCTCCAGCGCCGGGGTCAGTTCGCGCGGGTCGACGTAGTCGTATTCGATGGCGTAGCCGAAGCGGAAGACCTCGACCGCCTCCAGCCCCGGAATGGTGCGCAGGAAGGCGGACTGGGTCGCGTCGGACACCGAGGTCGAGATGCCGTTCGGATAGACAGTGGGATCGTCCAGCCCCTCGGGCTCGAGGAAAATCTGGTGCGAGGTCTTGTCGGCGAACCGGACGACCTTGTCCTCGATCGAGGGGCAGTAGCGGGGACCGCGGCCGGACAGGTGGCCGCCGTAGACGGCGCTGTCGCCGAGGTTGTCGGCGATGATCCGGTGGGTCTCGGCCGTCGTATGGGTCACGCCGCAGGCGATCTGGGGCACGTCGATCCGGTCGGTCAGGAAGCTGAACGGCACCGGCTCGGCGTCGGCCTGTTGCATCTCCAGCCGGTCCCAGGCGATGGTGCGGCCGTCGAGGCGGGCGGGCGTGCCGGTCTTGAGCCGGCCCATCTGCAGCCCGGCGCCATAGAGGTCGGCGGCCAATCCGGTCGACGGCGCCTCGCCGTGACGGCCGGCGGGAATGCGCTGGTCGCCCTTATGGATGACGCCGTTCAGGAAGGTGCCCGTGGTCAGGACCACGGCGCCGGCGCGGACCTCGGTCCCCTCGCCCGTGACCACGCCGACGACGCGGCCGCCGTCGAGGATCAGGCTCTCGGCCGTGCCGGCCATGAGGGCCAAGTTCGGCGTCTCCCCCAGCTCGGCCTGCATGGCCTCGCGGTACAGGCGGCGGTCGATCTGGCTGCGGGGGCCCTGCACCGCCGCGCCCTTGGAGCGGTTGAGCAGGCGGAACTGGATGCCGGAGACGTCGCCCAGCCGGCCCATGACGCCGTCCATGGCGTCGATCTCGCGGACCAGATGGCCCTTGCCCAGGCCGCCGATGGCCGGGTTGCAGGACATCTCGCCGATGGTCCCGAGCTTCTGGGTCAGCAGCACTGTCTTCGCGCCGGCGCGCGCGGAGGCGGCCGCGGCCTCGCAGCCGGCGTGTCCGCCGCCGATGACGATGACATCAAAGGATTTCATGGCCGGGGACATAGGGGAAAAGCGCCCCAAACGCCACCGGCGCCGTTCGGGTGTTCCACGTGAAACACGTCACTTGCCGATGCAGAAGGTCGAAAAGACTTCGCCGAGAATGTCTTCGACGCCGATGGCGCCCGTCACCCGCCCGAGGGTTTCCGCCGCCCGGCGCAGGTCGTCGCCCGCCATCTCCGGCGTGTGGTCGAGCGCCCGGCGCGCGGCCTCGACATCGGCGAGGGCCTCGGAGAGACGGCGGCGGTGGCGTTCGCGCGTCACGGCCGGGAAGTCCGCGCCCGACAGATCGCGGGCCAGTCGCGCGGCAAGCCAGTCGTGAAGTTCGGCCAGCCCCTCCCCCGTCGCGGTGCTGACGACGAGATTTTCCAGGCCGTCGACGGCGTCGGTATGGCCGAGGTCTGACTTGTTGCGGATCAGGAGATCGCCCGGCTGAACATAGTCGGCGGCGACGCCGCCGGGATCGCCCGGACCCCTGACCCAGAGGCGCAGGTCCGCCGCCTCGGCCCGCGCCCGCGCCCGGCGCACGCCCTCGGCCTCGACCACGTCTTCGGACTCCCGGAGGCCCGCCGTGTCCGACAGGGTCACGGCGTAGCCGCCGATGATCAAGTCGGCGTCCAGCACGTCGCGGGTCGTGCCGGCGATCGGAGTCACGATGGCGGCCTCGCGCGCGACCAAGGCGTTGAACAGCGACGACTTGCCGGCGTTGGTCTCGCCGATCAGGACGATGCGGTAGCCCTCGCGCACGCGCTCGCCGCGCCGCGCGTCGGCCAGGGCGGCGCGCAGATCGGCGATCAGCTGATCCAGAACCGGCCCCGCCGTGCGGGCCAGATTGTCGGGGATTTCCTCGTCGGGGAAATCGATCTCGGCCTCGACCAGGGCCATGGCCTTGAGCAGGTCGCGGCGGAATCCCGTGTAGGTGCGCGACAGGGCGCCGTCGAGCTGGCCCAGAGCCTGCGAGGCCTGGGCCGTGGTCTCGGCGTCGATCAGGTCGGCGACGGCCTCGGCCTGGGCCAGATCCATGCGGCCGTTCTCGAAGGCGCGGCGGGTGAATTCACCGGGTTCGGCCGGGCGGAGGCCCAGCGCGATCAGGGCCTGACTGGCCGCCTCGACCACCGCGCGGCCGCCGTGGAGATGGAGCTCGGCGCAGTCCTCGCCGGTGTAGCTGTTGGGCGCGGGGAAGCGCAGGACGAGGGCCTGGTCGATGGGCCGACCGTCGTGGGTCAGGTCGCGGAGGGAGGCGAGGCGCGGCTTCAGCCCGCCGGCGCCGAGGGCGGTCAGGGCGGCGTCGGTCCCCGGGCCGGAGAGACGAAGGATGGCGATGGCGCCGCGGCCCGGAGGCGTGGCGAGGGCGAAGATGGTGTCAGACAATCGTCTCCTCCCTGTTCGCGAAGCGAATGGGGAGGTGGCTCGGCGCATCGCGCCGAGACGGAGGGGGCGACGCCAGCGTTTGGGTCAGGCAACCCCTCCACCGCTTCGCGGTCCCCCTCCCCATCTTCGATGGGGAGGAGACCATGGTCACGGCTTCGTCGCCCCGCCGACGGCGGTTTCCATCAGCTTGCGGAACTGGTCCTGGGCCTGGAGGCCGAAGCTGGTCCAGGTCTTCATCAGTTCCTCGGGCTGCATGGCCGTGATGTTCTCATCCATGCGCCGCTTCATCTCGGAGACGAGATGGTCGTTCAGCGGCTCGACGTCCGGCAGGCCCATGAAGGCGCGCGCTTCCGCGGGGGTGCAATCGACCTCGACCGTGACCTTCATGCCGCCGCTCCATGTTTCACGTGAAACA
>NZ_JAKFEB010000027.1:0-10837 GCF_036677305.1 Brevundimonas sp. | reverse complement strand
GGCCGCCGGAGCCGCCCCAGGGTCGGTCCATCGAAACGGCCCGGTCGTCGGGCCCCTTTCAAGGACCCGCCCCATGCTCTCGATCGCCGCCGCCCTGCTGCTCCTGACCGCCCAGACCGGCCCCGTCGCCCCCCGGGATGGCGAGTCCAGCGTCGTCATCACCTTCGAGACCGGCGCCTCGACCGGCTCGGTCATGGTCGTGCTCTATGATTCCGAGGCCGCCTATGAGGACGGGCCGCCCGTCGCCCAGGCCGTGGTTCCCGCCTCGGGTCCCGTCGTCGCCCGGTTCGGGAACCTGCCCGCCGGCGACTATGCGGTGAAGGCCTTCCACGACATCGACGGCGACGGCCGGATGAACAAAAACCCCTTCGGCATGCCGGTCGAGCCCTACGCCTTCTCGAACAACGCCGTCGGCAACATGGGCCCCGCCCGCTGGGCCGCCGCCCGCTTCCCCGTCTCGGGCGAAACCGCCCAGACGATCAGCATTCGCTGAGAAGCCGGGCCTCAAGTAGCGCGACGCGCGATAGGCCCCAAAGAAGAGAGACAAGTTATGATCGCCTCCCGCCGTTCCTTCCTGATGGGCGCCGCCGCCCTCTCCGCCGCCGTCGTGACGCCCGAGACCGTCCGCGCCATGGCCGCCCTGCAGGCCGCCGCCCCCTGGGCCCTGGCCACGGCCGACGTCGAGGCCGACATCGCGCCGCGCGCCATGCGCCTGGTCCACGGCCGCGCCCCGGCGGGCCTGACCGGGACCCTGTTCCGCAACGGCCCGGCCAAATTCCGCCGCCCGGGCGGCTCGGCCACCCACTGGTTCGACGGCGACGGAATGATGCGGGCCTTCCGGATCAACGACGGCGAGGTCACGCTGGACGCCCGCTTCGCCGACACGCCCAAGCGCCGCTGGGAGAGCGAGCTCGACGCCGTGGTCACCCCCGGCTTCGGCACCGCCGGCGACGCCCGCGCCCGGGTCGGCTCCAACGACGCCGCCAACGCCGCCAACACCGCCGTCATGCTGGCCGGCGACGAGGTCTGGGCCCTGTGGGAAGGCGGCTCGCCCCTGGCCCTGTCGGCGGCGGACCTGTCGACGAAACGGTTCGTCACCCTGCGCGACGACCTCAAGGGCATGCCCTTCCAGGCCCACCCCCGCTACGACCCCGACGGGACCGTGTGGAACATCGGCCTGAACGGGGACAAGGCCATCGTCTGGCGGCTGAACGCCGACCGCAGCCTGAACTCGGCCCAGGTCATCGACCTGCCCCGCGCCAGCTATATGCATGACTTCACCGCCTCGGCCCGGCATCTGATCATCGTGCTGCAGCCGTGGGTCTTCGAGCGCCAGGGGATGCCCTTCGCCTCGCGGTTCGCCTGGAAGCCCGAGCTGGGGACGCAGATCCTGGTCGTCGACAAGGCCGACCTGTCGCGCCGCCGCCTCTTCGACCTGCCGGCCTTCAGCTATTTCCACCTCGGCGACGCCTGGGAGGACGCCTCGGGCGCGATCCGCTTCGACGTCGCCGCCGGCAAGGACGTCGCCTTCGCCGTCGACGGGGCCCGGGTGCTGGTCGAGCAGCGCGGGGTCGTCGCGGGAGAGCCCGCGGTCCTGAAGCTGGTCACCCTGCACGCCGACGGCCGCGCCGAACTGGCCTCCAGCGGGGTGATCGCCGAATTCCCCCGCAGCGATCCGCGCCGCGCCGGCCTGCGCCGCCGCCTGACCGTCCACACCGCCGGCGAACGGCCCGACCAGCCCCTGCCTTCAGGCATCGCGACCTGGGACTGGGACAGCGGCCGCTCGGACGCCTTCACCTTCGGCGACGCGCAGATCGTGGAAGAGGCGGTCTTCGCGCCCCGCGGCGCGGACGAGACCGACGCCTGGCTGGTCGCCCCCTCGATCAACCTGCGCGAGGGGGTCACCGAGCTCCACGCCTTCAACGCCGCCCGCGTCGCCGACGGCCCTGTCGCCACCTGGCGCGCCGACGTGGCCCTGCCGGCGGGCTTCCACGGCATCTGGGCGGGGTAGATCTGACCGGCCTCAAGCAGCGCGAAGCGCGGTAGGCCAAAAAGGATGCTCAGTACCAGCCGGCCTCGCGCAGGGCCCTGGCGTAGCGGCGGCTGACGGGCGCCTCGATCCCGCCCTCCAGCGTCAGGGTGGCCCGGCCGTCGCCCCGGCTCACCCCGCGCACGGCGTCCTTCGCCACCCACCAGCTGCGGTGCGTCTGCGCGCCTTCCAGCCCCTCCAGCTCGGTCAGGGCGTCGGACAGCCGCATCAGGATCAGGTCCGAACCCCGGTCGGTGTGGATGCGCAGATAGTGGTCCTCGGACTGGACGGCCCGGATGGCCGAGCCCCTCAGCCTGAACGGCAGCCGGTCGAGGAACCGCGCGGGCCTGGCCCCCGCCGCCGCCGCATGGGTCTGGACCGGCGTCCGGCCCAGAAAGACGTTCAGCGCGCTCAGCGTTCCCGTCACCACCAGCACAGGTCCGATGAAGTCCGGCAGCCGCGCCAGAACCACCGACCGGTCGTCATCGAAGAACCAGCCCGTGACGGCCCAGACCATGACCACCAGGGGCCCGGACATGACGGCGGTCAGGGTCACGACGGCCAGCAGGGGCCGCCGGTCCAGATCCAGATGGCGCTCGACCAGCATGGAGCACAGATGACCCCACAGGGCCCCGATCAGCATGATCGGCAGCCAGTACCCGAGTCGGAACATCAGCGACGTCCCGCCCATGCCGAACGCCTCGGTCAGGGCCAGCAGCACGCCGGCCGCCAGGGCGACGCCAAGCCCGCGCAGCAGTCCGCGGTCTATGGAGATGCGTACGACGTCGGAGCGTGTCCCGGCGGCGGTCATGTCGGGCTCAGTCCGGCGCCGGCAGGCACACCGCCCGGAACCCGGCCGCCGCGAACCGGACCATGTAGTCGCAGGCGCTCTCCAGATCCCCCGACCGGCACAGGCCGCCCGACAGCCGGTCCAGCCGTCCGGTCTCGCCGAGGGTCAGGGTCAGGGCCCCCGACAGGTTGTGATAGGCCCAGTACAGGTCCACCTCGCGCGCCTCGGGCATGATCACCTTGACCAGCTCGATCAGCCGCCGGATCGCCGGGTCGAAATAGCGGGCCATGGTCTCGCCGCCGAAGGCCGGGTTGGCGTTGGTCTGGGCCACGAGGGCGGAATAGTGTTTCCACCCGGGCCCGCCCTTCAGCGACCACTGGAACGGCGGTCGCAGGAAGGCTTCCAGCAGCCCCTCCAGCGTCATCCCGCCCTCGCCCGCGTCGCGCGCATAGCGGTTGATGGCGTCGACCCGCTCGTTGTTCCAGACCTCGGCGCGGCGCAGGAACACCGCGTCGAACAGCCCCCGCTTGGCCCCGAAATAGTAGTGGACCAGCGCCGTATCGACGCCGGCCTCGCGCGCCACCTCGCGGATGGTCACGCCATAGAAGCCGTGTTTGGAGAACAGGTCCTCGGACGCGTCCAGGATCAGGTCGCGGGTGTCCGCCGAACCGGCGGCCTTGGCCTTCGGGGGTCGTCCACGTTTGGCGGCCGGCGCTTCGAGCTTGGTCATGAGGGTGAAGCTAGGCCTCATTCGACTGCCTGTGCAACGGCGCCACAGGTCGGAGGGCGGCTGACGCGGGGGAAGCTGCGCCGTTTGACAGGCCCCGGAAAACGGTTACGTTCCGCGAAAATCATTGAACGCTGAATAAAAGCGTCTCCGCTGGAAATCACAGGATTGGGGTACCCATGAACCGCTACGTCAAGACGGCCTTGCTGGCCGGCGCCGCCTGGAGCGCGCTTTCGTCCTTCGCCATGGCGCAGGACGCCGTTCCGCAAGACGGAGCGACTTCGGTCGACGACGTCATCGTCACCGCCCGCCGCCGCGCCGAAGTCCTGCAGGACGTGCCGGTCGCGGTCACGGCCATCGGCGCCCAGGCGCTGGAAAATCGCGGCACCGCCGACATCACCGAACTGGCGCGCACGACGCCCAGCCTGACGCTGAACTCGGCGCGCGGTTCGAACTCGACCCTGATCTCCTTCATCCGCGGCGTCGGCCAGCAGGATCCGCTGTGGGGCTTCGACCCGGGCGTGGGCCTGTACATCGACGACGTCTACGTCGCCCGCCCGCAGGCCGCCGTGCTCGACATCTTCGACGTCGAACGCATTGAAGTGCTGCGCGGCCCGCAAGGCACCCTGTACGGCCGCAACACCATCGGCGGCGCCATCAAATACGTGACGCGGCGGATCGGCGACGAGCCCGAGATTTCCCTGCGCGGCGCCTATGGCAGCTACGACCAGTTCGACGTCATCGGCAGCGTCTCCGGTCCGGTCACCGAGAATTTCGGCGTCTCGGCGTCGGTCGCCCGCTATCTGCGTGACGGCTTCGGCACGAACAACAACACCGGGACCGAACACTACAACAAGGACGTGCTGGCCGCCCGCGCCAGCGCCGAATGGACCCCGGCCGACAGCCTGTTCTTCCGCCTCGCCGCCGACTACGTGAAGGACGGATCGAACGCCCGCCACGGCCACCGCGAGTTCGCCCCGATCCCGGCCGATGAATACGACACCTTCGCCGGCGCCGGCGACAAGAACGAGGTCGAGTCGCGCGGCATCTCGCTGACCGGCGAATGGCAGGCCAACGACTGGCTGACCCTCAAGTCGGTGACCGCCTATCGTGACGGTTACACGCGCGGCAACATCGACTTCGACAACCTGGCCGCGCCGATCCTCGACATTCCGGCCGAGTATGACGACGATCAGTTCAGCCAGGAGTTCCAGGCGCTGATGGAAGGCGACCGCTGGTCCGGCGTGGCCGGCCTGTTCTTCCTCGACGCCACCGCTTCGGGCGCCTTCGACACCGTCGTCGGCCTGGCCAACCTGACCACCCTGACCTCGGGCAGCGTCGGCACCAAGAGCTGGTCGGCCTTCGGCGACTTCTCCTATGACGTCACCGACCAGCTGTCCGTGTCGGTCGGCGGCCGCTTCACCCACGACGAGAAGACCGGCACCGTCTTCCGCCAGCAGTACCTCGGCATCCGCAGCCCCCACTTCGGCAACGCGGCCGCCATCCCGCTGGGCGCGCCCCGCACGAACTACACGGACACCAAGGAGTTCGAGGAATTCACCCCGCGTGTCAGCGTCACCTACGAGATGACGCCGGACATGACCGCCTATGCCTCCTGGGGCCGCGGCTTCAAGTCGGGCGGTTTCGACATGCGCGGCGACGCGGTGCTCTATCCCGACACCGTCAACGGCTATGAGCCGGAAACGGTCGAGACGATCGAACTCGGCCTCAAGGGCCGCCTGTTCGACAACTTCACCTTCGCGACCGCCATCTTCGACTCGGCCTACGAAGACCAGCAGATCACGACCCAGTATCCGGCGGGCGCCACCGTGGCCTCGGTGGTCGACAACGTCGGCTCGTCCTCGATCCGCGGCTGGGAGTTCGAAGGCCAGTTCCGCGTCACGGACAACCTCGTCCTGAACGGCATGCTGAGCTACATCGACGCCCAGTTCGACGAATTCCTGGCCTACATCCCGACCGGCCCGCTGAACTCGAGCTGCCCGGCCCTGGTCGGCTGCTTCGTCGACGTCTCGGACCAGCGCGACTTCCAGAACACGCCGGAGTGGACGGGGGCGATCAGCGCCACCTACACCCACAACTTCTCCGACGGGTCGCACCTGAACTTCACGCCGTCGGCGGCCTATCGCGGCGCCTATCAGCAGTTCGAGACGCCGGCCCCGCTGCTGGATCAGGAAGCCTACTGGATGTACGACGCCAGCGCGGTCTGGACCTCGGCCAGCGACCGCTGGACGGTGGCCCTGAACGGCAAGAACCTGAGCGACGAGCGCTACAAGACGGGCGGCTACAACTTCCCGGGCGCCATCACCGGCAACTCGATCATCGCCTTCTACGGCGCGCCGCGCACCTACACCTTCTCGGTGGGCGTGAAGTTCTGATCCGCCAAAGACTCCTGAAGCCTGATCGCATCTGATCACGGGCGGCGGTTCTCCTGAGCCGCCGCCCTTTTTCTTTGGCGCTGTCCGAAAGCGCCGCTACCGTTCCAGCCAACAAGAAGACCGTCGGGGGAAGATCATGACGACCACGGACGCCGCCGAGACCTCGATCCGTCCCGGCTATCGCTACTATGTGCTGGCCATCCTGATCCTGGTCTACATGCTGAACTTCCTTGACCGGCAGATCATCGGCATCCTGGCCGCGCCCCTGAAGGCCCATTTCCAGCTCAGCGACCAGCAGTTCGGCCTGCTGGGCGGCATCGCCTTCGCCTCGGTCTATTCGACGCTGGCCATTCCCATCGCCTGGCTGGCCGACCGCTTCAGCCGCGTCTGGATCATGACCGCGGCCCTGACCGTGTGGAGCGGCTTCACCGCCCTGTGCGGCATGGCCGGTTCGTTCGGCCAGCTGTTCCTGTGCCGCATGGGCGTGGGCGTGGGCGAGGCGGGCGGCGTGGCGCCGTCGTATTCGCTGGTCGCCGACTATTTCCCGCCCCACCAGAGAGCGCGGGCCCTCGCCGCCTACGCCTTCGGCATTCCGCTGGGCACGGCCGCGGGCACGCTGGTCGGCGGACTTCTGGCCGCAAAATTCGGCTGGCAGACGGCCTTCATCGTCGTGGGGCTGGCCGGTCTGTTGCTGGCGCCGGTGCTGCGCCTGACGGTCAAGGATCCGAAGCGGGGCGGCATGGAAAGCGCCGCCGCCCACGCCGCGATCGCCGAGGCCGCTGCGGGTCCGGCGGCCTCGCGCAAGGTCGGCCTGTATGTCGCCCTCGCCCTGTTCATCGTCGCCGGCCTCTGCGCCGCCTGGGCCGTGGCCAAGGGGATCGCCCCCTTCCTGAGCGGCCCCGGAACCGTCTGGATGTTCGCCGCCGGCCTGCTGGCGGTGATCGGCCTGTCGGTCTTCATCTCGCGGTCCACCGCCTCGGTGGTGATGAAGAAGAAGAGCTTCTGGCTGCTGGCGCTGGGCGCCGCCTCCTCGTCGGTCTGCGGTTACGGCGTCGCGGGCTGGCTGCCCCTGTTCTTCATGCGCAGCTTCGGCCTGACCCTGACCCAGGTCAGCTGGTACTATTCCGGCATCGCCCTGGTCGGCGGCATCGCCGGCATCTGGCTGGGCGGCATGGTCGCCGACAAGCTGGGCAAGCGCTCCAAGGGCGCCTATCCGCTGGTCCCGGCCATCGCCTTCCTGATCTCGGCCCCCTGTTTCATCCTGGCCATGAATTCGGGCTGGCTGATCGAACAGGTCATGCCCGGCGCCGGCGGCAACAGCGCCGCGGCCCTGACCATGGCCTTCCTCATCTTCCTGATCCCGACGGGACTGAACCTGGTCTGGCTGGGGCCGATCACGGCGGCGGTGCAGCATCTGGTGCCCGCGCCCATGCGGACCACGGCCTCGGCCCTGTTCCTGCTGATCAACAACCTGCTCGGCATCGCCGTCGGCTTCTTCTATTTCGGCTGGATGAGCGATCTGCTGGCGCCGCGCTTCGGCGACGAGAGCCTGCGCTGGGCCATCTACACCGGCATGGGCTTCTATCTGCTGGCGTCGGCCCTGCTGATCGGCGCCTCGCGGACCCTGACGAAAGACTGGGTGGACTAGGGTGACGACACGGTTGCGCCTGCGAAGGCGCAGCCCCTATAAGCGCCGCAACTCTTCCCCAGCGTTGCGGCGGCTCCTCCCATGAACATTCACGAATACCAGGCCAAGCAGGTCCTGAAGGGCTTTGGCGCGCCGGTCGCCGAGGGCGTGGCGATCACCTCGGCCGATCAGGCCGAAGCCGCGGCCCGCCAGCTGCCCGGTCCGCTCTATGTCGTGAAGTCGCAGATCCACGCCGGCGGGCGCGGCAAGGGCAAGTTCAAGGAACTGGGGCCCGACGCCAAGGGCGGCGTGCGCCTGGCCCGCTCGATCGAGGAGGTCGTGGCCAACGCCAGGGAAATGCTCGGCAACACCCTGGTGACCGCCCAGACGGGCGACGCCGGCAAACAGGTCAACCGCCTCTATATCGAGGACGGCGCCGACATCGACCGGGAACTGTACTGCTCGCTGCTGGTCGACCGGGGCACGGGCCGGGTCTCCTTCGTCGTCTCGACCGAGGGCGGCATGGACATCGAGGCCGTCGCCCATGACACGCCCGAGAAGATCCAGACCATCGACATCGACCCCGAAGCCGGCGTCACCGCCGCCAATGTGGCCGAGATCAACACCGCCTTCGGCCTGACCGGCGCGGCGGCCGAGGACGGCAAGAGCCTGTTCCCGATCCTCTACAAGGCCTTCGTCGAGACCGACATGTCGATGCTGGAGGTCAATCCGCTGATCGTCATGACCGACGGCCACCTGCGGGTTCTGGACGCCAAGGTCAGCTTCGACGGCAACGCCCTGTTCCGCCACGAGGACATGAAGGCGCTGCGCGACGAGACCGAGGAAGACGCCAAGGAGATCGAGGCTTCGGAATGGGACCTCGCCTATGTCGCCCTGGACGGCAACATCGGCTGCATGGTCAACGGCGCCGGCCTGGCCATGGCGACGATGGACATCATCAAGCTGTACGGCAAGGAGCCCGCCAACTTCTGCGACGTCGGCGGCGGCGCTTCGAAGGAAAAGGTCGCGGCGGCCTTCAAGATCATCACCGCCGACCCCGCCGTGCAGGGCATCCTGGTCAACATCTTCGGCGGCATCATGCGCTGCGACGTCATCGCCGAGGGCGTGGTCGCGGCGGTGAAGGAAGTCGGGCTGAAGGTGCCGCTGGTCGTCCGTCTGGAAGGCACCAACGTCGCCGAGGGCAAGCGCATTCTCAATGAATCGGGTCTGGCCATCACCGCGGCCGACGACCTCGACGACGCCGCCCAGAAGATCGTCGCGGCGGTCGGCTGAGCCATCCGGCCCGCCACCGACCGTCCCGCTGACAGAATAATCAGAGCAAACCCATGTCCATCCTCGTCGACAAGAACACCAAGGTCATCGTCCAGGGCCTGACCGGCAAGACCGGCACCTTCCACACCGAACAGGCGCTGCGCTACTACGGCACCCAGATGGTCGGCGGCGTCCACCCGAAGAAGGGCGGCGAGATCTGGCACGGGTCCGAGGGCGAAAGCCTGCCGATCTTCGCCTCGGTCGCCGAAGCCCGGGAAGCCACCGGCGCGACGGCCTCGGTGATCTACGTCCCGCCGGCGGGCGCCGCCGACGCCATCATCGAGGCGATCGAGGCCGAGGTGCCCTTCATCACCTGCATCACCGAAGGCATCCCGGTGCTGGACATGGTGCGGGTCAAGGCGCGGCTGGACCGCTCGAAGTCGCGCCTGCTGGGCCCGAACTGCCCCGGCATCCTGACCCCGGAAGAGTGCAAGATCGGCATCATGCCGGGCTCCATCTTCAAGAAGGGCAATGTCGGCATCGTCTCGCGCTCGGGCACCCTGACCTATGAGGCGGTGTTCCAGACCACCAACGAGGGCCTGGGCCAGACGACGGCCGTCGGCATCGGCGGCGACCCGGTCAAGGGCACCGAATTCATCGACGTGCTGGAGCTGTTCCTCGCCGATCCCGAGACCCGGTCGATCGTCATGATCGGCGAGATCGGCGGCGCGGCCGAGGAAGACGCCGCCCAGTTCCTGATCGACGAGGCCAGGAAGGGCCGCAGCAAGCCGATGGTCGGCTTCATCGCCGGACGCACCGCCCCCAAGGGCCGCACCATGGGCCACGCCGGGGCCGTCGTCTCGGGCGGCAAGGGCGATGCGGAGTCCAAGATCGCGGCCATGGAGGCGGCGGGCATCCGCGTCTCGCCGTCGCCTGCACGCCTCGGAACGACGCTGGTGGAAGTGCTGAAGGGCTGATCCGGTGTCCCGGTAGCGGGACAACAAACGTACGAATTTCACCCGAATTGGGCGAATTTCGACCCTTTCGCCCCCATTCGGTCATGACCGATCAGGAAACAGCGCCTATATCAGCGGCGCCGGTTCGCGCAGGCGTGCGCGCACCGCATCCAGGGACGTGACGATACGATGGCTGACGACGCCGGACGGCTGAACCAGGTCTTTGCAGAGACCAGCTTCCTGTATGGCTCCAACGCCTCGTTCATCGAGGACCTGCACGGGAAATGGGCCGCCGATCCCGCGTCCGTGTCGGCCGAGTGGCGCGCCTTCTTCGACCAGCTGCGGGACAACGCCGACAGCGTGCGCGCCTCGGGCGCCGCCGGCTCGTGGGGCCGGTCCGTCGTCGAGGAGCCCACCGAGGCCTCCGCCGTCTTCGACGGCCGCTGGCCCGCGCCGAAACCCGATCCGAAAAAGCCGGGCGCCGCGCCCGCGGCGGCTCCGGCCGCAGCCGCGCCCGCCGTCTCGGCCGAGGCCGTCCGCGCCGCCGCCCATGATTCGATCCGGGCCCTGATGCTGATCCGCAGCTATCGCGTGCGCGGTCACCTGCAGGCGACGCTGGATCCGCTGGGCATCGAACAGGCGACCCACAACCCCGAACTGACCCCCGAATTCTACGGCTTCACCGAGGCCGACCTGGACCGCCCCATCTATCTGGACGGAGTCCTGGGCCTGCAGACCGGCAGCATCCGCGAGGTGCTGGCCATCCTGCGCCGGACCTACTGCGGCAACATCGGCATCCAGTTCATGCACATCGCCGAGCCGGAGGAGAAATCCTGGCTGCAGGCGCGCTTCGAAGGCCCGGACAAGTTCGAGCAGAACGCCTTCACCAGGGAAGGCAAGCTGGCCATCCTGAACAAGCTGATCGAGGCCGAGGGCTTCGAACGCTTCCTGCACAAACGCTTCCCCGGCACCAAGCGGTTCGGTCTGGACGGCGGCGAGGCCATGGTCCCGGCGCTGGAGCAGATCATCAAGCGCGGCGG
>NZ_JAKFEB010000026.1:0-19007 GCF_036677305.1 Brevundimonas sp. | reverse complement strand
GGGACACGGTCGCCTGCAGGCCAGGTATGAATTCTCGCCTAAGTCATAGGGATAGACCCGGACGTCCAGCAGCTGATCATGGTGCGCCCAAGGTTCGCGCCACACGGCTCCCAGGTCATAGATCCCGTTCTCGTTCGTGCTGACGCAGCCGGCCGTGAGTGAGCCGAGAAGCAGCACGCCCAATCCGTCCAGCCGGCTTCTCTTCATCAAACGTTCCTTCTGGCGGTGCGCCCGAGCCTCGGATAGGACCGCACCAAACGCAACTGCGGAGCAGACCCATGTTCGACCTCACAGGCAAAGCCGCTCTCGTCACCGGCGCCACCGGCGGCATCGGCGGCGCGGTGGCCCGCGCCCTGCACGCCCAGGGCGCGACCGTCGTCCTGTCCGGCACCCGCGAGGCGGTGCTGCAGGAACTGGCCAGGGAACTCGGCGAGCGCGCCTTCGCCGCCGCCGCCAACCTGTCGGACGCCGAATCGGTCGACGGCCTGATCGCCCGCGCCGAGGAAGCCGCCGGCGCGCCGCTGGACATCCTGATCGCCAACGCCGGCATCACCAAGGACGGCCTGCTGATGCGGATGAAGGACGAGGACTTCCAGGATGTCATCCGGATCAACCTCGAGAGCTATTTCCGCCTGTCGCGCGCCGCGATGAAGGGGATGATGAAGCGCCGTTCGGGCCGGATCATCGGCGTGACCTCCGTGGTCGGCGTCACCGGAAACCCCGGCCAGACCAACTATGCGGCCTCCAAGGCCGGCATGATCGGCTTCTCCAAGTCGCTGGCGCAGGAAGTGGGCAGCCGCGGGATCACCGTGAACTGCATCGCCCCGGGCTTCATCGCCTCGCCGATGACCGACGTCCTGAACGACGCACAGCGCGAGACGATCCTGAAGACGATCCCCCTCGGCCGCTTGGGCGCGGGCGACGAGATCGCCGCCGCCGCCGTCTATCTGTCGTCGGACGAGGCCGCCTATGTCACCGGCCAGACGCTGCATGTGAACGGCGGGATGGCGATGATCTGACCCACGCCGTCGCGAGCGGGGGCTATTTCCCGCAAGCGCGGCTGTGCTAAAGCCCACGCAACCGACTGGCCTGAGTCTTCGTTGAAGGCTTGCGCCGTCGCCGCTGTCGTCATACGGCAGTGAACGAGACAACAGCCGCCCCGGCGGCCCTAAAAGCAGAGACTAACATGTCCGACACCCTGGAACGCGTCCGCAAGATCGTCATCGACCACCTGGACGCCGATCCGGAAAAGGTCGTTGAAAAAGCCAGCTTCATCGACGATCTGGGCGCCGACTCGCTCGACAACGTCGAGCTGGTGATGGCCTTCGAAGAAGAATTCGACATCGAAATCCCGGACGACGCCGCCGAACACATCCAGACGGTCGGCGACGCCGTGAAGTTCATCGACGAGAAGCTGGCGGGCTGATCGCCCACACTTCGATACGGCTTTGATGGCCGCCGTGGCGCGCCCCTAGCGGGGCCGCCCGGCGGCCATTACTGTTTGTGGTCAGGATTCTGTAACGAGGAGCGCTCATGCGCCGCGTCGTCGTCACCGGTCTCGGTCTGCTCACGCCTCTGGGCTGGGGCGTGGACCACAACTGGAAGGGCATTCTCGAGGGGCGCTCGGGCATCGGCCCGATCACCAGCTTCGACACCGAAGGCTACGGCTGCACCATCGCGGGTGAAATCCCGTCCGTGGATGGCCGCGGCGGAGGCGCGCCCGGCCAGCCCGGCGTCTTCGACCACGAAAAGGTCATGTCGCCCAAGGACCGCAAGCGGGTCGACGACTTCATCGTCTACGCCATCGCCGCGGCGGACGAGGCCCTGGCGGACTCCGGCTGGAAGCCCGAGACCGAGGAACAGCGCGAGCGCACCGGCGTCATGGTCGGTTCGGGCATCGGCGGTCTGGGCCCGATCGCCGACACCGCCATCATCCTCAAGGAACAGGGCCCGCGCCGGGTCAGCCCCTTCTTCATTCCGTCGGCCCTGATCAATCTGACCTCGGGCCAGATCTCGATCCGCCACGGCCTCAAGGGTCCGAACCACTCCGTCGTCACCGCCTGCGCCACCGGCGCCCACGCCATCGGCGACGCGGCGCGGATGATCATGATGGACGACGCCGACGTCATGGTGGCCGGCGGGGCGGAAAGCTCCATCGTCCCCATCGGCATCGCCGGCTTCCTGGCCTGCAAGGCCCTGTGCACCGCGTATAACGACCAGCCCGAAAAGGCCTCGCGGCCGTGGGACAAGGACCATTCCGGCTTCGTCATGGGCGAGGGCGCGGGGATCGTGGTGCTGGAAGAATACGAGCACGCCAGGGCGCGCGGCGCGACCATCTACGCCGAAGTCATCGGCTACGGCCTCAGCGGCGACGCCTACCACATCACCGCCCCGGCCGAGGACGGCGAGGGCGGCTATCGGGCCATGCAGATGGCGGTGAAGCGCGCCGGGATCGACGTCTCCGACATCGACTACGTCAACGCCCACGGCACCTCGACCATGGCCGACTGGATCGAGGCCGGGGCCATCGAACGACTGATGGGCGACCACGCGTCCAGGGTCGCCCTGTCCTCGACCAAATCGATGACCGGTCACCTCCTCGGCGCCGCCGGGGCCATCGAGGCCATCTTCTGCATCCTGGCGATCCGCGACCAGATCGCGCCGCCGACGATCAATCTGGACAATCCCGAGCAGGAAACCGCCATGAATCTGGTCCGCGACAAGGGCCAGCCGATGGAGATCGACGTCGCCATGTCGAACAGCTTCGGCTTCGGCGGCACCAACGCCACCGTCATCTTCCGCAAGGTGAGCTAGGTGGGGGTCGAGCGCGGATCGGGCCGCAAGACAGCCTTCCTGGCCGCCACGGCCACCCTCAGCCTGTTCATCATCGCCGCCCTGGTCGCGGCCTGGAGCGTCTTCTACGCGCCGGGCCCGGCGGCGCGCGACGGCCGTGAGACGACCATCGTCACCCTGCCCAGCGGCGCGGGCGTCTCGGCCATCGCCGCGACGCTGAAGTCGGCCGGGGTGATCCGCTCGACCGACATGTTCAAGGCCGCCGCCACCCTGACCGGCGCCGACCGCAAGCTGCGCGCGGGCGAGTATGAGGTGCCGAGCAAGGCTTCCCTGCGCTCCGTCATCGTCCTGCTGGTCGAGGGGCGGGTGGTCCGCCACTACGTGACCCTGCCCGAGGGCTGGTCCTCGGCCCAGGCGGTCGACATCCTCAACCGGCAGCCGATCCTGATCGGCACGGTCGACGGCACGCCCGACGAAGGCTCCCTCTGGCCCGACACCTATGAGGTCAGCCGCGGCGAGACGCGAAACTCGGTCGTCGCCCGCATGCGCCGCGCCCGCGACGAGAACCTGGCCCGCCTGTGGGCCGCGCGCAGCCCGACCACGGTCGTGCGCTCGCCGGAAGAAGCGATGGTGCTGGCCTCGATCGTTGAAAAGGAAACCGGCCTGGCCTCGGAACGCCCCCGCGTCGCCGCCGTCTTCACCAACCGGCTGCGCGCCGGCATGCGGCTGGAGAGCGATCCGACCATCGTCTACGGCATCACCCGCGGTCGCCCGCTGGGCCGGGGCATCCGGCGCTCCGAACTGGACCGCGCCACGGCCTGGAACACCTATCAGATCGACGGCCTGCCCCCGACGCCCATCGCCAATCCGGGCCGTGACGCCATCGCCGCGGTCCTCAACCCGCCGCGCAGCGACGAACTGTTCTTCGTGGCCGACGGCACCGGGGGCCACGTCTTCGCCCGCACCTTCGACGAACATCTGACCAATGTCGCGCGCTGGCGGGAGATCGAGCGCCGCAAGGCCGGCCTGCCGCCCGAAGCCGCGCCGCCCGCCGTGCCCGGCACGGTTCCGGGCGTTCCGAACGCACCGCCCGAGGCCGCCTCGGGGGCTGCGGCGCCGACCGGCGCGGCCGTCCCGCCCGGCGCGCGGGTCATCAGCATCCCGCAATCCACCCCGGCGCCGGCCCGATGAGCACGATCTCCGGCATGACCGGCTTCGGCCGGGCGGACGGCGCCCACGGCGACTGGAGCTGGTCCGTCGAGGCGCGCTCGGTCAACGGCCGCAATCTGGAGGTCCGCTTCCGCGGCCCGCCCGGCTTCGACACCCTGGAACGCCACGCCAAGGCCTCCGCCCAGGCTCGCCTGAACCGGGGTCAGGTCACGCTCGGCATTCTGGCGAAGCGCGCCGAGCTCGGCGCCGCCTCGCTGAAGGTCAACCAGGACATCCTGGCCCGCTACCTCACCCTCGCCAACGAGCTGGCGGAGGAGGGGGCCACCCCGCCGTCGGCCGACGGCCTGCTGTCCCTGCGCGGCGTGCTGGAAGCGCCCGAGGAGGTCGACGACGCCGACGCCCGCGCCGCCGTCGAGGCCGCCATGGCGGTCACCATCGACCACGCCCTCGACGCGCTGAAGCTGTCGCGTGACCGCGAGGGCGGCCAGCTGCTGCCGGTCGTCACCGACTTCATCGACCGCATCGACGCCCTGACCGCCCAGGCGGAGACCGAGGCCGTCGCCCAGACCGACGCCATCCGCGAACGTTTCACCCGGCGGATGACCGAGCTGGCGCCTGACGCCCCCGGCCTTCAGGACCGCATCTTCCTCGAGGCTGCGGCGCTGGCCACCAAGGCCGACGTGCGCGAGGAACTGGACCGTCTGACGGCCCACGTCGCCTCGGCCCGCACCCTGTTGCAGCAACCCCCCGCCGGCCGGAAACTCGACTTCCTGATGCAGGAATTCATGAGAGAGGCGAACACCCTCTGCTCGAAATCGGCTACGACCGCGCTCACCGGAATCGGCCTTGAGCTGAAGGCCGTCATCGAACAGTTGCGCGAACAGGTCCAGAATGTCGAATGAACGCACGCCCCGCCGCGGCGTCCTCCTGATCGTCGCCAGCCCGTCCGGCGCGGGCAAGACCAGCCTGTGCCGCCGCCTGATGGCCGACCACGGCGGGCTGGAGCTGTCGATCTCCATGACCACCCGCGGCATCCGCCCCGGCGAGGTCGCCGACCGCGACTACCACTTCGTCGACGACGCGGAATTCCAGCGCCTGATCGACGCCGACGCCTTCCTGGAATGGGCCGACGTCCACGGGGCCCGCTACGGCTCGCCGCGCGCTCCGATCGACCGGGCCCTGTCCGAGGGCCGCGACGTCCTGTTCGACATCGACTGGCAGGGCGCCCGCGACATCGCCGTGAAATGCCCGGAAGACGCCGTGCGCGTCTTCATCCTGCCGCCCAGCCTCGAGGAGCTGCGCCGCCGCCTGGTGACCCGTTCGCAGGACGCCGAGGAGGTCATTGAACGCCGCATCGCCAACGCCAAGGGCGAGATCGAGCATTGCGGCGACTTCGACTACATCTTCGTCAACGACGACTTCGACCGCAGCTACGCCGAGCTGGCGCACATCTACCACGCCGAGCGGTCCAAGCGGTTCCGCAACGTCTGGGTCGACGCCTACCGCAACGCCCTGCTGAACGAGGCGGTCTAGGGGCTTGAAGGCGGTTACGAAGGACCTACATCCAACCCGTTGTTCCAACATCGAAAGGAGGTGGTCGAATGTCTCATTGTCTCACGCCGCGCGCGGCCCGTCGGATGAGCCTGACCTCCCCTCTGGCGGGGTACTGCGCCTGATCGAGGCCGTGATCGGCTGACAATGGAAGGGCCGTTCCCCCGGGGGCGGTCCTTTTTGCTATGGGCGCACGACCGGGTCAGGCCGCCGACTGTCTGTCGGCCCGATTCGCCCTGGCCCATGCGGCCGGACCTGCCGCCGGCTCGCCCGCCAGCCAGCGCTCGACAACGCCCAGCAACAGGCTCAGGTCGACCAGATACCCGAGGCCTACGAGGGCGGCGGCCAGGGCGTTCTGCGAGAGTGACGGATCCGCATATCTGAGGACAAACGCCAGGACGATCAGCGCGTGCGCGGCGGTCATGGGAAAGAGCCACCAGCGGTCCAGCCGGAAACACAGCCAGCCGAAGACCAGCAAGCGAACGCCGTCCTGCGCGAGCCCGGCCGGATAGAAGCCGTCGACCTGCCATCTGTACGTGAACTCGGCCAGTAGGGTAACCATCAGCAATAGGCCCGCGCCGAGCCGCTCCGGGCGGCCGCCCCAGGTCCAGGCGATGGCGTATACCGCCAGACCGAACACCATTCCGCCGAACTGCCAGGGTGTCGGCGTTACCTGTTCGAAGATTTCCACCGGCTCGCCATGAGTGTCCCTTCCGGTTCCATCCGACGGGTTGTGGCAGATCGGGGGCCCGGCGTCATCGGCGCGACGGCGACGGCACGACAGCTCAGCCGTCCCGATCCAGCGCCACGGCCAGCCGCAGGAAACCCGCACCGTCGATCACTTCCGCCCGCGCATCCGGCTCGATCCCCGCGGCCTCGCACAGCGCCGCCCCGCCCAGCGTCTTCAGGCTGGACCGGAGCATCTTGCGCCGCTGCCCGAACGCCGCCGCCGTCACCCGTTCGAGCCGCTTCAACGTATCCGGGTCCGGCCGGTCTGCGCGCGGGACCAGATGCACGACGGCCGAGGCCACCTTCGGCGGCGGCGTGAAGGCGGCGGCGGGCAGATGCATGACCAGCCGGGCCTCGGCCACCGCCTGGCTGATCACAGCCAGCCGGCCGTAGGCGTCGTCGCCCGGCGCCGCGACGATCCGCTCGGCCACTTCCTTCTGGAACATCAGGGTCAGGGCGTGCGGCAGCCACGGTCCGGTCAGCCATTTGATCAGCAGCGGCGTGCCGACATTGTAGGGCAGGTTCGACACGACATGCGCCGGGCCCTCGACCAGTTCGGCCTCGCGCACCTTCAGCGCGTCGGCCTCGACGACCGTCAGCCGCCCTGAACCGTCGTCCAGCTCGGCCAGCAGGGGCAGGAAGCGCGGATCCTTCTCGACCAGCACCACCCTGCCGGCGTCGCTCTCCAGCAGGGCGCGGGTCAGGCCGCCGGGGCCCGGGCCGACCTCGATCACCGCGCGGCCCTCGAACGGGCCCGCCAGGCGGACGATCTTGCGCGTCACATTCAGGTCCAGCAGGAAATGCTGGCCGAAGCTCTTCCTGGCCGACAGCCCGTGGGCGTCGAGGGATTCGCGGAGGGTGGGGAGGTCGGTCACACGGGCTGCTTACAGCGCCGCGCGCGCCGCCGCCATCTGTCCGGCCAGACGAATGGCCGCGATCAGGCTGTCGGCCCGCGCCACGCCCTTGCCGGCGATGTCGAAACCGGTGCCGTGGTCGGGCGAGGTGCGGATCACCGGCAGGCCCAGGGTCGTGTTGACCCCGCCCCAGAAGTCCAGCGTCTTGACCGGGATCAGGGCCTGGTCGTGGTACAGGCAGACCACGGCGTCGTATGTCGCGCGCGCGTCGTCATGGAACAGGGTGTCGGCGGGCAGGGGGTCGGTGATCGCGATCCCTTCGGCGCGCAGGATCTCGACCGCCGGGGCCAGCACCTCGACCTCCTCCAGCCCGATCGCGCCGCCTTCGCCCGCATGCGGGTTCAGCGCGGCCAGGGCCAGCCGGGGCGTCGCGACGCCGAAGTCGCGCTTCAGGGCTTCATGGACCACCCGGGCCGTGCGGCAGACCCGCTCGACGGTGACCAGTTCGGGCACCTCGGCCAGCGGCGAATGGATGGTGACCAGACAGGCCCGCAAATCCTTTGCGGTCAACATCATGACCGGTCCGCGCGTGCCCGGAAACGGCGCGTCGGCGGTCAGTTCGGCGATGAATTCGGTGTGCCCCGGAAAGCGGAACCCCGCGGCGTACAGCGGGGCCTTGGCGATCGGGGCCGTGACCACGCCCGACGCCTCGCCCGACAGGACCAGGTTGACCGCCTGTTCGATCCAGTCTGCGACCGCGCCCGCGTTGGCGCTTTCGGGCCGGCCCGCGACAACGGCGGCGGGCAGGGGGATGTCCAGCACCGGTATGGCGCGTCCGAACACGGCCGCCGCATCCGCGACGGTCAGCACGGTCTGCACCGGCCGGCCCTGGGCGCGCAGCAGGGCCGCGTCGCCGACGACGACGAAGACCGGACCCTCGGCCTTCAGCGCCGTCCAGGCCGCGGCGATGATCTCGGGTCCCACGCCCGCCGGTTCGCCCATGGAGAGGGCCAGCGGCGCGGGGCCGGTCATCACTTCATCTCGATGAGGGCGTCCTCGCGCAGGTCGCGCATATAGCGCTTGCCCAGGGTCGCGAGGTTCTGGCGGAACAGCTGGGCTTCCACCGCACGGGCGTCCGGCGCTTCCGTGCCGCCGGCCCGGCGGCCGCAGACGCCCAGCAGGTGCACGCCCAGCGGCGTGCGAACCGGGGTGCTGACCGAGCCGACCTCGGCCGACCGGGCGACCTGCTGGAACTGCGGCGCCAGGTTCTGCACGTCGGCCTCGCCCAGATCGGAGCCGAGCAGGCCCTGTTCCGAGGTCGCCCGCGCCAGCATGGTGTCGCAGGTCAGCTGGGGCCGCAGGGCCTCCAGACGGGCCGTGGCGGCGGCCACGTCGGCGTCCGTGGCGGTTTCGGGCAGCTCGATCATCACCTGTTTGATCTGGACCAGGCTGGTCGAGGCGCCGTCGCGCTTGTCGCGCATGTAGACGATGTAGACGCCGCCATCGACCGGGATGGGCCGCGACAGCTGGCCGACCTCGAGTTGATCCAGCGCCTGCTGCAGGGCGGGCTGCATGGTGCCTTCGACGACCCAGCCGGCGTCGCCGCCGCGGGTGGCCGAAGGCGCGGCCGAGAACTGCTGGGCGACGGCCTGGAAGGGCGCGCCCTGGACCATCTGCTGAACCAGCTGGGTGGCGCCGTTCACGGCGGCCTGCTGGCCGCCCACGCGGCTGGCCTCGATGTAGATTTCGCCGATCAGATACTGCTTCTTCGAGGCCGCCTCGGAGGCCTGGCGCAGGGCGGAGTCGACCGCCGCCTTGCTGACCCGGGCGCGGCCCTGGAAGCGTCCGCCGACCAGCTGGGACCAGCCCAGCTGCGTCCGGAGCTGTTCGCGCAGGGTCGAGGGACGGATGCCGCCCTGGGCCAGGAATTCGAGGTAGGTCGCCGGCGCGGCGCCCACTTCCTGCGCCATGGCGGCCAGTTCCTCATCGACCTCCGCGTCGGAGATCACCAGGTCCTCGTATTTGGTCAGCTCCTGGGCCTGCAGCCGCTCATCGATCAGCAGGTTCAGGGCCTGCTGCTGGATGGCCGGGATGTTCTCGGGCGTCGGCTGGACCTGGGTCATGGCGATCAGCAGCAGCATGCGCTGGCGCAGGTCGAAGCCCGTGATGACGCTGTCATTGACCGTGGCCAGGATGCCGTCGGACATCTGGAACGCGGGCGCGACCGGAGCCGCGGCCGGCGCCGCCTCGGCGGCCGGGTTCAGGGTTCCCGCTGCAGCCGGAGCCTGTGTGGGCGCGGTCTGCGCCACGGCCGTACCGGCCAGGAGGGCGGCCATCGCCACGCCCGTCATATAACGCGTCAAACCCATGTCAGTCCGTATTCCTCAAGCGGCGTTGGCCCGGATTGATCCGGATAGTCTTTCCGCGCGCCCCCGGGCCGCGCGGCGTCCAGCGCCTGTCGCTGCGTCAATACCCTGTACCGCCGAAAGTGGCGAGGTTTAGGCGCACATAGATGCCCTCCGAGGGGCCCGTCGGCCGCACGCGGGTGTTGTCGCGCCGCCAGCCCAGCTCGAACCGGAAACAATCGTCGTCGAACAGCAGTCCGATGTCCGACCGGGTGATCTCGTCCTGCTCGAGATCGGCGATGCCGGCGACGGTCACGCCCCAGTTGCCGTAGATGAACTGCTGGCCCGACAGCTGGACGAATTCATAGTTGCGGTTCAGCGGTCCCTCGACGGGATTGGACCGGTCGATGATGTAGGTCACCGTGGCCAGGTTGCGCCGGCCCCAGCGCCCGTCGACCGAGGCTTCGGCGCGGCGCACCTCGCCGGACGAATCGATGGTCGCATGGCCCCAGCCGCGAATCCGGTCCGAGGGCGCGAAACTGCCCTGCACGACCCAGTCGGAGGTGTCGGACGCCAGGCCCGACGGATCGTACAGCTGGGTCGGGGCGTCGGGCACGGGGACCCGGAAACCGGGTTCCTCGGCGTCGCGCAGGCTGCGGCCGATGAACAGGCTGGCTTCCCGGCCCTGATCCCAGCGCATGGTGGCCCGCATGCCCGCGGTGAAGCGGAGCCCGCCTTCCAGCAGGTCGTAGCCGGGGAACCGGTCGGTCCGGAACAGCGAGCTCTGGTCGAGCTCCAGCGTCTGGCTGTCCTCGTTCGGGATGCGCGGGTCGAGGTCCGGATCGGTCGAGGCGGAGAACTGGGCCATCGGCTCCAGGATCAGGTCGGCGGTGTCGCTCATCCGCCGGATCAGGGGATAGCTGATATCCAGACCGGCGGTGGCCCGGCCGCGGGCGATGGTTTCCTCCTCCAGCCCCGGACCCGGGGGCAGGTCGGCGATCGAATAGGCGTCGGCGCGCAGGTCGACGAACGGCTCCCACCGTACGCCGGCGCGGGAGATCATGGTCCGGCGCCATTCGGCCTGGCCCGAGACGCGGCGGCTGTCGACGCCGGGCAGGCCGACGACCGACCCCGGCGGGGGGAAGGCCAGGCCGGGCGGAATGACTTCCGGCCGCAGAACCGGGCTGCCCACATAGGCGTCGCGATACAGCGACACAGCCGTGCTGCGAAGCCGCAGACGGCCCCCCAGCACGGGCCCGTCGGGCTCCCAGCGCGCCTCGATCAGCGGCGCGACGAACGGCAGGCTGTCATCGGCCTCGAACTGGTTCAGGCCGGGCGCATCGTCATTGGGGACCGCGACCCGCAGGCTCTGGAGATCGAAGGCGGCGATCGAGAAATAGGACCGCTGGCTCTGGCGCTCGGCGTAAACCTGGCTGATCAGCCGGCGGCGGTCGCCGTAGTACAGGCCATTGTCCTGATACGGGTCGTGGATGTCGTAGCGGTCGAACAGGGTCTTGTCGGACGTGCGTTCGGCGGTGAAGCCGGCGCGCCACGGCCCCTCGGGATCCCAGCGCCCGTGCGCCAGCAGATAGCTGCGGTGCTCGGCCTCGATCGGGATGTCGGGCACGTTGTCGCCGTCGGCGTCGAAATCCCCGAAATTCTCTTCGTAGGTATAGCCGGCCCGCGCCACCACCGTCGCGTTCGAGAACCGGCGGCGCCACTGCAGGTTCAGGAAGGGGGCCACGTCGGTGTTGAACTGGGGGCTGATCAGCCAGTCTTCCGACGGCGAGATGACGCGCAGATAGGGCGTCTCAAGGCTCAGCCCCCGGCCGTCGTCATAGCTGGGGATCGGCACCAGGAAGCCCGAGGCGCGCTCGACCGTCGGATCGGGATGGGCGAAATACGGAAGATAGAGGACCGGTACGCCGCCGAGGCGGAAGACGGCGTTGCGGTACAGGACCGCCCGCAACTCCTCGTTCTGGACCACCTTCTCCGCCTGGATGGAGATGCTGGGCTGTTTCGGCCGACCTTCGGCGTCGCAGATCGGGCACGGCGTGAAGATCGCGTAGTTCAGCTCGTTGACGTTCTCGCTTCGTCTCACGGCGGTCGCGGCCATCAGGCTGCTGCCATTGGCGAAGCGGCTGGCCAGGTCGACGGCGACGCCGGCCTTCATGTCGGAATCCAGCTCCAGATAGCTGGCGTAGATCACCGTCCCGCCGGCGTCGGTGAACTCGACCCGCCGGTTGGCCGTGGCGACGCCCAGCGCCAGGTCATAGCTGATCTCGCCGGCTCTGAGGGTCGAGCCCCGGAACCGCGCCAGCACCCGGTTGTCGTCCACGCCGCTCGCGGTGATGACATCGCCCTCGCGGGAGGCGGCGTCCGCTTCGAGATACAGGGCGTCAGGGGTCAGGCCGTCGGGGCCGGCCACGTTCGGCGTCGGGGTCGGCGTCGGCGCGGCGGGGGCGGTCTGCGCATGGACGACAGACGCCGACATGATCAGGGCGACAGCGGCCGCGCCGGCCAGAAGCCGACGGCGCAAGGCTGCCGTGTCGGGCGCGCGGCGGTCACGCTGCATGCAAAAAATCACTCTGGCCGTGGAGGGGCGACGAGGGTTCGCTTAGCCGTCTTCGGTATAGAACAGCAAGGTGAAGGCGGCGAGCGCGGTCAACAAAGGCGGCAGCCAGGCGGCCAGCCAGGGCGGGATCACCTCGGCCGATCCGAACGCCGACGCCGCCTGGTTGACGAAGAAGAAGCCGAAGCCGAGCACCACCGCGGCGACGCTCATTCGCGCCAGATCGCCGAGCCTCATCAGCCTGAGTGAGAAGGCGGCGGCGAGAATCGACATGGCCGCGAACATCAGCGGCGTGGCCAGCAGTTGCTGCAATCGCAGCCGGTAGGCCGTGGACGAGAAGCCCGCGTCCTCGACGCGCGCGATCTGGGCCGGAAGCGACCAGAACGAGGTGGACTGGGGCCGGGCGAACCGCTCGAACGCCTCGTCATCGGCCAGGCTGGAGGGCAGGTCCAGCGTCGCGTAGCGCACGGCCCTCTGGCCGATCTGCGCCCCGACCGCGTCGACCAGCCGCCAGCGCCCGGCGGCCAGGGTGGCGGAGGCGGCGTCGATCCGCTCGGAGAAGGTGCGCATCCCCGCGGCGTCGTTGGTGTAGATGAAGAAGCTGACGCCCAGCAGGCGGGCGTTGGCGCGGTCCTGCCGGGCCCCGCGGATGACCATCTGCCGCGTGTCGTCGCCTTCCCGGATCCAGATGGCCTGCTCGGCCTCGCCGGACGTCGCCGATCCGGACAGGCGCGACCGCTCGCGCTGGAACAGGCCGTCCGCGGAGGCCGCCAACGGCCCAAGGGCGGTCACCGTCAGCACGCCGAACATCAGGGCCGCGCCCGCCGCGGGCAGGACGAACCGCCAGGCCGAGACGCCGGCCGCCCGCATGGCGATCAGCTCGCTGCGCCGGTTCAGGCCCACGAAGGCCGTCAGGGTTCCGAACAGGAAGACGAACGGCAGCAGCTGCACGATCACCTGCGGCGACTTGAGCAGCATCAGGCCGAGGATGCCCGGCGCCGTCAGATCGACATCGGATCCGATCCCGCGGGAGATCTCCACGAAGTCGATCAGCATGATCAGGGCGCTGATGACGCCCAGGGCGACGGCCAGCGACCGGGCCTGCTGGACCAGGACATAGCGTTCGATGCGGCCGAGCCTCAGCCTCGGGACGGGGAGGGCGACCCGGCTCACGCGAACCTCGCCTTCAGCTGGTCCAGCATGGGCCAGGGCCGGCTGCGCCGCGGCTTCAGCGCGCGGAACAGCAGCCTGAGGGCGATCGCGGTGGCGAGGATCGGCAGAAGATACTGGAACACGTTCAGCCAGCCGTTCCAGGCGCTGGCGGACACGACGCCGTAACCGGCCACGCGGACGATCAGGAAGGCGCCCGCCGCCTTGGCGATTCGCAGGCTGTAGCCCGTGCGGCTGAACTGGCCGCCCATGATCGCGGTCAGGGCCATGGCCATGGCCATCAGGGCGTAGAGCGGCGCGGACAGGCGCGAATGCGCCTCCGCCACCAGTTCTCCGGCGGACCCGGTCTCAAGGTCCTGCGGGGACGGGTTGAACAACTGGGGCAGGTAGAGGTCCGAGGGCTTGTAGCGGATGCGGTCGGTCAGATTGGCGTAGGGCGCGAGGTCCACCACCGTCCGGCCGAAGGAGAAATATTCCAGCACGCCGCGCGACGAATAGCTCTGCCGCGACCCGTTCAGCAGGGTCAGGACCGGGCTGCCGTCGATTCGGCCGAACCGGGCCTCGGCCGCGTCCCAGGTCGTGACCTTGTCGCCCTCGTCGACATAGACGAACAGGTTCTTCAGCAGGCCGTTCTGCTCGATCTGCTGGACATAGACGGTCAGGCCCTCGGGGCCCTGGACGAAGCGGCCTTCCTCGATCAGCACGGCGGCCAGGTCGGTGCGGATGGCGAAGGCCTCGGCCCGGGCCTGCCGCTGCCCCCAGGGCTGCAGCACCGTGGTGATCAGCAGGGTGATCAGGGCCGCGATCACCGCCAGCCGGATCGCCGGCCGAATCGCCGCCCAGCGCGTCACGCCGGAGGCGAAGACGGCGGTCAGTTCCTGTTCGCGCTGCAGCCGGGTCAGGGCGATCAGGGCTCCCACGAACAGGCCGATCGGCACGATCACCGCCAGCAGCTGCGGCACAGCCAGCAGGGTCAGCTTGATCATCACCCACAGGCTCTGGCCGCGTTCGACGATCACCTCCAGCTGGTCCAGGCTCTGGCTGAGAATGCCGATTCCGGTCAGCGCGGCGCACGCGCCGACGACGGGACGCGCGATCTGCCGGAAAAGATAGCCTTGGATCAGGGTCATGCAGGGAAAATCGCCCGTTGCAGGCGGCGGCGAGGGAGAGCATCTAATACACACCCGACCGCGCCGGTGAAACCGCGCGCGCTCATCCTTGTCGACACCATCACCGGGTGCGTAATGCCCGGCGGGAGCAGTAAATGAAGATCGAATTCGTCGCGTCCGCGAGCCCCTCCGAGGTTCTCGCCGTCCTCGTCAATGAGGGCCGCGCCTTCGTCGGGACGGGCAGCCAGCTCGACGCCGCGACCTCCGGGGCCCTGACCCGCGCCATGACGGCCAGCCGCTTCACCGGCGGATCGAACAGCACCCTCGTCGTGGCGGCCCCTGCGGGCGTGGACGCCTCGACCATCGTGCTGACCGGCGCCGGCGATCCGGGCAAGTTCGACGATCTCGCCCTCGAGGCCGCCGCCGGCGCCGCCTATCACGCGGTCAAGATGTCGGGGGCGACCGCCCTGACCATCGACGCCTCGCACCTGTCGGCCGCCCAGGCCGCGCGCGCCGCCTTCGCCGCCCGTCTGGCCGGCTACCGCTTCCTCAAATACCGCACCACGCTGAAGCCCGAGAAGACGCCGTCGATCGAGACGATCAGGGTCGTCGCGGCCGATCCGAAGGCGGCCAAGGGCGCGTATGAGTCGTTCGCGGCTGTGGCCTCGGCCGTGGAATTCTCGCGCGATCTGGTCAGCGAGCCCGCCAACGTCCTGTACCCGGAGGAGTTCGCCAAACGGGTCAAGGCCCTCGAGAAGCTCGGCCTCGAGGTCGAGATCCTCGGCGAGAAGGAACTGACCAAACTGGGCTTCAACACCCTGCTGGCCGTCGGCCAGGGCAGCGTGCGCGAGAGCCAGGTCGCCATCATGAAGTGGAGCGGCGGCAAGAAGGGCGAACAGCCCATCGCCTTCGTCGGCAAGGGCGTCTGCTTCGACACCGGCGGCATCTCGATCAAGCCGGCCGACGGCATGGAAGACATGAAGTGGGACATGGGCGGCGCCGCCGCCGTGTCCGGCCTCATGCACGCGCTCGCCGGCCGCAAGGCGAAGGTCAACGCCATCGGCGTCATCGGCCTGGTCGAGAACATGCCCGACGGCGCGGCCCAGCGGCCCGGCGACGTGGTCATGTCCCTGTCCGGCCAGTCGGTCGAGGTGCTGAACACCGACGCCGAGGGCCGCCTCGTCCTCGCCGACTGCCTCTGGTACACCCAGGAGCGTTTCAAGCCGAAATTCATGCTCGATCTGGCCACCCTGACGGGCGCCATGATCGTGGCCCTGGGCCTGGAATACGCGGGCGTCTTCTCCAACTCGGACGAGCTGGCCAACAACTTCCTGGCCGCCGCGCCCAAGGTCGGCGAGAACGCCTGGCGGATGCCGATCCCGGCCGCCTACGAGCGCCACATCGACACCCCGATCGCCGATGTGAAGAACACCGGCAACGGCCGCGCCGGCGGCTCGATCACCGCCGCCCTGTTCCTGCAGCGCTTCACCAACGGCACGCCCTGGGCGCACATCGACATCGCCCCCACGGCATGGGTCAAGGACTCGAAGAGCCCGACCGTGCCCGACGGCGCCGTGGGCTGGGGCGTGCGCACGCTCGACCGGATGGTGGCCGATTCCTACGAGTCCTGATCGGCCGCGAGAGGTAGAACCGGGTGTCTGACGCAACGCCTGAAATCTGGTTCTACCATCTCGAGCGCTCGACGCTGGAGCAGGTCCTGCCCGGCCTGCTGGAGAAGACGCGCGAGCGTGGCTGGAAGGCCCTCGTCCGCGCGTCCGACCCGCATCTGCTCGACGACATCGACGAGCGGCTGTGGACGTATCGCGACGACAGCTTCCTGGCCCACGGGCGGGCGACCGGGCCCGAGGCGGCGCGTCAACCCATCCTGCTGACCGACTCTCCCGAGAACCCGAACGCCGCTCAGGCGCTGTTCATCGTGGACAGCGCCGAACTGGGCGACACGAAAGGCTTCGACCGATGCTTCATCATCTTCGACGGACGGAACGACGAGGCGCTGTCGGGGGCGCGGGTCCGGTGGAAGACGCTGAAGGATCAGGGCGCCAACCTCGCCTACTGGAAACAGTCGCCCGAAGGACGCTGGGAAAAGGCGGCCTGATCGCCCTGGCGGCCCTGGCCGCCTGTACGACGCCCGCCTCCGACGCCTCGGCGCCGCGCGCCATCGAGGAGGCCCAGCTGAACCCGCCGGTCGGCGCCCAGCCCACCTATCCGACCGTCGACATGTGCCGCGCGGGCGAGCTGCAGTGGCTGGTGGGGAAACCGAAGACCGAGATTCCCGTTCCTGTGGATGTGGTGAACCGCCGGGTCACCTGCACGACCTGCCCGGTGACCGAGGACTACGCGCCGCAACGCCTGAACATCTTTTTCAACGAGCAGACGCAGATCGTCGAACAGGTCCGCTGCGGCTGACGCACCCAAGGGAGACACCGCCGATGAAGAGCCTGATCCTCTGCCTCTCCGCCGCCGGCCTTCTGGCCGCCTGCGCGCCGATGGAACCGACGGCCCCGACGACGCCGTCGGACGGGCCTGCCCAGTGCCGGGCCGACCAGTACCAGCGCTACATCGGCCGCAACCGCTCCGAACTGCCGCCCAAGCCCGCCAACGAGACCTGGCGCGTCACCTGCACCACCTGCCCGGTGACGATGGACTACAGCCCCTCGCGTCTGAACATCTTCTACGAGGAACGCACCGGGATCATCCGCGAGGTCAAATGCGGATGAGGGCGATCATCGCCGCCGGCCTGACGCTGGCGGCCTGCGCGCCGGTCGAGACGCCGGAGGCGACGCCCGTTCCCCAACGCTGCGACGCGGCGGCCGCGCGATCTCTGGTCGGCTCGCACGTCGGAGCGGTGTCCTTCCCCGCTGACGCCAACGTCCGCATCGTCTGCACCACCTGTCCGACGACCAAGGACCTGCGTCCGGACCGGCTGAACATCCGCTTCAACCAGACGACCGGGATCATCGAACGCGTCGACTGCGGCTGATCCCGCTTGGCGTCCCCCGCCTTTCGCGGCAGGGTGGCGTCGAGACGGGGAGACGGGTTGATGCGCAGGATGCTTATGGCCGGGGCGGCCTTGACCGCCGCCCTGATCGGACCGGCCGCCGTCGCCGATGCGACCGCCGACAGCGCCGTGCGCAACCTGCTGGAGCGTCCCCAGGTCTGCGGGCAGGCCGGCTCGGCCAATACCGGCACGCCGGTCGCCGACATGGTCATGGTCGACGGTTTCGGCACGGGCGGCTTCGCCATCGATACCGCCAGTCCCGAGGCCCAGGCCTGGTTCAACCACGGCGTCCGCCTGCGCTGGGCGTTCGAACACAAGGAATCGGTGCGCGCCTTCCGCAAGGCCCGGCTGCTGGATCCGACCTGCGCCATGTGCGCCTGGGGCGAGGCCTGGGCTCTGGGTCCCAATCTGAACGGCGGCGGCAATGACGACGAGAGCCTCGCCGCCGCCCTCAAGGCCGCGCGCGAGGCCCGCAGGATGGCGCGGAAGGCGACGCCGATGCAGCGCCAGATGATCGACGCCCTGGTCCAGCGCTATTCGGGCTGGAAATCCTCGCGCGGCCGCCGTTTCGCACAGTCGATGGACCGGATCGCGCGCAACAATCCGTCGGACGTCACGGTCGCCGCCATCACCGCCGACGCCTGGATGCTGAACGCCGACGAATGGTGGGACGACGAGGGCAAGGCCGCCGACCCCGGCATCACCCGCGCCATGACCATCCTCGAACAGACCCTGGCCCAGGCGCCCGACGATCCCGGCGCCATCCATCTCTACATCCACCTGACCGAATGGTCGGACGACCCGCACAAGGCCATCCCCTACGGCGAGCGGCTGGCGGCCCTGGCCCCCGGCGCCAGCCATCTGGTGCATATGCCGTCGCACACCTTCTATCGCGTGGGGCGGTACAGGGACGCCATGATGTCCAACGTCAACGCCGTGGCGCTGGACCGGCGCTACGACGGGCTGGCGCGGCCGCCCGGCGGCGTGCCCGGCATGCCGCTGCACGGCCACAACATCCACTTCGGCATGGGCGGCGCCCTGATGGCCGGCGGAGGCGAGGAAGGCCTCAAGCTGGCCGACTGGTTCCTGGCCACCTATCCCGACATTCCGGCGACCAATGTCTGGCGTCAGGCCATGGCCAACAACGCCTACGCCCTCTACGGCCGCTTCGGCTCGCCCGAGAAGGTCGCGGGGCTGGCCGAACCGGCTGAAAGCCATCCGATGCTGCGCGTCAGCTGGCGCTTCGCCCGGGGCGAGGCGGCGGCGCGGGCAGGGGACGCCTCCACCGTCCGCGCCGAGGCCCGGGCCATCGCCGCCCTGCGCGCCGCCCCGGAGTTCGCCGCCGGGCCGCAGGGCAAGATGCGCAGCGAGTTCACCGAGGTCTCGCAGCGCGTGCTGGAAGGCCGCGCCGCCATGATCGAGGGCAATGCGGACGCCGCCATCGCCGCCTTCACGCGCGCCGCCGAAATTCAGGGGCAGGACTCCGAGGGCGGCGACCCGCCCATCCTCTGGTATCCGACCCGCCGCAGCCTCGCCGCCGCCCTGCTGCTCAAGGGCGACGCCGCGGCCGCGAAAGCGAAGATCCTGGAACTGCTCGAGGACTGGCCCGGCGACCCCTACAGCTATTTCGTCCTCGCCGGGGCCGAGACGGCGCTGGGCGATGCGGATGCGGCCGCGGAGGCGCGGCGCAAGTCC
>NZ_JAKFEB010000025.1:0-15209 GCF_036677305.1 Brevundimonas sp. | reverse complement strand
TTCTGGCCCAGGGCCTCGTCGACCTCGGCGAAGACGGCGCGGGCCGAGGCGAAGGCGTCGGCCAGGGCCGCGCCCATGCCGACCGACTGGCTGCCTTGTCCCGGGAACAGGAGGGCGAGGGTCATGAGGGGGCTCCGGCGGTGTTGAATCGAGGCGGCATGGCTAGGCCGAACGGATTGTGCGGGCAAGCCGGGCGATCAGAACAGAACGCCCGGGTTCATGATGCGGTTCGGATCGAAGGCGGCGCGGATGCCCTGCATGGCCGCGATTTCCAGCGAGGACTTGTAGCGCCGGGCCTCCTCGGTCTTGAGCCGGCCCAGGCCGTGTTCGGCCGAGATGGAGCCGTCGTAGCGGGCCACGATGTCGTGCACGATCTGCGATCCCTCGGCCCAGCGGGCGAGGAAGGCCGGACGGTCGCCGCCGGGCGGGCACAGCACGTCATAGTGCATATTGCCGTCGCCGACGTGGCCGAAGGCGCTGACCCGGGCGCCCGGATGGAAGCGTTCGACGGCGGCCGTGGCCTCCTCCAGGAAGTCGGCGATGCGCGAGACGGGCACCGAGACATCGTGCTTCCAGCCGCCGCCCTCGGGCTTCTGGGCCGCCGACTGCTCCTCGCGCACCTTCCAGAAGGCGGCGCGCTGGGCGTCGTTCTGGGCGATGGCGGCGTCGGTGATCAGGCCGGTTTCGAAGGCGTGGGTGAGCAGCCGCTCCATGGCGGCGTCGGCGGCTCCGGGCTCGCCCGAGACCAGTTCGATCAGGACGTACCAGGGCGGGGTGCTGTCCAGCGGCTCGCGGGTGTCGGGGATGTGGGCCAGGACGAAGCCCATGCCGATCCGCTTCATCAGTTCGAAGGCCTCGACCCCGCCGCCGGTCTCGGCCTTGGCGCGGGCCAGCAGGTCGATGGCGGCGGCGGGCGTCTCCAGCCCGACCACGGCCGTCGCCCGGCTGCGCATGACCGGGAACAGCTTCAGGGTCGCGGCGGTGACCACGCCGAGCGTGCCCTCGGCGCCGATCAGCAGCTGTTTGAGGTCGTAGCCGGTGTTGTCCTTCCGCAGCCGTTTAAGGCCGTGGAAGATCTGGCCGTCCGGCAGCACGGCCTCCAGCCCCAGCACCAGATCGCGCATGACGCCGTAGCGGATGACGGCGGTGCCGCCCGCGTTGGTCGAGACGACGCCGCCGATGGTCGCCGTGCCCTCGGCCGCGAGGCTGAGCGGGAACAACCGGTCAGCGGCGGCGGCGGCCTGCTGGGCTTCCAGCAGGGTGACGCCCGCCTCGACCGTCATGGCGTCGTCCAGCGGGGTGACGTCGCGGATCGCGCGGAGCTTGCGGGTCGACAGCAGGACCTCGCCATAGGGTATCTGGCCGCCCACAAGGCCGGTGTCGCCGCCCTGGGGGGTGATGGCGACACGGTGTTCGGCGCAGAGGGCGACCAGCCGGGCCGTCTCCTCCGTCGAGCGGGGGGTCAGCATCAGCGGCGTGTGGCCCTGCCAGCGGTTGCGCCATTCGGTCAGCCAGGGGGCGATCTCGGCCGGATCGTCGGTCCAGCCGCCGGTCCCCGCGGCGGATTTCAGGGCTTCGAGCGCGGCGGCGGAGGGCGGGGTCATGAATCCCTTGTCTCAAAGCGACGGCTCTCGCGCCACCCCCAACACCGTCATCCTCGGGCTTGTCCCGAGGACCCATCTCTCCTTCGCACGGGCCACCTGGACCACTCGCAGGACCCCGTAGTGCGCCTCGGCTGAAGGTCCGGGTCAGCCGAACGATGGGTCCTCGGGACAAGCCCGAGGATGACGGGATAAAGAGGAGCGATGACGACCGCCCTTCCCTCGCCCGTTCCCGCCGTCGGCGTCGTCTGCCTGCGCGGCGACGAGGTGCTGCTGATCCGGCGTGGAACCCCGCCCCGGCAGGGGGAATGGAGCCTGCCCGGCGGGCGGATCGAGCCCGGCGAACGACTGGTCGACGCCGCCCTGCGCGAACTGCGCGAGGAAACGGGCGTCGAGGCGGAGATCACCGGCCTGATCGATGTCGTCGACGGCGTCTTCGCGGAGGCGGGCCGCCACTATGTGCTGATCGACTACGCCGCACGCTGGGTATCGGGCGAGCCGGTCGCCGGCGACGACGCGACGGACGCGCGGTTCGTGCCTCTGGACCAGGTCGAGGCGCTGGTCAGCTGGTCGGAAACACGCCGGATCATCGCCCTTGCGAAAGTGTCCCACGATTTGGGACGCGACCAACGTTCTGCGACGTGACAAGCTCTGCCTTTCCGGCGATCGGCCGGTGGGGAACATCATCATGTCTATCCGCAACCTCGTGGCGGCGCTCGCCGCCTCGGCCGCCCTGCTCGCGCCCGCCGCCTCGGCGCAGACGGAGTCGATCGACTTCACCCTGACCAACAACACCGAGCACGTGCTGACGGCCCTGTTCATCTCCCTGCCGTCGACCAACGAATGGGAAGAGGACATCTTCGGCGCCGACGTCCTGGGTTCGGGCGAGAGCATCGAGATCTCGATCGACGACGGCCTGCCGGAGTGCGTCTACGACATCCGCGCCGACTTCTCGGACGGCGATTCGGTTCAGGTCGCGGAGGTCAATTTCTGCGAGCTGGAAGGCGAGGAACTGGTCATCAACGAGGAATAGTCCGCCGCGACAGCGTGACGAAAGGGCGGCTCCCGACGGGGGCCGCCCTTTTCATTACGCGGATGTCATCTTCGGCCTGTCCGGTTTCTGTGGCGCGCGGGCCACAGGGTGCTAACCTGAGCGGGATTTGGGAGGCTTCATGGACACGTCCGTTCTATTCACCGTTGCTCTGGTCGCGCTGGCCTTCGTTCTCCTGTTCAGCGTGGTCAAGATCGTGCCGCAAGGGCGCGAAATGACTGTCGAACGTTTCGGCAAATACACCCGCACCCTGTCGCCGGGCATCAGCATTCTGACGCCCTTCGTGGAGCGGATCGGCCGGCGCATGAACATGATGGAGCAGGTCCTGGACGTGCCCCAGCAGGAGGTCATCACCAAGGACAACGCCATGGTGAAGGTCGACGCCATCGTCTTCATCCAGGTGATGGACGCCGCCTCGGCCGCCTATCGGGTCGAGAACCTGCCCTACGCCATCACCCAGCTGTGCATGACCAACCTGCGCACCGTGGTCGGTTCGATGGAGCTGGACGAGGTCCTGTTCCAGCGCGACTCGATCAACTCGCGCCTGCTGACCGTGATCGACGCGGCGACCGAGCCCTGGGGCGTCAAGGTCAACCGTATCGAGATCAAGGACCTGACCCCGCCGGCGGACATCACCAACGCCATGGCCCGCCAGATGAAGGCCGAACGCGAGAAGCGCGCGGTCATCACCGAGGCCGAGGGCGAGAAACAGGCCGCCATCGCGCGCGCCGAGGGCGCCAAACAGTCGGCCATCCTTCAGTCCGAGGGCCGCAAGGAAGCCGCCTTCCGCGACGCCGAGGCCCGGGAACGCGCCGCCGAGGCCGAGGCCAAGGCCACGGCCATGGTGTCGGAAGCCATCGCCCGCGGCGACGTCAATGCGATCAACTACTTCGTCGCCCAGAAATACGTCGAGGCCTTCGCCGAACTGGCGCGCAACCCGACCGCCAAGACCGTCATCGTCCCCGCCGAGATGAGCGGACTGGTCGGCACCATCGCCGGCTTGGGCGAACTGGTCGGCCTGGCCCGCGAACAGCAACAGAGCCGGACTGACGTGCGTCGCGATCCGCCGTCGGCTCCGACCCCGCCCAAGCCGCCCGCGCCGCCGCGTCCGCCCCGTCCCGCCGTTCCGAGGACCTGATCCATGGAAGCCCTGATCGACCTGCACGCCGCCCAGCCGTTCTGGATCTGGCTGGCCCTGGGCGTGATCCTGCTGGCGGTCGAGGCCGCCTTCTCGACCGAATGGCTGCTGTGGCCGGCGGTGTCGGCGGGCATGGTGGCCGTGGTCACCGCCCTGGGCCTGCCGCTGAGCTTCCTCGGCGAGGTCGCCCTGTTCGCGGTCCTGACCGTGGCCATGACCCTGCTGTCGCGCCGCCTGATCCAGCGCGTGAACCCCAGCGACAGTCCGGACATCAACGCCCGTGACAGCCGACTGGTCGGCCAGCGCGCGCAGGTGGTCCAGCCGTTCGTGGACGGCCGCGGACGGGTCTTCGTCTCGGGCGCTGAATGGGTGGCCGAAATCGACGGTGCGGGACCGCTGATCGGCGAGAGCGTCGTGGTCGAATCGATCGACGGGCCCAAGCTGAAGGTCCGCCCTGCATGATCCCGGCCCTTGCAGCGGCGGCGGCCCTTCTCTGGGCCCCTCTGCCTGCACAGGACGCGCCGGCGCCCGCTGCCGCCCGGGCCGCGCCGACCCCGACTGAACAGGCGCTGGCCGCGTTCGACCCGTTGATGGGCAAGCCTTGGCGCGGCGCGTCCATCACGGACGCCAATGTCACGGACGAGGTCCGGTTCGAACGGACAGCCGGCGGTCAGGCGATCCGCAGCACCCATTCCGCCGCCGGCGGAGCCTATCAGGGCGACACCCTGATCGCCTTCGATCCGGACAAGGGCGGGCTGGTCTCGTTCTATGCGACCAGCGGCGGCTTCTACACCACGGGCACGGTCAAGGTCCTGGGGCCGGGCGCGTTCGAGTTCGAACAGGTCGTGCACGGACTGGACGGGATCGAGGCCGTACGCGCGCAGACCACCCTCACGGACGGCGTCTATCGCATCCGCAGCCAGCACCAGATCAACGGCGCCTGGGTCGAGACCGGCGGCTTCGACTACCGACCCGTTCCCTGAGGATCAGGCCGACTTCATATCCGTGATCCCGCGATTCGCGAGGCCGTCGGCGCGCTCGTTCAGCTCATGGCCGGCGTGGCCCTTGACCCAGTGCCATTTGACGTCGTGACGGGCCCGGGCCTCGTCGAGACGCCGCCACAGGTCCTCGTTCTTGACCGGCTTCCTGTCCGCCGTCTTCCAGCCGCGCGCCTTCCAGCCCCGGATCCATTCGGTGATGCCGGTCATGACGTATTTGCTGTCGGTGTGCAGATCGACGCGGCAGGGCCGTGTCAGGGCCTCCAGCGCGCTGATCGCCCCCATCAGCTCCATGCGGTTGTTGGTCGTCAGCGGCTCGCCGCCCCACAGCTCCTTCTCGTGACCGCCGCCGGTCTGAAGGATCGCGCCCCAGCCGCCGGGGCCGGGATTGCCCTTGCAGGCGCCGTCGGTGTGGATGATGACGTGGGACAAGAGGGGACCTTCAGGAGCGAACACCCGCCCCGACTGGTTTGAGGCGAATCCGGTTTGGCGTATGTTCCTAAGCAGGAGAGACGCCATGATCCATCTGAAGATCGAACAAGTCGCCGGAAAGCCGGTCATCCAGCTGGATGAAACCGATCTGGCGGCTTTGGGCGCGGCGGTCGGCGACGTCGTTTCGGTCGAGATCGCGGAAGCCAACGCCGTCGAACGCGGCAAGGCGTTTGTCGAGCGCTACATCAAGACCTTCGAAGCCCTGGCCAAATGACCACCGAGCCGCGGTGGCTCGTCATGGCCGACATCGTCACGCTGCACGACTATGTGCTGGCGCGCACCGGCGGCTCATCCGGCCTGCGGGACGAAGGGTTGCTGGAATCAGCCCTGTCACGGCCCTTCAATCGCTGGAGCTATGAAGGCGTCGAGGACGTTCGCGATCTGGCGGCGACCTATGGCGTCGGTCTGGCCAAGAACCACCCCTTCATCGACGGCAACAAGCGCGCGGCCTTCCTCGCCTTGGGCGTATTTCTGGAACTCAATGGCTGGACCTTGACCGCGACGGACGACGACGCCATCGCCACCTTCTACGCCGTCGCGGCGAGCCAGCTGGATGAAGACGCCCTCGCCGCCTGGATCCGCGACAACACCGCGACGGCCTGACGCCGCAATCGCTTGGCGTCGCGCCACTGAACGGCCTATATGCGGCGAGAGATTTCGACCGGGCCGACCCGGCCTGACTGAGGAGAGTTGTCTGTGGGTTCATTCAGCATCTGGCACTGGGCCATCGTCGCCATCATCGTGCTTCTGCTGTTCGGCGGCCGCGGCAAGCTGTCGGGCCTGATGGGCGACGCCGCCAAGGGCGTGAAAGCCTTCAAGGACGGCCTCAAGGACACCGACGAGAACAAGCCGTCGGATGAGCGCGCGGGCGCCCTGCCCCGCACGGACGCCGAAAAAGAAGACCTGAAATCGTAAGCCGCATTTGACGTCGGAGACCTGACGCATGGGTGGCCTGGGTCCCGGAATCGGGGGCGGCGAATATCTGGTGATCGCGGTCGTGGCCCTGCTGGTGGTGGGGCCCGAGCGTCTGCCGCTGCTTCTGCGCAAGCTGGGCAACTGGGTCGCCAAGGCCCGGGGCATGGCCAATGAATTCCGTTCCAGCTTCGACGAGATGGCGCGCCAGTCCGAACTGGACGAGCTGCGCAAGGAGGTCGAGGCGCTGCGCACCGGTCAGGGCATGCACGCCCTCGGCGCGGACGCCGACGCGGCCTTCAGGGAAATCCGCGACGATCTGAACAAGCCGGTCAACCCGCCCATGCTGTCCGCGCCCGACGAATGGCCCGACAGCCCGCCCGTCATGGCGCCGCTTGAAACGCCGGTCGCGGCTGCCCCGCCCAAGGCGAAGCCCAGGGCGAAGCCGGCCCGGAAGGCGCCGGCCAAGGCCAAACCGGCCGCATCGATCAAGGCCGCCAGCGGCAAGGCGACGCCCGTCCGCGCCCGGAAGGTCGACCTGTGACCCTGGACCGCGACGAAAACGAGATCGAGGCGTCGCGCGCGCCCCTGATGGACCACCTGATCGAGCTGCGCGGCCGGCTGCTGATCTGCGTGGTCGCCTTCATCCTCGCCTTCCTGGTCTGCTTCTATTTCGCCAGCCCGCTCTACGTCTTCCTCGTCAAACCCTATGTGGTGGCCAGCGCCCTGCAGGCCGCGGGCGGCCACAACGTGTCGATGCAGGACCTGATCCTGACGATGGTCGGGCTGAAGCCGCTGGTGGAGGGCCAGCACGAGACCGCGCAACTGATCTACACGGCGCCGCTGGAAATCCTGTTTGTGAAGATGAAGCTGGCCGGCCTGGGCGCCGTCGTCGCGGCCTTCCCCATCCTCGCCTTCCAGCTGTACCGGTTCGTGGCCCCCGGCCTGTACCGCAATGAGCGCGGCGCCTTCCTGCCGTTCCTGATCGCCGCGCCGGTGCTGTTCCTCATCGGCGCCGCCCTCGTCTACTACGTCATGCTGCCCATCGTGATGCTGTTCTCGCTCAACCAGGGCATCGTGGCCGAAGGCGTCACCGCCGCCCTGCTGCCCAAGGTGTCCGAGTATATGAGCCTGGCGACGGCGCTGATCCTGGCGTTCGGCCTGTGCTTCCAGCTGCCCGTTGTGATGACCCTTCTCGGCCTCGCGGGCATCGTCAGCTCGAAGCTGATGGCCGAGGGCCGGCGCTACGCCATCGTCGCCGTGGTGGTGGTCGCCGCCGTGGTGACGCCGCCCGACCCCATCAGCCAGCTGATGCTCGCCGTGCCGCTGGTGCTGCTGTATGAAATCTCCATCTGGTGCGTGCGTCTGATCGAGATGCGCCGCAAGACCGCGGACGCCGCAACCTGAGGGCCGGGAACGAGACATGACTGCACCGGTCTTTTCGCTGACGCCGCCTTCCGCCGCCGTGATGGCGCGATTGCAGTCCATTCCGGGCGCGCGCTACTGGGCGGCGATCGGGTTGGTCCTCGTGGCCCTGGGCGTCCGGCTGACGGTGTCGTCGGCCATGGGCAACGGATACGGCTACACCTGTTTCTATCCGGCCGTGATCCTGGCGGCCTACTGGCTGGGGGCGCGCCCCGCCCTGCTGGCCACCGGCCTGTCGACGGCGATCGTCTACGCCTTCCTCGGACCCGTGCCCCTGCACTGGAACGTGGACGGCAAGGGTCTGGTGGCGCTGGCCTTCTTCCTGCTGTCGTCCCTGCTGCTGATCCATATCCTGAGCACCATCCGGACCCAGTTCGCCCTGCTGGCGAACACCCACGCCCGCGTCGAGGCGCTCGCCACGGGCCAGGCCGAATTGTTCCATGAGCACGCCCAGCGGACGACCGATCACCTGCAGCTGATCTCGGCCATCCTGCAGCTTCGCGCCCGCGAGGAAGCGGATCCGATGGTCTCGCGCGTGCTGACCAACGCGGCGTCGCGCACCCTGCTGATCTCCCGCGCGCATCGCGAGTTCACCGGCAATCCCGACAGCCGCATTCCGTTCGAGGCCTTTGCCCGCAAGCTGGTCCAGGCCTCGGCCTCGCGCGGCGGTCTTGCGGCGGACAAGGTGCGCATCGCCGGCGGCGACATCGACGTGCCGCTGGAGCATGCGACGGCGCTGGGACTGGTGCTGCTGGAGTACCTGACCACGCTCAAGTCCTGCGCCTCCGCCACCAGCCTGGCCGTCATCCTCGCCGACGACGGCGACCAGCGGACGCTGAACCTGGTGGCCGCGGGCGACATTCATGTCGCGCCCCCGCGCGACATCCCCCTGTTCGAGGCGGTTTCGGAACAGCTGGGCGGCGAGCTCCTGATCACCCGGGGAGCCACCGGCTGCGGCGTGCGGATCAGCTTCCCGGCGACGATCCAGCCGGTGCAGACGTGGGAACCGGTCGCCGTCAGCCTGCACTAGCGGGACAGGGTGACCGGAACCTGCGCTGTACGCCGGTGTTCATCAGGATCACTTGTGGGAGACCCTCTTATGACCGCCATCCGTCGTTTCGCCGCCCCCGCCGCCCTCGCCGCGCTTGCGTTGACGGGCGCGGCCTGCACCCAGCAGGAAGCGGCCCCCGCCGCCGAGCAGGCCGCTGCGCCCGCGGCGGCTCCTGAAACCCGCACCATCGTGGAAACCCGGGAGGTCGCCGTGCCTGTGCCCGTCGCGCCGCCGACGGTCGTGGTCGAACGGCCTGAAGTCCGCACCGGCGACAGCACGACCGTGCGTGCGGGCCGGGACGGCATCGAGGTCGAAACGACCAACCGATAGATCCCGGGGATCAGAAATGACAACGGCGCCGGAGGGCTTTCCCTCCGGCGCCGTTTTCGTTCGGTCCCGGCTGCGGATCAGCAGCTGTAGTACATGTCGAATTCGACCGGGTGCGGGTGCAGTTGCAGACGCATCACCTCTTCCATCTTCAGCTCGATGTAGCTGTCGATGAAGTCGTCATCCATGACGCCGCCCTTCTTGAGGAAGGCGCGGTCCTTGTCGAGGTTGTCGAGGGCTTCCTTCAGGCTGCCGCAGACCTCGGGGATGTTGCCCCGCTCTTCCGGCGGCAGGTCGTACAGGTTCTTGTCGGCGGCCGCGCCCGGATCGATCCGGTTCTCGATGCCGTCCAGGCCGGCCATGAGCAGGGCCACGAAGGTCAGATAGGGGTTGCCCATCGGGTCCGGGAAACGGGCCTCGATACGTTTGGCCTTGGGCGAGTTGACGAAGGGGATGCGGATCGACGCCGAGCGATTGCGCGACGAATAGGCCAGCTTCACCGGGGCTTCGTAGCCGGGGACCAGACGCTTGTAGGAGTTGGTCGTCGAGTTGGCGAAGGCGTTGATGGCCTTGGCGTGCTTGATGATGCCGCCGATGTACCAGAGGCACATGTCCGACAGGCCGGCGTATTTGTCGCCCGCGAACAGCGGCTTGCCGTCGCGCCAGATCGACTGGTGCACGTGCATGCCCGAGCCGTTGTCGCCGAAGGTCGGCTTGGCCATGAAGGTGGCCGACTTGCCGTAGGCGGCGGCGACGTTGTGGATCACGTATTTGTAGAGCTGCAGGCGGTCGGCCATGGTCAGCAGGTCGCTGAACTTCAGGCCCAGTTCGTGCTGGGCCGGGGCCACCTCGTGGTGGTGCTTCTCGGGCTGCATGCCCAGGTCGCGCATGACGCCCAGCATCTCGCCGCGCAGGTCCTGGGCGCTGTCGGTCGGGTTGACCGGGAAATAGCCGCCCTTGTGCGTCGGCCGGTGACCCATGTTGCCTTCGGAATATTCCGCGCCCGTATTGGCCGGCAGCTCGATCGAATCGTAGGTGTAGCCGGTGTCGTGCGGGGCCGTGCTCCAGCGCACGTCGTCGAAGATGAAGAACTCGGCTTCCGGGCCGAAGAAGACGGTGTCGCCCACGCCCGAGGACTGGACATAGGCCAGGGCCTTCTTGGCCATCGAGCGGCTGTCGCGGTTGTAGGGCTCGCCCGTGTCGGGGTTCAGAACGTCGCAGAACAGGAACAGGGTCGTCTGCTGGTAGAAGGGATCGATCCAGAAATTGGTCAGGTCCGGCTTCAGCAGCATGTCGGACTCGTTGATCGCCTTCCAGCCGGCGATGGACGAGCCGTCGAACATCGTCCCCTCTTCCAGGAATTCGTCATCCACCAGGTCGATGTCGAAGGTGACGTGCTGCATCCGCCCCTTGGTGTCGGTGAACCGGAGGTCGACGTATTTGACGTCCTTCTCCTTGATCTCCTTGAGGATCTTGCTGGCGCTCATGGTGTCGACGTCCTGTGGCTCGGGGAGGTTATAAGAAACGGCCGCCCCGAGGGACGGCCGGTGGAAGGGTCAGACGGCCTGTGCGCCCGTCTCGCCGGTGCGAATGCGGATGACGTCGAGGACGTCGGTGATGAAGATCTTGCCGTCGCCGATCTTGCCGGTGCGGGCGGCGGCCTGGATGGCGTCGACGACGGAGTTGACCATGTCGTCCGACACCACCACCTCGATCTTGATCTTGGGCAGGAAGTCGATGACGTATTCGGCGCCGCGGTACAGTTCGGAATGGCCCTTCTGGCGGCCGTACCCCTTGGCCTCGAGCACGGTCATGCCTTGCACGCCCGCGTCCTGCAGCGCTTCCTTCACTTCATCCAGCTTGAAGGGCTTGATGACGGCTTCGATCTTTTTCATTGGCGATCCCAGGCGGGCGTTATCATGCCGCGCGCACGGGAGGTAAAGGGACATTGCATTGCACAATAAGGCAAGCATTTTTCGTCCTGCGTCGCCATCCGTGAACGGAGCACCGACCCGATGACCCCGGTTTCCCTCCCGGACTGGCGCAAGGCCCTGCCCTGGCCGGGCGAGAACGCCCACAAACACGCGCGCGGACGGCTGGGCGTCGTCTCGGGCAAGGCCAGCCAGACCGGCGCCGCGCGGCTGGCGGCGCGCGCAGGTCTGCGGATCGGCGCGGGCCTGGTGCGCATCCTGTGCCCGCCCGACGCGACGACGGTGATCGCCCCCGCTATCGAGGCCGTCATGCTCAGCCCGTTCGGTTCGCCGGAGGCCCTGGCGGAGCTCGTGGAAGGAATGGACGCCGTGGTCATCGGCCCGGCCGCCGGGGTGACCGACGCGACCATGGCCCATGTGCGCGCCCTGGCGGGAACCGGCGCGGCGCTGGTGGTGGACGCCGACGGACTGACGGTGTTCGAAGGCTGGCCCTCGGACCTGTTCGACGTTCTGGACCGCGACGACGTCCTGACCCCGCACGAGGGCGAGTTCAAACGGCTGTTTCCCGGCCTGCTCGACATGGGCCGGGAGGCGGGGGCGCGCGCGGCGGCGAAGCGCGCCGGGGCTGTGGTCGTGCTCAAGGGTCCGGCCACCGTCATCGCCGCCCCGGACGGCCGGCTCGCGGTCAATGACAACGGCGTCCCCTGGCTGGCGACGGCGGGAACCGGCGACGTGCTGGCGGGCATGATCGGCGGCCTGATGGCCCAGCGGATGGACAGTTTCGACGCGGCCCGGGCGGCCGTGTGGATGCACGCCGAGGCGGCCCGCGGCTTCGGGCCCGGCCTGATCGCGGAGGACCTGCCCGACCGGCTGCCTCAGGTGCTGGCGGCCCTCTATTCACAGGATCGCTAGGCGCGGCCGGGCGCTCCGGTTCAATTCGTCGCCGAACGGGCCTATCTGCACGCGAACGCCGCCGGAGCCTGTTGCCTTGCTGATCGTCCTGTCCCCGGCCAAGCGGCTGGATTTCACCGAGGCCCGGCCCGACCTGCCCGCCTCCGAGCGGCGCTTTCAGGACGACACCGCCAACCTGTCGCGGACGGCCCGGGCCCGGACGGTGTCCGAGTTGCGCCAGCTGATGAGCATCTCCGACGATCTGGCCCGGCTGAACCGCGAACGGTTCCAGGCCTTCGACCCGGCGTCGACCGACGGAGTCCAGGCCGCCTTCGCCTTCGCCGGCGACGTCTATGAGGGGCTGAAGGCGCGCCAGCTGGATGAGCCGGCGCTGACCTGGGCCCAGGATCACCTGCGCATCCTGTCGGGCTTCTACGGCCTGTTGCGGCCGCTGGACCGCATCCAGCCCTATCGGCTGGAGATGGGAACCCGGCTGAAGACGCGGCGCGGTTCCAGCCTCTACGACTTCTGGGGCGACCGGCTGTCGAAACAGCTGAACGCCGACGCCGAGGGTCAGGCCGATCCCACCCTGGTCAATCTGGCCAGCCAGGAATATTTCGGCGCGGTCGACGCCAAGGCGCTGAAACTCCCCGTCGTGACCCCGCATTTCCGCGAATCACGGGACGGCGAGAGCCGCATCATCTCCTTCTTCGCCAAGAAGGCCCGGGGCGGCATGGCGCGTTTCGCCATCGACGAGCGGATCGAGCGGGCCCAGGACCTGAAGGCCTTCGACCGCGACGGCTACTGCTTTGACAAGGCGGCCTCGAACGACACAGAGTGGATATTCACCAGATCGGGAAATTAAATCCGGCTGTCGCCTTCGCAACCGCGAACGGTTAGGCTGACCGGACTGACGGACGGACGAGAGACCCCATGTTCCAATGGCCCAAACGCGGTGACGGCTCCCAGACCTCGAGCGAACCGTTCCGCGACATCGGCGACCTGAAGGGTCAGGTGGCGGTGATCTCGGGCTCGACCTCGGGCATCGGCCTGGCCTTCGCCCGCGCCATCGCCTCGCGCGGCGGCGATGTGGTGCTGAACGGCCTGGGCGACCCGTCCGAGATCGAACGCACCCGGGCGGAGATGGAGGCCAGCTGCGGCGTCCGCGTCCGCTATCACGCCGCCAACATGCTGCGTGGCGACGAGGTCGCCGACATGGTCGCCTACGGCAAGCACCAGCTGGGCCGGGTCGACATCCTGATCAACAACGCCGGCGTCCAGCACGTCGAGGCGGTGGAGAAATTCCCGGCGGACAAGTGGGAACAGATCATCGCCATCAACCTGTCCTCGACCTTCTACGCCACCCGCGCCGCCATCCCGATCATGAAGGCCCAGGGACGCGGCCGGATCATCAACGTCGCCTCGGCCCACGGCCTGGTCGCCAGCCCCTTCAAGTCGGCCTATGTCGCGGCCAAGCACGGCGTCATCGGCTTCACCAAGACCGTGGCTCTGGAAGTGGCCCAGGACAACATCACCTGCAACGCCCTGTGCCCCGGCTATGTCGAGACGCCGATCGTCGAGAAACAGATCGCCGACCAGGCCCGCACGCGCGGCATGTCGAAGGAAACCGTGCTGAAGGACGTCATCCTCGGCTCCCAGCCGACCAAACGGTTCGTCACCACGGACGAGCTGACGGGGATGATGCTGTATCTGGTCTCGGACCTCGGCGCCTCGGCCAACGGGGCCAGCTTCTCGATCGACGGCGGCTGGACGGCGCAGTAGTCAGCCGACGAATCCGGCGGCTCTCCGCAGCCGGTCGTTGATCGCCTCGCCGAGGCCCTGCGCCGGGATGGGCGATACGGCGATGCCGGAAGGGCGCTCGCGGTCCGCCTCGCGCAGCCGGCGGAACAGGTTGGCCGCCGCCTCGCGCAGGTCGCCCGACGGGCTCAGGCTCCAGCGCGGATCGCCGGCCCCGGGACCGAACCCCAGCAGGATTTCGCCGTCCTGCGCCGCCTCCGCCTCGATCCGCACCGGGGCGTCCGGCGCATAGTGGAGCGCCAGGCGGCCGGGGGAGCGGTGCCCCTCCCCGCCCCGGTCCAGAGGTCCGACGACGGCTTCCAGTTCGTCGCGGGTGACCGAGCCCGGGCGCAGCAGGGCGACCCGGCCGTCCAGCACCGAAACGACCGTGCTCTCGACCCCCACGGCGCAGGGGCCGCCGTCGATGGCCGCGCCGGCGGCGAATCCCGTTTCCTCGACCGCATCCGCGAAGGTCGTCGGACTGGGCCGCCCCGAGCGGTTGGCCGACGGGGCCACCACGGGCCGCCCGAAGGCGGAGATCAGGGCGCGGGCGCGGGCGTGGCCCGGGACGCGGACGGCGACGCTGTCCAGGCCCGCGCGGGCCAGGTCGCAGACGCCGGTCCGGTCGCGGATCGGGGCCACGATGGTCAGCGGCCCGGGCCAGAAGGCTTCCGCCAGCGCCTGGGCCCGATGGTCGAACACCGCAACCGCGCCGGCCTGGACGGCGTCGGCGACATGGGCGATCAGGGGGTTGAAGCGCGGGCGGCCCTTGGCCTCGAAGATCGAGGCCACCGCGCGGGCGTCGCCGGCGTCGGCGGCCAGGCCGTAGACCGTCTCCGTCGGCAGGATGACCAGACCGCCGGCCTTCAGGACCGCCACGGCCTCGGCGTCGGACGCGCTCGGGGGGGACGCGCTCAGCTGGGCCGCGCCCGAAGCGCCACCCGCACCGTCACCTGCCGTCCGACCAGCCCGTTCCACGGCCCCGAGGTCCCCATTCCAAACTCCGCGCGATCCAGCGTCAGCGCGCCCGTCAGATGCGCCCGGTCGCCGTCGATGCGCAAGTCCAGGGGGAAGACGACCGGCCGCGTGCGGCCCTTCATCGTGATGTCGGCGCGGGCCGTATAGCGGCCGCCGCCCAACGGCTCGAGCGACTTCAGGTCGAAGCGGATGGTCGGGTACTGCGCCGCGTTCAGGAAGGCCGGCCCGATGGCCCGGCGGGTCGCGATCGACGGAGACATCTTCAGGGACGCCGCCTGAACGATCATCGTGCCCCGGGCGAGCTCCGGACGGGCCGGATCCAGAACCATCGAGCCGCCGAAGTCCTCGAACCGCCCGGTGTGCGACGCGCCGAAGGCCCGGATCGACATCTCGATGCGCGACCCCTCCCGCTCGAAGACCCAGGGCCCCGGCGCGGCGGCGGTCAGGAACAGCGTCAGGAACGCGAGAACCAGGGCGGCCAGCGGCCTCATGGCCGGCGCGGAATCCACGGAATCATCCGGTGCAGCACATTGTCCCGGTCGACGAACTGGTGCTTCAGGGCGCCGATCACATGCAGGGCGATCAGGACGTACAGCCCCTTGGCCGCCAGTTCATGC
>NZ_JAKFEB010000024.1:0-12280 GCF_036677305.1 Brevundimonas sp. | reverse complement strand
GCCGTTCCCGGGTTCGTGACAACGGGTGAACCGGCGTGACCGGTCCGTGTGTTCGGCGTCAGACGCCGGCCGGCATCGTCCCGGCCGTAATCGCGATACGACCGATCAGGCCCTTGACGATCAGGTCCAGCGCCGACCCCTCGCGATAGTCGGCGGCGGCGACGAAATTGACCCGGTCCTCCGAGATCAGGCCGTAGATCTTCTTCTGGTCGCGCTCGGAGTTGCGCGGATCGTAGACCGCGATCGAATAGCCGCCCTTGGTGTGCATCATCTTCATGGTCGGCACGTCGGTGTCCCCGTCGCCGAGGAAGATCATCCGCTCGAACGGCACAGGCCGGTCGTCGTCGGCCATGAAACGGTTGATCTGTTCGTGGTCCCAGTGGTTCAGCACGCCCTTGTTGATGCGGAACAGGTACTGGGTCTTGGTGGTGTAGTTCACCCCCACCGCCGGCCAGATGGCGATGCCGTGGTCGTCGTAGACGAATTTCGACGCGAAGACGTGGTGGAACTCGTCGCGGATCGGACAGCCGTCGATCATCTCCTCCAGCCCCGCCGAGATGATGTAGTGCTCGATCTCCAGCCCGTATTTCTCGCCGACCTCGTTGATGCGGTCGAACCAGCCCTTGCCGGTCAGGTCCGATTTCAGGCCGTCGAACAGCTTCACGTCCTGGCCGTGCTCGGCCAGCAGCTTGCGCGTGATCGGCGCATTGTTGTCGCGCGCCTGTTTCAGCATCAGCTGCATGTACATCAGGATGTTGTCGGCGTCGGCGTCGCGCGTCAGCTTGTCCGCGGCCCCCCAGAAGTCGCCGACCCCCATGCCGATCGACGGAATGAAGGTGACCTCCTGCATGTTGCCGCGCGCGAGGGTGCCGTCGAAGTCGTAGATCAGGGCGGTTTTCAAGCGTTTGGCCATGGGGAGCGAGATCCTGCGTTCTCCGCCGCTCTAAACCAATCTAGCCGAGCCGCAACTCCGGGGCCGCGGCCACGACCGCCGCTTCCAGCGGCAGGTGCAGGATGAAGGCGGCGCCCTTGCCCGGCTCGCTCTCGACCTCGGCCCAGCCGCCGTGCAGTTCGACCAGCGCCTTGACCAGGGCCAGGCCGACGCCCGGCCCGCCGCGCTCGCGCCGGACGAAACGGTCGAAGACGTGGGCCTGCAGATGATACGGAATGCCCCGGCCGCTGTCCTCGACGCGAATGCGGACCTCGGACGAGGTGCCTTCGGCGGTCAGGGTCACGGACCCGCCCTCGGACACCGACCGGGCGGCGTTGTCGAGCAGATGTTCCAGCGCCTGGCCCACCCGCTGGGCGTCGGCGCGGATCGGACGCAGGCTGGCGGGACACGTCACGGTCAGGGTCGCGCCGCGTCCCTCGATCCGGGCCCGCGACTTCTCCGCCGCGTCGTCCAGCAGGTCGCACACGCGCACGTCGCCCAGCGTCAGCTCCATCTCGCCGGCGTCGATCTGGGCCATGTCGAGGACGTCGTCGATCGACCCCGCCAGCTGGCTGGCGGCGACGCGGATGGCGCCGGCGTGCTGGCGGCTGCGCTCTGGCAGGTCGGCCTGCATCTCCAGCAGTTCGGAATAGCCGACGATGGTCGTCAGCGGCGTGCGCAGCTCGTAGCTCACGCTGCCCACGAACTCGCGCTTCAGCGCCGTGGATTCCTCCAGCGCCTGCGCCTTGGCGGCCAGGGCCTGCTCGAGCCCGCGCCGGGCGGTCACGTCGGCGAAGGCCACCAGCGTCGCGCCGTCCGGGAGCGGCCGCGTCAGCCAGGAGGCGATCCGCCCGTCGGCCGTGCGCCCCTCGCCGGCGATCGGCACCCGGCTCTCCGGATCGGGATCGGCCACCCGCGCCTTCAACCCCAGCCACAGGGCCGGGTCGGGCATGGTCGACTGGCACAGCGCCGCGACCGCGTCGAAATCCCCCGCCGCGTCCAGCGCGTCCCCGGTCACGCCCCAGAAATTGTCAAAGGCCTCGTTGTGCAGGCGGATGCGCCCGTCCGAGCCGAACACGGCGACGGCGTCGTTCAGCTTGTCCAGCGTCGCCGTCTGGACCTGGATCTGGGCGTTGAACCGGCTGCGCAGCTTCAGTTCGTCGGTGATGTCCGAGAACAGCAGCAGCACCCCGCCCAGCGGGTGCGGCTGGCGCACCACCCGCAGCGTCCGCCCGTCCGGCAGCGACCAGCTGTCGTCCGGCGCCGCCTCGGAGGCGCCGTAGAAGTCCAGCTCATTGGCCTTCCATCCGGCGTAGTCGATGACCTCGGGCAGCAGCCGGCGCTGACGCAGCTTGTCCAGCAGTTCGGCATGGGTCGGACGCTCGTCCAGCCAGGCCGGATCAATGTTGAAGAGCGACTGGAAGGCGGTGTTGTGGAAGGCCAGCCGCTTGGACGGGCCGAAGATGGCCACCGCGTCGGCCAGATGGTTCAGCGTCTCGTCATGGGCCTCGACGTGACGGCGCAGGGTGTCGCGCGTCTCTTCCGCCTCGGTCATGTCGAGGGCGAAGGCCAGCACGGCGCCCGCCCCGCCCTGCACCGGCTCGGCCACGATCCGCCAGGCCCGGCGACGGCCGCCGCCCGTGGTCCAGCGGAAGCCGTCCTGCGGCTGATTGGTTCGTCCCGCCTCCGCGACAATGGCGTCGGCGCCGCGGTCGAAACTCAGTCCCTTTTCCCGTGCGGCCTCGACGCTGTCGGCCTTCATCTCGGTCAGCCACGCCCGGTTGGCCCAGGCCAGCCGTCCGGCGCCGTCGGTAATCCATGTCGGCGCCGGATAGGAATCGGCCAGCAGGCCCAGCCCGCTCTCGGTCGCCGTGCCCACCAGTCCCAGTCGTGAGACCTTGAGCCAGGCCGCGCCCGCCGACGATCGCCCCTCGACGGCCCAGGCCCCCGCCGCGCCTTCCAGCACGGTGTCGAAGGCCTCGCCCTGGTCGATCAGGGCGTCCAGCCTCGCGCCCGCGGCCTCGCGCACGGCGTCCAGCACGATCAGGGATGGGTCGCCGTTCTCCTCGCCCTGCGGCGCCAGATCGCGGACCACGGCCTCCCAGGCGTCAGGCGCGCCCAGCCGCCGCGTCCGCCCGTCGGGCGCCAGCGCCAGTCTGACGTCTTCGAAGGCGGCCAGGGCGCCGTCGCAATCGGCCAGATCGGCGCGCGTGCGGACCAGTTCGGCCTCGGCCAGCCTGTGGCGCGTCGCCAGCCGGCCGCGCAGCCGCGCCGCCCAGGCGCTGAGCGCCAGCGCCAGCCCCGCGGCGCCCGCGGTCGCGACATAGGCGATGTCGGCCTCGGCCATCGTATTCGTTCAGCTCCCGCCCTGATTCGGTAACCATACCTGATGAGGGGCGAGGGACTAGGGATTAGGGATGAGGCGATGAGTTTTGGGCGCGGGGCCGGCGGGGTCGAGACCTTCCCAACCTCATCCCCAATCCCTAATCCCTCATCCCCATGACTGACTGGACCGATCAGACCGCCCCCTCGCTCGACGACTTCGCCCGGCTGGCCCGCGAAACCTTCGACGCCCTGCCCGATCCGTTCCGGTCGCTGGCCGGCGACGTGGTCATCCGCGTCGATGATTTCGCCGACGAGGAGACCCTGACGCTGATGGAGATCGAGGATCCGTTCGAACTGACCGGCCTCTACCACGGCGTCGACATCGGCCTGCGCGACCAGATGGGTCCGGCGGCTGAGGCGTCGCGCATCTTCCTCTACCGCCGCCCCATCCTCGACGAATGGTGCGAGCGCGGCGACGTCGGCCTGTCCGAAATCATCGCCCACGTCCTGATCCACGAGATCGGCCACCATTTCGGCCTCGACGACGACCAGATCCACCACATCGAGGACGAGGCGGACGATTAGGGACTGGTGGCTAGTGGCTAGTGGCTGGTTTGATTGCCGCTCGGTGACGGCGGAAGGGCGGCGCGGACAACGCAGTCGCGCAGGGGGCGGCCAGCCACTAGCCACTAGCCACAAGCCACTTCCCGGCCCCGCCTTAAAACCCGCACGATCTGTGGTATAAGCCCCGCCTCCCTCTCCTGCAGGACTGACCCCTTGAGCCTCACGCTCGACCTTTCGCGCACGTCCGCGGCCGCAAAGCCGGCGGCTCCCGTCAACCTCTCCGGTTTGACGCGCGCGGGGCTGCGTCAGGCGCTGATCGACGCCGACATCTGCCCGCCCGAGAAGGCGAAGATGCGCGCCAGTCAGGTCTGGGGCTGGATCCACCACTACGGCGTCACCGACTTCGCCGTGATGAGCAACATCGCCAAGGACACCCAGGCGAAACTGGCCGAGGCCTTCACCCTGGCCCGCCCCGAGATCGTCGAGCGTCAGGTGTCGAAGGACGGTACCCGTAAATGGCTGATCCGCACCGCCCCGGGCATCGAGATCGAGACCGTCTACATTCCTGACGTCGGCCGCGCCGGCGCCCTGTGCGTCTCGTCTCAGGTCGGCTGCACCCTGAACTGCACCTTCTGCCACACCGGCACCCAGAAGCTGGTCCGCAACCTGACCGCCGCCGAGATCGTGGCCCAGGTGCAGGTGGCGCGCGACGATCTCGAGGAATGGCCGTCGCCCAAGGAAGACCGCCGCCTGTCCAACATCGTCTTCATGGGCATGGGCGAGCCGCTCTACAATCTGGACCACGTCGCCGACGCCATCGACATCATCTCGGACAATGAGGGCATCGCCCTGTCGCGCCGCCGGATCACCGTCTCGACCTCGGGCGTGGTGCCCCAGCTCGAGGCGCTGGGAACGCGCACCCAGGCCATGCTGGCGATCAGCCTGCACGCCACCAACGACCCCCTGCGCGACGTGCTGGTGCCGCTGAACAAGAAGTACGATCTCGAACAGCTGATGGCCGGCATCCGCGCCTATCCCGGCATCTCCAACGCCCGCCGGGTGACGTTCGAATATGTGATGCTGAAGGGCGTCAACGACAGCCCGGAAGAGGCGCGCGCCCTGCTCAGGCTGATCGAGGGCATTCCGGCCAAGGTGAACCTGATCCCGTTCAATCCCTGGCCCGGCACCGACTACGAATGCTCGGACTGGAAGACGATCGAGCGGTTCGCCGCCATCCTCAACAAGGCCGGCTACGCCTCGCCCATCCGCACCCCGCGCGGCCGCGACATCCTCGCCGCCTGCGGCCAGCTGAAGTCCGAAAGCGAGAAGGTCCGCGCCTCGGCGCTTCGGAAAGCTGAGCAGGCTTCCGACGAAGCGGCGTGAACTGAGTGGCTGGTGGCTAGTGGCTAGTGGCTAGTGGCTAGTGAAGTCGTCCAACCCCTCTCGTGGCGGAAGGGCGGCGCAGTCGAATCCCGGTGCGCCGGTGTTGGCCAGCCACTAGCCACTAGCCACTAGCCACTCCCCCGACACACGGCGTCACACTTCTTGACCGTGTGTGGCGCCGTCGCGCTTGCGGATTGAGGCGAAAACCGGGCAATCGTCGGAGACCTTCTGACCCCCGGATCGCCATGGACTCCTCGTCCCTCTCCACCCTGCTCGACAGCGCCGAGGTCCAGGCCTTCGCGACCGGCTTCCCGACCACCATGGCGCACCTCGGGGTGACCCTGGCGCTGATGCTGGCCGGCGCCGTGATCTACGCCCTGTTCACGCCCTGGAAGGAGATCACCCTGATCCGTCAGGGCAACGCCGCCGCCGCCGTGGCCTTCTCCGGCGTGCTGGTCGGCCTGGCCATTCCGCTGGCGGTCAGCCTCAGCGTCTCCACCTCGATCAAGGACATCGCCCTGTGGGGCGTCGCCACCGTGGTGATCCAGCTGCTGTCCTTCCGCCTCGTCGACATGATCCTGACCGGCCTGCCCCAGCGCATCCGCGAGGGCGAGGTCGCCGCCGCCGTCCTGCTGGTCGGGGCCAAGATCTCGACCGCCCTGATCCTCGCCGCCGCCCTGACGGGCTGACGCCATGGCCTTTCCCCGCCCGCCTGACTGGCTGATCTATTCGGCGGTGGTCGGCGGCCTGCTGCTGCTGTCGCTGGGCCGGCGCGAGAACGCCGACGCCCCGCCCGCGCCGCCGCCGCCCGACGAGATCGAGGGCGCCCTGCTGGGCCCGATCACCCCGTTCGATCCGGCCGTCACCGTCAACGCGCCGGACATCCCGTTCCAGCCCGCCTCGGGCACGGCCTTCTCGATCTCGCGCGAGGGCCGGTGGGTTACCGCGCGCCACGTGGTCGAGGGCTGCCGACGGCCCGCTATCCTCGTCGGCGGCGGCCGCGCCGTGGCGGCGGACGTGCGTCTGGCCCCGCGCGCGGATATCGCCGTGCTGCTGACGCAAGGAGGGGCGGACGCGGTCCCCGTCTCCGCCCTGCAGAGCCTGCGCACCGGCCAGCGGGCGTTCCACCCGGGCTATCCGCAGGCCCGCGCCGGCGAGGTCACCTCGCGCCTGCTGGGCCGCGAGACGCTGAGGGTGCGCGGCCGCGGCCAGCGCGACGAGCCGGTTCTGGCCTGGGCCGAGGTCGGCCGCACCGACGGACTGGGCGGCACGCTGGCGGGTCTGTCGGGCGCGCCCGTGCTCGATCGTCAGGGCCGCGCCATCGGCGTCACCATCGCCGAAAGCCCGCGCCGCGGCCGGATCTACACCACCTCGCCCGACACCTTCGGCCCCGCCATCCGCGGCGTGCAGACCGCCGACGAACCGCTGACGGGCCGCACCGTCACCATCGACAACTACGGCCTCGTGGCGGACGATCTGCGCCGCGAACTGCGGGTCGCGCAGGTGGTGTGTTTGTCGGCGTAGAATTCTCCCTCCCCTTCATGGGGAGGGATGTCGGCGCGAAGCGACGACAGGGTGGGGCATGTCAGACGTTCCCCCACCCGGTCGCTGCGCGACCACCCTCCCCATGAAGGGGAGGGAGAGCGCGATCGCTACCGCAACGTCGCGCTGTCCAGGTTCAGGCTCGACAGCGGAATGACCTCGACGTTCGGGTGCCGGGCGCGCAGGGCGTCGAGGAATTTCGACGCGTCCCCGACCACCACCACGCTGGCCCGGTCGACCGGAATGTCGCGGGCGAAGGCGGCCTGGACCTCGTCGGCGTCGACGCCTTCGACATTGTTCACATAGGCGGCCAGATCGCTCATCGGCAGGTCGTAGAGCGCCAGCCCCGCAACCAGCCCGCCCAGCCCGTCCACCGTCTCCAGCGAGTCGCTGAAGGCCCCGGTCAGGATGGCGCGGCGGGTCGTGATCTCCGACTCCGTCGGCGCCGTCGCACCCAGACGGACGACCTCGGCGAGGATCAGGTCGACCACCTCGGGCGCCGCGTCGTTTCGCGTCTGGGCCGAGGCGACAAAGGCTCCCGCGTCCCGGCGCACGCCCAGCGACGACCGCGTGCCATAGCTCAGGCCGCGCTTGATGCGGATCTCCTGATTGAGGCGCGAGGTGAAGCTGCCGCCCAGCAGGGTGTTGCCCAGGGTCAGCGGGAAATAGTCCGCCGTCGCGCGCGGCACGCTGCGCATGGCCACGGCCACCGCCGCCTGTCCGGCGCCCGGCTGGTCGATGACGATGACGCGCGGCGCCACGGCCTGTCCGGCGGGCGCGGCGACGGGCGCCGCGCTCGAACCGGCCGGCGCCCAGTCGCCGAAGGCCGACTGGGCCAGGGCCCGGGCCTGCGGCTCGGTGATGTCGCCCGAGAACACCAGCGTCGCCGCCTCGGGGCGATAGCGGGCGGCGTGGAAGCCGACGATGTCGTCGCGCGTGATCGACGGCAGCGAGGTCACCGTGCCGATGCCCGGCGAGCCGTAGGGCGCATTGCCGTAGACGACGCGGCCGACGGCCTGGTTCAGCACCTGACCCGGCGTGCTCAGGGCGACCTTCAGACCGTCCAGGGTCTGGGTCCGCTGGCGGTCCAGCTCCTCCTCGGCGAAGGCGGGATTGCGCACCAGATCGGCCATCAGGGCGACCGCCTGCGGGAAGACGTTGGCGGGCGCATTGGCGAAGACGTTGGTGAAGTCCGGACCCGCGCCGGCGCCGACATTGGCCCCCAACTGTTCGATCTCGGTGGCGATCTGCGGCGCCGAGCGCGTGGCTGTGCCCTGCGTCAGCAGGTTGGCGGTCAGGCTGGCCGCCCCGGCCTTGCCCGCCGCCTCGTCCGCCGAACCGGCGTCGAAGCTCAGACGGGCCGAGACCAGCGGCAGGCCGCTCTTGGGCGCCACCAGCACGCGCAGACCGTTGTCGAGACGGAAGTCGGCGATGGCCGGGGTGGAGGGCGACACCGCCGCGGCGATCTCCGGCATCGGGGCGCGCTCGGCCTCGGGCAGCAGGGTGAAGATCTCGCCCACGGGGGCCAGGTCGGCGACCCGCACCGGCGCGTCGACAGCGGTGTTCTGCGCCGTCGTCGGGTTGGCGTCGTCGGCGGCCAGGTAGCGGATCGTCGCCGCGCGCTGCGGGGTCAGATAGCGGCGCGCCACGCGCTGCACGTCGGCGGCGGTCACGGCCTGGATGTCGGCGATCTCCCGGTCGGCGGCCGAGGCGTCGCCGTTGGTCCCGATCAGGGCCGAGCCCAGCACATTGGCGCGGTCGTCGATGGTCTCGCGGCTGCGCAGGGCGTCGGCGACCAGTTCGTTCTTGGCCTCGGCCAGTTCGGCGTCCGTGACGGGCTCGTCGCGGAAGCGGGCGATCTCGGCGTTCAGGGCGGCGACGCCCTCGTCGGCCGTATGGCCGTCGGCCATGATGGCGTAGGCGGTCAGGTGGCCGGCCTGCTGCTTCATGTCGGGCGAGGAGCTGGCCTGGCTGGCGATCTCCTGTTCATAGACCAGCGACCGGTACAGGCGCGAGCTCTCGCCCGTCGACAGGATGCCGTCCAGCACCGTCAGGGCCGCGCGATCCGGATCGCCGTATTTCACCGTCGGCCAGGCCAGCATTACGGCGGGGAGGGGCACGTTTGGTGCGTAGAAGGTGACGTCGCGCGGACCCGCGGGCTCCGGCTCGACCACATTGTTGGCCGGCAGCGGACGCTCGGGATTGGCGATCGGCGCGAAATACCGGTCGATCCAGGCGTCCAGCTGCGCCTGGTCGAAATTCCCGGCCACGATCAGATAGGCGTTGTCGGGCCGGTAGTAGGTGGCGTGGAAGCGCCGCACATCCTCCAGCGTCGCCGCGTCCAGATCCTCGATCGAGCCGATGGTCGTCCGGCGATAGGGGCTTTCCTGATAGACGGTGGCCGGTTCGAACACGCCGAACAGCCGGCCGTAGGGGCTGGCCAGAATGCCCTGCCGGTACTCCTCCTGAACCACCGCCCGCTCCGAGCGGAACACGTCCTCGCCGACGACCAGCGAGCTCATCCGGTCGGCCTCGGCGAACAGCAGCCGTTGCAGGTGGTTGGCCGGAATGGTCTCGTGATAGGCCGTGACGTCGTCCGAGGTGAAGGCGTTGTTGTTGCCGCCCACGTCCTCGGTCAGGCGGTCGAAGGTCTCGTCGGGGAAATTCTTGGTCGCCTTGAACATCAGGTGTTCGAACAGGTGGGCGAAGCCCGAACGCCCGGCCGGATCGTCCTTGGACCCGACCTTGTACCAGACCTGCACCGTCACATTGGCGGTCGAGGCGTCGCGCGCGGTGTAGACCTTCAGCCCGTTCGGCAGGGTGCGCTCGACAAAGCCCAGCGGCGGCACGGCGACCGTGGCGGCGGGCGCCGTTTGCGCGATGGCGGGGGCGGCGGCCGGAAGGCCGAGCAGAAGGGCCGAGGCGGCGGCGGTCAGGATCAGGCGGGACTTCATGGACGGGGCTCCGAAAGCCCGACGCACGCGGGCCGGCGGACCCTATCAGCGGCGCAACCGCACGCACCTTACGGAGTCGTAATGATCGTCGCGGTTACGGCAGGGCGCGGTAGCGGAAGTCACGGAACCGCGCCTCCCCCGCATCGCCCGCCGCATACAGGCCCGGCCTCAGCGCCATGAAGCCGCCGCGCACATTGTGATGGTAGCCCGACACCTCCATCTGCCGGTCGAACTTCTTCCAGACCCGCCCGTCGGCGCTGTGGTGGAAGGTCACCACATGCCGGTCGTTGGTCATCCGCAGCCACATACGGGCGCCATGCGGATTGGCGGGCCGGCCCCGCTCCAGCCCGTACTGATGCGTCACGAACCGCCCCGCATCGAAGCCCAGACCCGCGTAGAGGGCGCTGTCGTAGAACAGCAGCACCCCCGCCGTGACGCCGGGATCGACCTCGATCTCGACCTCGATCTGATACGCCTGCTCGCCCTGCACGCAGGTGACCGGCGAACCGTCGCGCGGCGAGGCGCCCGACGCCCCGAGCCGCAGCACGCCGTCCCCGCTGACGAACCGCGCCCGCTCGCCCGGCCCCGGATTGTGGAAACTCCACTGCACCCCGAACCGGTCGCCGCTGAAGTCGTCCGACAGGGCCGCGCCATGCGGGAGGGCCTGCCCCCCGCGCGGCGCCGCCAGCGGTCGCGACAGGTCGCCGCCGGCTGCAACCGGCCAGCCGTCGTCGCGCCAGACCACCGGCTCCAGCAGCGTCTGCCGCCCGAGGGTCCAGTAGCCGTTCTCATAGGCGTGATAGACCATCCACCAATCGCCTGCGGGGCCCTCGACGAGGGTCGCGTGCCCCTTCGACCACCAGGGCTCCGAGCGATCGCGCGTGCGCACCAGCGGATTGTCGGGATGATCCTCCCACGGGCCGAACACCGACCGCGACCGGGCGACGATGACCATATGGCTGGTCGGCGGTCCCGCCGTGCCGCCCACGGCCGTGACCATGAAGAACCAGTCGCCGCGCCGCGTGATCTTCGGCCCCTCGGGCGAGAAGCTCTCGACGTCCCAGTCGTCCGGATAACGCCAGGGATCATGGACGTGCCGCACCGCCCCGGCCGTCGACAGGCCGTCGTCCGTCAACCGCACCAGATCGCCGCCGCTGAGGAACAGGTACCGGTGGCCGTCCTCGCCCACCGCATGGCCGGGATCGATATGGTCGGGCAGGTTCAGATCGACCGGGTCGCTCCAGGGCCCCTCGATCCGGTCGGACCAGCTCACCCAGATGGTCCTCCGCTCGGGCGTCCGTGCCGGAATGTACAGATAGTACCGCCCCTCGTGCCGGCACAGCTCGGGCGCCCAGACCGAGCCGATATTGCGCGTCAGCGCCGCCGTCACCGGCGTCCAGTTCAGCAGGTCCCGCGACCGCCAGATCACCAGCCCCGGCACGGACTCGAACGACGAGAAGGTCATGTACCAGTCGTCGCCGTCGCGCAGGATCGACGGGTCCGGATGGTCGCCCGCCATGACGGGGTTCAGATAGCGGCCGTCGCCGAGGTCGGCCTTGCGCTGACCCTCGACGCCGCGCGCCGTCACGGGGGCCTGGGCCGCCGCCGCCCCGGCGCCGCCCAGCAGCGGGGCCGCCGTCGCCGAGCCCAGCAGGCCGAAGGCGTTTCTGCGCGTCCATGACATCGGCCGTCCTCCTGTCCCGACGCCACGATGACACCGGTAGACAGGGCGTCAATCCAGCGTCAGCGCCTGGGCCAGAAGCTTGGCTTCGGCGGCCCGGCTCGAGCCCGTCCGCCACGCCACCACGATCTCGCGGCGCGGGGCCTTGGCGGCGATGGGCCGCACCACCACGCCCGGCATGTCGGCCAGTCCCGCGCGCACCGCCATCTCGGGCAGGAAACTGACCCCCAGCCCCGCCGACACCATCTGCACCAGCGTATGCAGGCTGGTCGCCGCGAACACGTCCTCGCCCTTGGGCGGATCGATGTCGAAGGCCGCCAGCGCCTGGTCGCGCAGGCAGTGGCCGTCCTCCAGCAGGATCAGGTCCTCGGCCTTCAGCGAGCCGGCGGGGATCGGACCCGTCCCGGCCAGAGCATGGCCCGACGGCGCGGCGGCGAGAATCTCATCGTCCCCGATCCGCGCGTGGTCGACCCCGCTCGAACTGTAGGGCAGGGCGATCACCGCCGCGTCCAGCTGACCCGCCTTCAGCCCCGCGATCAGACGCGGCGTCAGGTCCTCGCGGATGAACAGCCGCAAGGCCGGATAGGCCAGCTTGATCCCCGGCAGTTTGGTCGGCAGCAGGAAGGGCGCGACCGTCGGGATGACCCCCAGCCGGAACCGGCCCGACAGCGGCTTGCCCGCATTCTTGGCCGCCTCGACCAGATCCTCGGTGCGCGCCAGCACATCCTCGGCCCGCCGCACCGCCTCGGCGCCGACAGCTGTCAGCTGGACATTGCCGCGCGTGCGCTCGACCACCGGCGCCCCGAGAATCTTCTCCAGCTCCTGCACACCGGCCGACAGCGCCGGCTGGCTGACGTGCGCGGCCTCCGCCGCCCGGCTGAACGAGGCGTGCTCGGCCAG